>JBGSTK010000134.1:0-5581 GCA_041736565.1 Phycisphaeraceae bacterium | reverse complement strand
GCCACGTGGCGTTGGGTGGCGTCCGCCGTAACCGGTGGCGTACGTGGCATGGTCGTGCGGATGTCGGCGAACTCAGCCGCCCGCTGCCGCGCCCGGTCGGAGAGGCTGCCTTCGGCCAGAGATTGCACCCGCCAGGCTAGCCGCCTGAAGAGGAAATCCTTGTTGCCCGACCGGCTGGGCTCGCCGAACAACTCCAAGTATTTGCCCCGGAGCTGCGATGGCGTCATCTTCCGCAGCGCCGCCAGGTCTGCCTTAACGTTGCCATTCATCGTGTAACTCCCGTTTTGGGCCTCTCTTGAGGCGTTAACCCCCCGGATCACGGTGTCCATGAAGCCTCATTTACGGGCAGACATCGAGGCCATTCCGCGAGAATTCTTCAGATTCTTTTGGGGTGGCAGTTTCGCCAGGAATCCCCGGAATTGCGGCCCGGCGCCGCAGACGCCGTACCCCTTCGGCAAGGATCGCGGCAACCTCGGCGAGGCGGTCATCAGAACTCATGTTGGCGGGGTCGGTCGGGTCGGTGCGGACGGTCATCGGCGCTCTCCGTGAGAGGCGATGCCCGCAACGACCTTCGCTTGGCGACCGGTGTGCTGCCTGGCAACTGGATGCGGGACCAACGCGGTGTTGATCCCTCTACCTGTTAACTACCGGGTTGGCGGTCGAAATGGTTGTACTAGACGTCGAGATACTAAAAGGCCAGGCCAGATCAGGCCATCTTCAGGGAGGGGAAAAAAAAACGCCGGCACATGTAGGTGCCGGCGATAGAGAACGCGAATGTAGACCTGATGCTCATTTGGCCAGACGGATGTCTCTGGGGGGCTCGATCTGGTCCTCGGCGCTGGAACGTTGATCAGCTGTTGACCGTGTGGCTGGTCGCAATACCGACTCACCATTCGCGTTGGTCCCGGGCACCAGCTTTTTGCCCTCGATGAGCAATTCGATGATCCTGATGGTGCGTGAGATCGACGAGGCATCTCGCCTGAAATGCAACAGTCCCGCAAGGTCGAATAGCCTCTCCTCTGAAAACTCCCCCAGTGCCTCAATAATCCCCATCACGATCACGCCGTCTGCGTGCTCCTTCCATTCATCCTTGAATCCGGTCACGATCTTGTTGCTCGCACCCCACCGAGCGCTAATCGGTTCGTCTGCGCTCAAGACCGCCTCTGATCTTGGTAAGTGCCTCTGGAGCATCTCAACAACATGCGGCCAGGCTCGACGTCGATCCGACAGACTCGCGTCCGGCGCTGCGCCCAGCCGTTTGGCAACGATTGGACCGGCCGACTCGACTCCGGCAAAGATGATTTCGGTAAGGGAACAGGGTTTGGCTTTCGCGTGGTTCTCGATGCATTCATACGCGATCAACCTAACCGTTGAAAAGGGGCCGAGGCCTTTGACGCGGCAAATGGCTTCAAAATCGCCCAATTTCGTGGATTCGTCTTTGCTGGTGGTGACCTCGCTGACGGCTTCAGCCGGCTGGTGAGGCACTGATGCTAATTCAGAAGCTTTCGCAGGTGGTTTCGCCTGCCTTCCAGGCTCGGCGGCCAGCTTGATGCCCGCTTGGGTAAGCCACACAACGGGGTTTGATGGGTGAGTACCTTGACCCACCTCGATCAAGCCTCGATGAGCTGCAATCTGCAAGAGCGTCCGCATCAGGCCGAGCGTTCCGTCAACACTTGATTTCCCAGCCCATCGTGGATCGCGACCTCTCATGAGCGGGCGAATCTCCGTCGAGAAAAGTCCTGACTTCTGATCGCGAGCGCCAGCGGCCGCAAGGCAGTCGATCATTGTTTGTACGGCTTCCTCTTCAGATGCGATGGCATCAAACCGCCAGCCCGTCGGGGAGGCGGGCTTCGGGCGATCCGGCGTGTCGAACATCTTTAGGTGGCGCGGAACGAGCGGCATGTTGGGCAACGAAGCCTGGTTCGCAATTGCGAGCACTTCGCGACTGTGACTGAGGAGAAAGATACCGCTAACCCGCCCTTCGTTAGCCATTCGTTGGATCTCCTCGTTGGCAAGTTGAGGGGCATTTGCAGGCATCGCGGTGGTTGTGCGCCAGTGGGCATTGGGCCACAGCGATGGATTCTGCTGGCCGCCGTTGGCGATCACTACCAGGTTGGATTCATGCACACCGTGGTCGGCAGCGAATTGTTTGATCTGGCTGACGGTAGTGAACTCATTGGCGGGAAAGACAGACGAGTAGTCGAAAACGATTCCTTGTGTCATTGTTTGTGCTCCTAGAGCCGCGATGGCACGGTCCAACTCAGATCCGAGTTGGACCGTGCCTCGGGCAGTCATGTATTGTTTCAACCCTTAAGAATGAGCGTGGCCAACACCGTCGCGACGATTGCAGTAAGCAGGCTGTCGATCTGGCCCGGAGTAAAACAGCAGATTGCCAGAACACCGGTACCTGCCAAGACGCACGCCCAACTAATTCGAATCCCTCTAATATTTTTCACGATTCAGCTCCGTGTGCAAAGCTTGTAGTCCACCGTGGTTTTAAGCACCACGCGATTTCAAGCAGTAGACACAACGAGTGTCCCTGCTGCCGCTGTGAACAAGCACATGGGCAACAGTTGAATTAGCACACGGCAAAGCAAACGCGCAACAGCATGTACAACTCGCATGAGGATAGGACAATTGAAAGAAGCACGGGCATGGGGAGAAAGCATGCGCAAGTCGCATCTCCATCAACGGTTCTCGTTGAGGAGGAATAGTGCATGAGCAATATGAAAATGGCAATGCTCCGCGAACAAGCTGCGAGGCAGATCAGCAAGATACAGTGGCAGGGGCAAAGGACGAAGACCTTCGTCTGGATAATATGATAACGACGTTGCACTGTCATGTCAAATGCCCATCCGCCGCGGCATGGTCCATGGTCGCATGGTCAGCATCTGCCCATATATCGGGGCCATCGCTTTCCCGCAGTGTTGTTCGCATCGATCCGGCGCCTATGCCGGCGGGAGACGACAACTCCCCACAGGGCATCTCCCTGTCCGTCGCTTACGCTTCCGGCCGGTTATCGGGCTGGTGGCTTTGCCGTGCGTGTGCGGTGCCTTGCATCCTTCGCCGGGGTTCCTTCGAGGGCTTAGCGACTTCCGTACGACGCGTACCGGCTTCCTTACGACTAGTCCCGACTTCCATAAGACGCTTAGCCGCTGCCGTGCCCGGTCGGAGAGGCTGCCTTCGGCCAGAGATTGCACCCGCCAGGCTAGCCGCCTGAAGAGGAAATCCTTGTTGCCCGACCGGCTGGGCTCGCCGAACAACTCCAGGTATTTGCCCCGGAGCTGGGCTGGCGTCATCTTCCGCAGCGCCGCCAGTTCTGCCTTAACGTTGCCATTCATCACGTAACTCCTGTTCTGAGCCTCTCTTGAGGCGTTAACCACGGTGTCCATGAAGCCTTTGGCGCAGACATCAAGGCCATCCTGCGAAAAATCTCCAGATTCTTTTGGGGCGGGAACCGACAAAAGCCGCTGAAATCGCGGCCCGGCGCCGCAGACGCCGTACCCCTTCGGCAAGGATCGCGGCAACCTCGGCGAGGCGGTCATCAGAACTCATGTTGGCGGGGTCGGTCGGGTCGGTGGGGACGGCCATCGGCGCTCTCCGTGAGAGGCGATGCCCGCAACGACCTTCGCTTGGCGACCGGCGCGATGCCTGGCAACGGAATGCGAGAGACCGGCACACCGCCGGTCCCCTCACCTGCTGACTACCGGGTTTGTGAGGCCATTGGTTAGCCGCCGCCCGATCCCGTAAAATTCCCTGCGGAGCAGACCGCGAGGAGGTAAGCGTGGGATACGAGAAGCTGAAGGCCGAGATCCGAGACTTTGACCAACTGGCGAAGCAACTGGGATTCACCTACCCACGAAACGCGCCTCTTCAGAAGCAGATGGAGATGGTGAAACAGTTCCTCGCGGACATGGACGCTTCCCAGGAAGAAGCCCTGAAGAAATGGATGAAGGTGGACTTCCTCGGGTGGTACCGAGCGATGATTGCGGTTGACATGCTTTGCGGCTCTGCTATCGCGCTCAAGCCGCTCCCTCAGGAGGTGCTGAAGATGCAGCTCGAGCTGTCGACGATGACGGACATCTCCCAAGACTTTGAACAGAGCCAGTCGAAGGAGTACCTGTACGAGCTCTACATGGGAGCTCTCTTCCATCGGTGTGGGATGTACGTTGAGTTCGCCGAGCCCGACCTGCGCATCTCGCGCGGCGGCTTGTCCCAGGTCATCGGGGTGGCGTGCAAATACGTGTCCAGCGAAACGAAGATCAACGACAACATTTCGAAGGGGTACGAACAGATACAGAACCAGGGGCTGCCGGGGTTCGTTGCCATCGGCATGGACAACATTGTTTGCAGTGGCCTAAACCGCTTCGTCGAATTCCCGCCAGAACCAGCACAGATCGTCGACGCGCTCGGCAATAAACTGGGGCAATGGGTGGAGCGCATCATCAACGGCCGGCGAGGTGTTACTGGGCGTCGCCCCCTCGACGGAGCCGTCTTCACGCTGCGGATGGTTGGGATATGGAAAAAGGCCCTGACGGTGGCCGGTCACCTCACCTTCCAGCTCGAACAGGGCAATCCCATTGAGGGTGACCTGCGTTGCATTCATGATGCATACGGCAGAACTCACGTGACTGACATCGTCTAGGCCCTGCCATGAACCTGTTGCGATCACGCGGCGGAAGCAACAGGGCTGTTAACTGGAATGGGGGCCGGCGCGAGAGAGTCAGAGCCTTCTCGCCCCGGAACCGCACCCGGCCAGGAGGGGGCGCTCGCGCCACGATCCCCGGCGCTCTCACGGGGGTTCCGGCCACGGCCGGATGCGACGTAAACCCTTGCGATTACTGGCGGTAACGAAATAACCCCGCGACCCCTCGGCAGCGGGGTTCAGCGTTAACTGGTGGGTCGCGTCGTTTCGCAACCTAAATCAAAGCTCCCCGAGCTGGACTCGAACCAGCAACCTGGCGGTTTACAGTGGGTTGGACCAGGTGTGCATGGCCGTTGAGCCAGCGCCTTGGGAACGTGGCGATGCCGCATCGACGCAGTAGCACACTATGGTTATTCGTCGGCGCGAACAGAGCCGTAACTGCAGATGCTTTTCTCCGCCCAACTCAAGGCGCAGGCTCAGAATGAGCAAGCCTCAAGCAGCAATTCCGAGGTGGTTGTTTTGCCCATGGGGCGTGGCCCATTGTTGGTACTCCCTTGGCTTTGTTGCCTTGTCGTTCGCAGCCATTGGCGGCATGGCACATGCCGATCCTGGCTCGCCCTTCGACGCACGGGTTGCATCCCAGTTTTCCACCGTATTGATATTGATTTGACATGGTTATGTTGGGGTAGTATGTTGAGAATTGATTCCGTTGGGGCTCTTCGGGCCGGGGTCGGCTTCGGGGCACCTTCTGGTTTCCGGTTGGATTATGAAACATCTTGTTGGGGCGGAGACGGCTGGGTTATGGACCCAGTTTCGGCGGACTTGCTTTTTGACGCCATCCCTTGGGATCGTCGGTGGGCGATGGCTGTGGTGTGTTTGCGCTGGGTATTGGTCATTTTATCTGGGAGTCTCAAACGTGTCCTATTCAAAATCACT
>JBGSTK010000133.1:0-3118 GCA_041736565.1 Phycisphaeraceae bacterium | reverse complement strand
CCTGACCGCCGCCATCACCTCGCGCCACTGGTGATGCGTAGGCGGCCGATCCACGCCCGCGACCTCGACGGTTTGGGGGTCAAGCCAGCGGAGGGTGGCGCACCAGACGTAGGGATCGCCATGCCGGGGGTGCTCGGGCCCGCAGCGGATGATTCCCGAGATGCTTTCAATGGTCGCGGGCATGGGTCACCAGAAGGCGACGAAGTAGACGTTGGAACTCGATGCCGGGTCCGATCCGGTGGGGTTGCCATCCTGACCGCAGCCGTGGGTGATCGTCGCATCGGCCGGCATGGATGGCCTGCCCCCGATCCCACCGTTGCCGATGTGCTGGATGTTGCCATGTCCGCCCGCAGCGCCTGGCACGCTGGCGTAGATGCCCTGGATTAACGTGCCCGCATCGTTGACCGGGGGCGTAGTAGAACAGATTCATGACCTGCGTGACACGGGCACGAGTGACATAGTCGAGTTCGGCGAGTTGGGCCTGGTCGCGGATGGCCCCGTCGGCGATGAGGCGGTCGAACTTGATTGCCAGCGTCATCAAGCGGGACACGCGGGGCACCCGGCCGTCGGGAGTGTTGGCGATCGGGTCCGGGCCGGGCTTGATCTGACGCTTGCCCTTGTTGGCCATCGAGAAGTGAATCTTTATCGTCAGTGTCAGTTCGTCGGGCATGTTGCGTTCTCTCGCTGCTCCGCGGTAAGCGTGCGGATGCCGGTTGGATGGAAGGTGAGCGAGATCGTTTTATTCTCGCCGTCGTACTCGACCCGCTCAATCAGCAGGTGCACCAGTCTGGCCTTCTGTGCAGGTGGCAGCGTTTCCCACAGCGGGTCGAACGCCTCGATGGCCCCGACCAGTTCATCCGGCTCAAGCATGCGCAGGCGAAGCCGCGCAACTTGGGCGTTGATCACTGTGGCATCCTGCTGACGGTTCTGGATGTCGGCCTGCAGCTGCCGGAGTTGCCGCGTCGCGCCCTCGAATCCGGCACGGGCCGCGATCTCGCCGACCTGACGTCCAAGGTTCTTAATCGCGTTCTCCACCTCGATCCGCTGGCGCTCCAGCGCGTCCACCTCGTCTGAAGATGCGCCTGCGTCGCCTGCAGCGCGTCGTCCAGCACTCCGGGGTCACGGCCGAGCACTTTGATCTGCTCGACGACGAAATCTTCCAGTTGCTTGGCGGGCAGCGACGGCGCTGGGCAGGCATTCCACCCGTTCTTCTGGGCGCGGATGCACACGTAGTAGCGGTAGCGTGTGGTGCCCCGCGTGGTGAAGTAATGGCTCATAGCGCAGCCGCAGGCCGCAGCGGACCAGCCCCTTGAGCAAAGCGCCGTGCTTGTTTCGGCTGTGCTTGCCGCCGGAGTTGCGGTTCCGCCGAAGCAGGCCCCGCACGCGGGCGAACAGATCTTCGTCAATGATGGCCTTGTGCTCGCCCTCGTGGACCCCGCCCTTGTACGTCACCTTGCCAATATAAATGACGTTGGTAAGCAGTTTCTGGAGCGCCGACTTGTCGAACTCGGCGCCTCCACGCCATTTACCCTTGGCCGTTTCGTATCGCTTGGCCTTCCAATCGTGCGCCCTAAGCGAAAGCAGCGTCGGCAGCAGCGATCCCTCTTCGAGATACATACGATAGATCGCCCGGACACGCTCGGCCTCATCCTTGTTCACTTCGATGCAACTGCCCCGGTTGTCACGGAGACGGTCGTATCCCAGCACCGGCGGGCCGCCTGTCCATTTACCCTTGCGTCGGGCGGCGGCGATCTTGTCCCGCGTGCGCTCAGAGATGATCTCCCGATCGAATTGGGCGAAGCTCAGCAGAATGTTCAAAGTCAACCTGCCCATGCTGGTGGTTGTATAGAACTGCTGGGTGACGCTGACCACAGAGACGCCGTTGGCCTCGAACGTCTCCATGATCCTGGCGAAGTCCATCAGACTGCGGCTGAGCCGGTCGATTTTGTAGACCACGATGCAGTCAAGCTTGCCCTCAGCCACATCCGCCATCAGCCGCTGGAACGCTGGACGCTCGGTGTTGCCACCGGAGAAGCCAGCGTCGTCATAGCGATCATCCAGGCAGACCCAACCCTCGTGCTGCTGGCTCTTGATGTACGCCTCACCCGCCTCGCGCTGGGCGTCCAACGAGTTTGAAGTCGAGGTCCAGGTTCTCGTCGGTGCCCTTACGGGTGTAAACCACACACCGGATCGACTTGCCTTTGCCATTGTCCTTGGTCATTCGGCCTCCATGGCGGGCTGCTCGCGGTTAAAGAACTTGAAGCCGTTCCCGTGTCCCCCGGTGATTGCGTGAGCGACGGCCGAGAGGCTCTGGTAGCGACTGCCCTCGTAGGCGAACCCATCGTCGAGCACCTCGACCACGTATCGGTGGCCTTTATAGACGCGAACGATCTGCTCGCCAGGCAAGGGCAGGCGGGCGTCGTGCGTGCGGCGGATGTACCGACGGGCCGGCTGCTCCACATCCGCCGGCCGGTTCAAGGGGGCCATCCTCAGTCCCCTGGGTCGGATGATTCGCAGGTCCTGATCGCGGGCTAGCTCCCGCGCCCGCCGATCGGCCCGCTCGCTCAACCCACCCTCGGCCAGCGCCTTTCCTGCCGCCGTACAGTCCGGACTTCAATCCGATCGAGATGATTTTTTCGAAGGTGAAACAGATGTTGCGATCCCTGGCCTGTCGCACACGTCAGGCGTTGTGGGAAACGATGCAATCGGTGTTGGATCGCGTGACCGCAAGCGATGCCGCCAACTGCGACCAACACTGCGGCTATACGCTACGATTGGACGAGTAGTGCTCTAAAGGCACGTTTTGAGTCATCGTTGCCCACCGGTTTTCCACCGTATTGACATTGATTTGACATGGTTATGTTGGGGTAGTATGTTGAGAAATGATTCCGTTGGGGCTCTTCGGGCCGGGGTCGGCTTCGGGGCACCTTCTGGTTTCCGGTTGGATTATGAAACATCTTGTTGGGGCGGAGACGGATGGGTTATGGACCCAGTTTCGGCGGACTTGCTTTTTGACGCCATCCCTTGGGATCGTCGGTGGGCGATGGCTGTGGTGTGTTTGCGCTGGGTATTGGTCATTTTATCTGGGAGTCTCAAACGTGTCCTATTCAAAATCACT
>JBGSTK010000131.1:0-12486 GCA_041736565.1 Phycisphaeraceae bacterium | reverse complement strand
CCCGACTGCCCCAGGGCGACAGCGTGATCATGCCATCGGCGGTAATCGACACCGTGTCGCCACGCTCCAGACGTACCTTCGAGTCCTTCCAGTTGGTCATCGCCAGGTTCTGGCCCTGCACATCCACGGTCTTGCGGATGTCCTCAGCCGCCCCGCCGTCCCGCCGGGCGTCGCGAATGTCGCTGAGCTTGACCGTCAAAACGCCGTAGGCACTGTTGACCGAAAAGCTCTCGGGCTGAATGCGACCCACCATCGTGAACTGCGGCGTAATCATCGTGTCCTCTTTGATGAGCTTGTCACCGACGGCCGCTTCGGGATCATCCTGGTCAACCAACTCCGCCATCTCGTCCAGCAAGGCCTGCACCCGCGTGCGCCGCTCCGCATCTTCATCCTTGACGAACTTCTCGAGCTCACCGCGGATGGAGACGCCCATGCCCTGGAGTTCCTTCTGTGCCGCCTCACGCTCGGCGAAGTCGGCTGAGCCCAATTGCTGAATCAGCTCGTTGAGCCGGGCGTTGAGCTTCGGATGGCTGTCAAGGCCCGGGGTGAAGCCCAGAACCTCGGACACGGGAACCTTCAGGTCGCCAAACTCCGTCTTGACGACGAACTCCTTGATGGCCAACTCGCCGGTGAGCACAGCACCATCCAGCAGATAAAGCCGCAATTGGCCCGGCTTCTTGGGCGGCTTGGGGGTATCGTCGGCAGGCTCCAGTTTCGGCGGCGGGGTCGGTGCCTCTTCATCGGCCCGTGCTTCCAGCATCACTAACGACAGGGCTGGGACAGTGAGGATAAACGAACAAACCATCGCGAGAATCGAACGGCGGATATCCATGGGCATGAGCTCCCGGTGCGGTGAATGACGCTGAGACGTCAGCGTCGTTTTGGGTTAGACGCATCTTACCGCAAAGATGTTCCCGCGCCGCGTGCGATACAATCGCCCCACCAAATTGGACCCTCATGCAATGCAAACGATCAAGATCGGCGATATCACCCTGGGCCCGGACTCTCCCCTGACCATCATCGCCGGGCCATGCGTGGCGGAGTCGCGCGACCTGTGCCTGCGGATCGGGGAGGCTGTGCGTAACCGCTGTGCTGCACTGGGGCTGGGTTTCATCTTCAAAGCCAGTTTTGACAAGGCCAACCGCAGTTCAGGGCGGAGCCCGCGGGGTCCGGGGCTCGACGATGGGCTGAAAATGCTCTCGGATGTGGGCAAAACGCTGGGCGTGCCGGTCACGACGGACATCCACGAGTCGAATCAAGCGCCCGCCATCGGCCAGGCTGTGGACATCGTCCAGGTGCCCGCGTTTCTATGCCGTCAGACCGACTTGTTGGTCGCCTCAGCCGCCACGGGCCGGGTCGTCAATGTCAAAAAGGGCCAATTCCTTTCCCCGGCGGAAATGACCAACGTCGTGGCCAAGCTCAAGGAAGGTTTCGCCGACGCAGGTCAACGCGCAGGCATCATCCTCACCGAACGCGGCACGTTCTTCGGCTACAACCGCTTGGTGAACGATTTCGTCGGCGTGGCGGACATGCTGGAGATGGATTGGCCCGTCTGCTTCGACGTGACGCACTCCACCCAGCAGCCCGGCGGGCAGGGCAACAGCTCCGGCGGCCGACCCGAGCGAGCCCCGATGCTGGCGCGATGTGCGGTGGCTGCGGGCGTTGGGGCCTTGTTCATCGAAACGCACCCCGACCCACGCTCGGCCCTGTCGGATGCCGCCACGATGCTGCCGTTGGATCGCACGCTGAAGTTGCTCGACGAAGTCGCAGCGTTGCATCGGGCGATGGCGGACATCCCGCGCTAATGATCAAGTGGGGCAGTTCGAAGTTTGGCCTCTGGCATCAAGACTTAGCGGTGAGTTCACCAACCAGCGCCGCCAATGCCGCCACATCGCGTGATTGCATGAGTTGTGCCAGCCGTGACGGTGCCACGCCCGCCTTGGACAGCAGTCCCTCAACGCGCTTCCAGAGCTTGTCAGCCTGCTTGTCGCTTTCGCAGAGATACAGGTCCGAGGTCAACTCGCTCAATGCGGTAAGCGTGCGGGTGTCGGCATGCTCATAGAATCGCCGCACCACTTTCTGTTGATATGAACTCAGATGCTCGCCTTTAGCCATGGTTGCTCCGCTTGAAGTCTCGGGGTCGTGTGGCGGCCAGTGTACCGTCGTGCTGACCTCGCGAAAAATGTAGGATGTAGCCCATGATCGCTACGCCCAATTTCATCGTGATTCTCACAGACGATCAAGGCTACGGCGATCTGTCATGCATGGGCAGTGCCGACCTGCGCACACCGCATCTTGATGCCCTGGCGGCAGGCGGAGCGCGCTGCTCAGCCTTCTACGCCAACGGAGCCGTCTGCTCGCCAACCCGCGCCGCCCTGCTCACCGGACGCTATCCCGGCAACGCGGGAGTCCGCTCCATCCTAAGGGGCCACCGCACCGCCACCGGCCTACCCGCCAGTGTCCCGACGTTCGCCCGCCTGCTCCAACAGCAGGGCTATCGCACAGCGATGAGCGGCAAGTGGCACTTGGGTCTGGCACCCGGATCGCGCCCGCAGGATCACGGGTTTGACAGTTGGTTTGGACACCTCGCCGGCTGCATCGACTTCTACTCCCACATCTTCTACTGGGACCGGAACATCGATCCGCTCCACGATCTTTGGCAGGATGGCCGCGAGATTTTCCGCAACGGCCAATACATGACGCAGCTCATCACCCAGCACGGTATCGAATCCATCCGCGACGCCCACCAGTGTGACAAGCCATTCGTGCTTTACCTGGCTTACAACGCGCCGCATTACCCCATGCACGCGCCGCCTGAATACCTCGATCGTTTCCCCGACCTGCCCCCGGAACGAAGGATCATGGCCGCCATGATCGCGGCTGTGTATGACGGCGTGGGTGAGGTTGTGGCAGAGCTCGAACGCCTGGGCATCCGCGACAACACGTGCATCTTCTTCTGCTCCGACAACGGCCCATCGCGCGAAACCCGCAACTGGCTCGACGGCACAACATCGCCCTACTACGGCGGCACCACCGGCCCGTTCCGCGGCCACAAGTTCAGCCTTTTTGACGGTGGCCTGCGCGTGCCGGGCATCATCAACTTCCCCCGATCCATCGCCCCGGGCCAAGTCATCGACCAACCCATCGCCAGCATGGATGTACTGCCCACCATGCTCGGACTGGCGGGCGCCTCCCAGCCCGATGAATGCGACGGCGTAGATCTCTCGCCTCTGCTGCTGCGCGGCGAATCGTTGCCGCAGCGCGATCTGTTTTTTGAGCAGGGCGAGCAGACAGCCGTGCGACGCGGAGATTGGAAACTGGTTCTCAAACCACGCGAGGTCGAGCATCAGGGCCCGGTCACTGAAGTACATCTGGCGAACTTGGCGACGGATCCGGGCGAACGGCTGAACCTCGTGGATTCTGAGCCCCAACTTGCCCGCGAATTGCAGACCGCTGCCGAAACATGGCGGGCTGGCATTGATCGCCGCTGGCAGGAGCAGTGGCTTCCATTGCAGAACGCTGGTGTGGGCACAACCTGAGGTTCGCCACTTGGAGCACCAAAAAATGACGACCATGATCGACAGCTTCAATCTCACCGGTCGCACAGCCCTGGTCACCGGAGCCAGTCGTGGCATTGGCCGTGATATCGCCCTGGCGCTAGGCGAATGCGGCGCTGCGGTGGCGGTGCATTTCGTCGGCCGACGCGAAGCCGCGCAGGAAGTCGCGATGACCATCAAGCGATCCTGCATTGTCCAGGGTGATCTTGCCGACGCTGACGCCCCGGCTCAGATCATCGCGACAACGGAAAAATCGCTGGGCCCCATCGACATTCTCGTCGTCAATGCGTCGGTGCAGATCGTGCAGGATTACCACCAGATCGATGCCGATGCCTTTGCCCAGCAGGTGAGCGTGAATCTTCGCAGCTCACTGGAGTTAATCCAGCGCATCGCTCCGGGCATGGCACAACGTGGCTGGGGACGCATTTTGACCATCGGCAGCGTGCAGCAATACCGCCCCCACCCGCGCCTGGTGACCTACGCCGCAACCAAGGCCGCCCTGGAAAACGCAGCGCGCAACCTCGCGGCACAACTGGGCCCCCACGGCGTAACCGTCAACAACCTCAGCCCCGGCGTGATCCTCACCGATCGCAACACCCAGGCCCTGAGTAACGAAGAGTACGCGCAAAAGTTCATCGAAAAAATCCCCCTTCGCCGCTTCGGCCAACCCGCCGATTGCGCCCCCGCCGCCGTGCTGCTCTGCTCCGAAGCCGGCCGCTACATCACCGGCATCGACCTCCCCGTCGACGGTGGCCTGCGATTGCCCCATTGATCGCTGATCTCAATTTTCAAATCAGATCTTAGATCTGAGCATCTCAAATTTGAAATTTCAGGTTTGAGCATCGCGAATCTCAAATCTCAAATTTCAGATTCTCAATTCTCTGATTTCAGCTTGGAGCGTCGCAAATCTCAGATTTCCGATCTCCTCGCAAATCTCAGATTTCGGATCTCACGCGCCCGCCACCTGGCTTTCGCGCAGCTCCGGCTCCGCCGCCTCACCCCGCGACACGTCCGCAACGACGCCCAGCCAGTACGACACATCCTCGCTAACGCGGATGCCGTGACCGCAATGGCGGCAGCGGACGACCTTAAATGCAAAGGTGTCAGGCACTTTATAACGCTGGCCACACCCGTGGCAGCGGATTTTGAGCATGGTCATGCAACACCCCCAAGGCCTCGCCGTGCAAGTTTATCCCCGGAAGGTAAGGCACGGAACTTTACCCATATTAACAACTGGCTAAGCCAATATAAAGACCAAACTTGTAAAAATTTCAAAAAAAATTGCTGTTTTCGGCACCAATCCTCGCAAACACCCGCCAGAACCCCCGGCAAATGCCCCGGTGTCCGCTGCCCTATCATGTAACTCACAATCTATGGCAGGAAGTGACTGCGGATTCCGATAGCATGAGAGGCAACCCAATCGCCAAGGAGCTGGCCGGCATGGACGCTGACCCCACCCCCCTCACCACCCTCGACACCGCCACAACCCCTCGCATCCCAGCGCATCCCACCGCGCCCTCGACAAAGGACGCAGCGGCAACGGACGCGGTGGCCAACACCCCAACCCCACGAACCGGCACCCGCCAGTCACACAACCGCAAGGACAGGGAGAAGATCGGCTTGAGCAAAATCAGTCACAGCAAGGACAAGGTCAAGACCTTCGTCCTCGATACCAACGTTCTGCTGCACAACCCCAACGCATTGTTCATGTTCGATGACAATGAAGTGGTCGTGCCCTTCGCAGTGCTCGAAGAGCTCGACAAGTTCAAGAAGCAGAGCGACGATGTAGGCCGCAACGCACGCGAGGTCATTCGACACCTCGACCGCCTGCGGGAAAAGGGTCACCTGGCGGACGGTGTGGAGTGGAACGGCCACGGCGGAAAGGTGCGCATCAATTTCGCCGCTGAGGATCGACCCAAAGCCATCAGCGAAGATGCTCCCGACAACCGCATCATCGGCGTTGCCTGGGCCTTGACCCAAAGCGGTAAGCGAACCATCCTCATCTCGAAGGACATCAACGTCCGCATCAAGAGCGATGCGCTGGGCTTGCTCGTCGAGGACTTCGAAGCGCAGAAGGTCGATGCTGACCACCTCTACCGTGGCTTCATTTCCCTGGCAGTGCCCGGCGAGTTGATCGATGTGCTTTACCAGGAAAAGCAGTTGGAAATCGAGGCCCTGCGCCCGCACCTCGTCGAAAAGCTCCAGGACGGCCAGACGGTCACCCAACCGCTCTATTGCAACCAGTTCGTTCAACTCCGCGACGCGGTGGATGAATCACACACCGGCCTGGCGCGGCGACTGGGCGAGACCGACCACCTCATCCCCATCCACGCCCCACGCAAGCCCGTCTTTGGCATCATGGCGCGAAACGTCCAGCAAACAATGGCCATGGACCTGCTGCTGGATGACGAAGTCAAACTCGTCACGCTCTTGGGCTCAGCCGGCACGGGTAAAACGCTGCTGGCGATCGCGGCCGGCATGGCCAAGATCGTCACGGAGCAACGTTACGACAAGCTGCTGGTGGCGCGACCCATCATGCCCATGGGCCGTGACATCGGCTACCTGCCGGGCGATAAGGATGAAAAGCTCGCCGCCTGGATGCAGCCGATCTTCGACAACCTCGCCTACCTCATGAGCACCCGCGCCCACGGCTCGCAGCAGGCCGAGAGCCGCACCACCGAGCAGCGGATTCAGCAACTCATGGCGTCGGGCCAGATCGTTCTCGAACCCCTAACCTACATCCGTGGCCGGAGCATTCCGCACCAGTTCATGATCGTCGATGAAGCCCAGAACCTCACGCCTCACGAGGTCAAGACCATCGTCAGCCGCGTCGGTGAAGGCACCAAGATCATCCTCACGGGCGACGTAGGCCAGATCGACAACCCCTACCTCGACACGTCGAGCAACGGCTTGTCCTACATGGTCGAGCGGCTCAAGGGTCAGAAACTCGTGGGCCACATCACGCTGGCCAAGAGCGAACGCAGCGAACTCGCCAGCGTCGCAGCGGAGAAGCTCTAGCCCGGACGGAGACAGCGCGACCCAGCGGGCTGCGCTCAGTGTCAAGATGCCACCGTGGGAAATCCGCTGGAACTACAGTTCCCGTGCGGTGTCTAATATGGAGACCATCACTGGAGATCGCTATGCGCAAGCACATGATAGTTGGACTGGGGCTTCTTCTGGGCGTTTCAATTGCTTGGGCGGGTGACGGTGAAACTGGGGGGCAAGGTTCGGCCACCCATAGCGAGCTGCCCGAGAACCCCAGCCCAGCCACAGCGTCAGATCCTGACGAATTGCTTACGCTTATGAGCGCACGTTCCTGGCTGCAGGCGGCAGTTGATGTCAGTAAGGAACTGGCTGGCAAGGACGAGGAACCGGAGACGAAGGAACCGGGACAGGCGGCCGCTGCAACGGACCCGGCCATTGTCTTTCCAGACGGTGAGGAGGTCCTACGATTCGCACGCGAAAGCCATGTCAAACAGTACCTCGAACTTCGCCCATGGTCTTGGTATTACGCGTCTTGGTACGAGCGGGAGGGATCCGCAGTTGTTCCGAAGCATCTACCGCAGTTTTTTCATGCTTCGAGCCTGCGTGAGTTGCTGCAGGATGGGAACGCGGAAATCCGAGCGATGGCTGCTGAGTCCTTGGCAACGCTGCATCAACCTGAGGATGTGCCGCGGCTGGGCCGCATGCTTGATGATGACGTCGCCGCATCGCCGTTCCTGGGCCACACCCCGTTAATTTTGTGGCCCCAATACAGTTTGGGTGACCGACTTTACCATTACCGCAGTTGGCGACCGGAGACCGTTGCCCAGTGTGTCCAACGGGCGCTTCGACTGATGACCGGCCAGAGTTTCGCCAACGAGGCAGCCTTCCAAGAGTGGTGGAAGACCAATCGTGATGGTCGCAACTGCCTCTGGTATTGGCAGGAGCGGCTCGAACGGGAACTGATCGAGGCCGATATCTCGACGACCCGGCTCCTTCTCTATCAGCGCCCGGATGAGAACTGGGAGCGGTACCGCGCCCGCAGACAGGCACTTAATCGGGCCGCTCGCGCCGAGGTCCATAGCACCATCACAGCCGAGCTTCGACACCTTGCTCCGGAGGTGGAGGCCAAGGTGAGGCTGCTCACTGTCAGCAAATATGCTGGCGGTGCGCCAATCACCGGTTCGGAAGGCCAGTTCTGGCCTGACCCTCCGAATCTGAGGGTGACGTCCGATAGATTGCTGGACCTGCTGGATCGCAAGGGGCTATGGCTGGACGTTCCCTGGAACGACGACCAGGGGCGCGGGATGTACAACCTGCTGGCGGAGCGGCTGGGGATCTGGTCAGACGTTCTGTTTACCCGTACGGATGTCCCGCGATTGCGGGCGGCGCTCAAGCGAGAACATGACCAACTTGGGTGGTCCGGGCAAGCTGCCATGATCATCGGTATCTCACGTCTGCTTCCCGCTGCAAGGGCAGACTACCTCGATGATCCCGACACGCGGGATGGTGCCCTTCGACTCGCTGTGCAGGAAGAACCCGACCTGTTCGTCTGCGACTACAGCGCTAGAGAGCTGGTTCGCGTTGGGCTACCCGCAAATGGCCCGTTCCTGAAGGACATAGCATTCGCCACCCGCAAGGACGATCAGGACAACCGGATTGGTCAGGGCATCCTCCAGGCCTTGGCACAGCCCCCGTTGACGTTACAGAAGCGACAGTTTCTGGTTGAGCTTCTGCTCGACCCACGGTTCGAGCCTTTCTGGACGCGCCAGAACACGCGCATGGGCATGGACATGTGCCGTCAGTACGGAATCTGGGCGGTCACCGCGCATGCCGGCCGGGAGGTGATCAGCGACTCGATCCAGAACCGCCTTACCGATCCCGCCGAGTCAGACCAGGCTCTAACCGAGCTTCGAGAAATCGTGAGTCGTCTGCGTGAGGAAAGTCGGGGCCTGTCCCCATCGGCTACGATGCCCGACATGCAGCCGGCTGGCCCGGCACCGGCTGTTGAGGGCGAATGAGCATTGCCGATCACGCCAACCGGATCAGTGTGATTGCGCAGCGAGCCTTCTGAAGAACCTTTCGATTCATCTCAAGGATCCGGGGGTATCTGGGCATGAAGGGCCCGGCTTGGGGGTGGGGGCGAAGGAACGGGATTGAAATCCCCCTCGGCGCGTTATACTCCAAACGGAAAACGCCCAATGGGGGTCGAGCATGAGACGTCGCATCATCTGGATTTCAGTCTGGACCACGCTGGCTATCTGGCTGGGCGGAGCGGGTGGATGCGCCAATTCCTCGCAACAGCAACAGGCAGCCTCATCCCAGCACGACGCCCTGATATCCGCAGCCGTTCAACCACCTTGCCCCCAACAGTTCACGCCGGGTACTTTCTAAGCATCACCCAAACACTCTGCCCACGAGGTCTTTTCCTCCATGCACTGTCGCACCTGTGGTTATGCCCTGTGGAATCTCTCTGAGCCACGCTGCCCCGAATGCGGGTCGGGATTCCGTCTTCACGACTTTCGCTTTCAGCCCGGCACCGTCGGCTTCGCCTGCCCCCACTGCGGGCACCTCCACGGCGGAACGGGCGACCAACACCTCCCAGCCGAGTCCTCGCAAGCCCTTTGCCTGGGTTGCGGCCAGACCATGACCGTCGCCGCCATGCGCGTCGTCCCGCTGGTGGATGACCTGCGTAAAGCCGAAGCCGTTAGCGCCGATCGTCTCCCTTGGGAAGACCGCGCCGCCATCGGCAGATGGAAGGCGTGGTGGCGCACCATGACCATGACCCTCGGGTCACCCACCCGTGTGGCTGAGCGGATCGACCCTAACGCCCGCTGGAGCGACGCCTACTGGTTTGCATGCCGGACTTACGCCTTTGGCTTCCTGATTCAGGCGTCGTGTTTCGCCCTGTTGATGACATTGTTGGGCATCGGCGTGATGATCAACGGTTATCCCCACGGAGGGGTCCTTATCTACATGGCAGCGGTCCTGCCGGTAATGGCCACTTTGGGGGCCCTGATCATGCCGCTGGTGATCACCGCCTTTGTCGCCGCACCCGCCCATCTGTTTCTCAAAATCACCGGAGAGAAAAAGGCGGGCTTTTCACTCACCGCCGTCAGCGCCCTCTACGCCCAGAGCCCCTTTAGCTTCTACGCCATTCCCATCTGTGGCCACTACCTTAACCCTGCATGGCAGATTTGGTCACTGGTCCTGGCGATCCTCATCACCATGAAAACCCAGCAAGTCAGCGGCCTGCGCGCGACCTTCGCCTACCTGTGGTTCACCGGTATAACCATCGTGCTGTTCATCGCGTTGATTATCACCGCAGAGGTTATGGCGCCCTGATTCCGGCTGCCCATTCTCTGCCGAACACGGCCAAGGGCCGGCCGCGTTCCATTCGCAACAGCGCAATCTGACGAGCGGCCGACGGGCGATTGATTCGCGTGCTATCGGCCATATGGCTTCGCCGCGCGCGTGCATCGCCTTGCATCCTTCACAGGGCTCCTTCGAGGCCGGAGGGATTTCCCTTTGGACCGGAGGGATTTCCCTTTTGGCCGGAGGGGAACCCCATTGGGCTGGAGGGGAGCCCCATTAGGCTGAAGGGGAGCCCCATTGGGCTGGAGGGGAGCCCCATTAGGCTGGAGGGGCTCCCCATTAGGCTGGAGGGGAGCCCCATTAGGCTAAAGGGGAGCCCCATTAGACTAAAGGGGAGCCCCATTAGGCCAAAGGGGAGCCCCATTATGCCAAAGGGGAGCCCCATTACGCCAAAGGGGAGCCCCTTTTGGCCGCGTTCCAGCCTTCCCCGTTGGCGTGAGAGAGGTGCGGGAACGCCCCGGAGTCGATGGACAGACCCACCGAATATTTTTGTGAAAAATACCTCTTGACATCCATCCCGTTAGGTTTATAATAGGGTAGAACAAACACCGAACGGGAGTCCCTGCCATGCTCAGTCTTCGCCGCATTGAACGTGATTTTCGCTGCCGCCGATTTGATGGCCTGCTCCATGAGGTTCTGACGCAACTGGACCTCGCGGGCTACCGGGGTTTGATGGGTGGCGAGGATGCCCGTGCCGTCGCTGCCGTCGCCTTGGGCCTTCGCCGGGCGATGGAACTGACCTACGGCCCACACGCTGCGGTAATGGACATGACTCAGTGGCTTGCCGATCAGCAGGCGGGGGATGGCTCCTTTGCCGACGATGTGGTGGCCACGGCCTGTGCAGCCGCGGCTCTGTCCAGGCGGATCAACGATCCCGCCCACCCCTACGACCCCTGCCTGGGTGCTGCCCACGAGCGGGCCCTGACTGCTGTGGAAACTCTCATCGCGCAGCTCATCGAAGCGCAGGCGTCCGATGCCATGCCCCTCTTCGATGCCCCACGCCTTGCCCAGCCCGCAGACGTCGCTGCGACCTTGGCGCTGGTGCTGTTTGTCCTGGCTGATGATGAAGCCTTCGCCCTGTCGCCCTGTCGCAGCGCCATCGAGCAGACGCTGGGCGCCCGCCACGCCATGGACGACACCCGTATCCGCCGACTGCAGCACATGGCCCGGATCACCGCACCCCACCACCACACCCGCGCCGCATGATCAAGCGCGGGTAGGCCCGCAAGGTTAACGCATGAAACAACAACGCCACTCTTAAAGAGCCGCGCGCGGAGCACGCGGGTAGGCCAGCGGAATAAACGCATGAAATGACAACAACCACCACGCTCTTACTGAGCCGGCGAGCGGAGCAACGGCGATGGATGCTGGAGCGGAGCTTTACCTGGAGCGCCCGTATTGGTCGCCTGGCCAAGGGACTAACGAACGTTTGCCCAGCACCGTGGCGGGCCTGCGTTTCATGGCCTTTGCCTGCCTGATGCTCACCCGCGCGTTTACGCTGTTGCTCGAAAATAGTAAGAGGCTCTAGCGTCCCAAATGCCGATCCGCGAAGTTCAGATACTGCTCCCAGTCGTACTTCAAAATGTCATGTTTTCCGGTGCGCATGTGGTAGCCGATCGTCTCGCCCAGCGGTCTTTCGGGCGGCGGCAGGCGAATAGCGTTCGGGTCGAAATCGAGTTGGCCTAAGCCGGTCTTGCCGAAGAGGGCATACACCGGTTGGGCGTTGATCGCCGCTAACAACTCGCCCTTGGGATCGCTCCACAGATCCTCGCTGGCGCTGGCGATATATACCGGCCGCGGCGCAGTCAGCGCGATCAACTCATGCTGATCCACCGGCAGGGCAGCTTCGTTCTTGCTGTACTGCTTGTAGTTCTCACAGTACCAGTAGGGGAACTGACGTATGGACGCCTCTACCGTTTCGCCGAAGCATCGCCGCGCCAGCGCAGCCCCGCCCGAGCCCGAGCAGTTGCTGATCGCCATCGCAAATCGTTGGTCCTGGGCGCTGGCCCACAGCGCCGTCTTGCCCAGCCGCGAATGACCGATCACAACCACCTTGCCGGCGTCGAAGAGGTCATCGATCTCGATGTAGTCCATAGCGCATGACAGTCCCCACGCCCATGCGGAGATCGCTCCCCAATCATCCGTCGCGAACGCCCTACCCGTCGGCTGCATCTTCCCGCGTACGCCGACCTTCCACCCCTCGGGGTGATCTGGTTCAATGTCGCCCCGATAGAACGTCACCAGCCCATAGCCGCGAGAAAGGATCGACTCCAGCGGGTACCGCCTGACCTGAGCCCCGCGACTCGCCTCTGTTGCCCGGTTGTTCTCCGCGATTCCCGGCCGGTCCGCGAACCACTTCGTGGAGATAGGGATGTCGCTCTCCATTGAGATGGTCTGGTTGCCGAGGAAGTTGATGTTCAGGAATGCCGGGTGCTTGCCGGGCTTCGCAGGCGTGTAAATCAGAAGGTCGGCCGTTACCGGCTCCGGGCCCTGGGTCAGCGTCAGCCGCACGACCCGGCGCGTCGCCAAGCCACCAAGCACGGAGTTGGGCGCCTGCACCACGCTCGCCCGC
>JBGSTK010000209.1:0-8159 GCA_041736565.1 Phycisphaeraceae bacterium | reverse complement strand
CCTACCCCCCCTCAACCGCCCCTAACCGCCCCTGTATCGCACTCAACCCCGCACCATTCGAAAAACCACACACCGCAAAAACCCCGTGTTTTTGGCACCTGCGAAAGAGCATGCGCGCGGAGTTTGGTGACGTCGGGACCGACCATTCACTCTCAAAGATGAACTCCTGCTCCCAATCCCGTCCCAGCCTGGGAAGTTCACGGATTCATCCCTGCCCTTGGCCGCGCCTTGAAGTGCAGTCTGGCCATGTACCCATTCGCGACAATCTCGAATCGGTTCGGTCTCCAACGGCCGATAGGCACTGGACCATCCATATGATCAAATACATACTCATGGGGTAAAGCCGTAGACCCATCGAGTCCAGGAAACCCTACCGGTTCGGTCGTGTACCACTGAGCATACTCACAACACGCTGCCTCAGTAGTGCCGAATATCTCGATGCGCTGTGCGGATTCCACAAATCGCACACCACAGTTGGCGACAACGCCAAGTCTCACCTTTTCGACACTGCTAAACACACGATACCCTTCGGCAGTAAGGTCGACGGCACCGATCTCGGCGTAAGTACCGTCGTCCGCCCGGGCAACAGCCGCCTCCGCCAAGGCGTGCAATTGACGCGAATGCTCCGCAGCTGTCACAATTTGCATCCAGCCCTTCTCCATACAACTCTCAACAGCTTTTGAATATTCATCGCGTGCCTGCTCCAAAGCATCGCCGCGCCACATGTCATACGTGAAGGCGGCCACGTCGCCTGGAAGTGGCGGCTGAAACAGGACAGTCGACAGTACAGACATCTCAGCGACCGACATATCGCACTGTTTGAGCATGTGTAATAACTTTTCTGTATTACGCATAGTATAGCTTTGGGAACTTCGTCGCTCTTCTCAGGGTTCGAATGCACGCTGGCTGCTACATTTCGATAACGGCACCTACTCATATCGCTTTCGTACTTCCTCGCGGGCTATCTGCGTCCACCTGTCAAAGCGTTCTAGTTTCCCTTCACAGGTGTGCGTGTCTTTGAGAATCATCTCCAACACGCAGCCGTTCTCGGCACACACATCCAACGTGTGGGCGATATAGTTGCGGATGAGTGGCTCATTAAACTCTCCGACCAGATGGGCAGGCTGGGGCTTCCAGGAATAGATGGCTCGATTGCCCAAACGCTTGGCGCTGACATCCACATTCGCTGCGGGAGAGATGGAGATGCGCCGCATTCTGTTGATCGCCAGCACATCGTCGATTTTGTTGGACAGGTCGTCGCAGCAGCCGTAGCCGGTCAAGCCGAACGGCTCGAGCAGCTTCTTTTCATATTGCATGGCGAACTCGACATGCATGGCCGGGGAGACGCCGGTGAGTTCCTGTGATTCGGCGCTGCCCCACATGTTGGCCAAGCTGACTTTGCCTTCCTCAACACCCTCGGCTGAAAGAATATCGGTGTAACCGTTGCCGCCGGTGCTTTGATAGGTTTCATCGTTGTTCGCACTCAACAGATTGAGTTTCTCATACTGTTGCAATATGCCCACATAGCCTTCATAGATAATACCCATGATCTCATGAAGCATGGCTGGATCTTCGTACATATTGATCATGGTTTCTTCCAGCCCCATCCAGCCGGTGAGGAGACACATCATATGAAAGGAGATGTGCTTGACGCCGCAGGGCTTCACGCGGAGGATATCGCCGAAGAGTTCCTGCGCCAGCACCAGTCTTTGCGCCGTTGCCTCTTCATCGACGCTGATCTGTGGGAGGCGCAGCTTTTTGACATCAGCCGGTTTCGTTATCACCGGGTCAAAATGCCACGCTCCGCGTGCCTGATCGCTGCTTATGACATGTCGCGTTAATCCCCAGCCGGTGTCTTTGATTACTTTGGGCACCCACCAGACATCCTCCATGACCGTATCATCCTGAAAGTGTTCGTGATAATACAGCCGTTTTCGCAGCTCCATTTCCATTCCCCGGGCGACGGCATCTTTACATTGCAGATGCGTGTCATTAAGCAGTTCCGCCCATGAACCTTCGGGAAATACGAGCATCATGGGGGCGCACGGGTTTGAGTGCATGATGCGCCCGCCAGAGTTTCCGCCGTTGCTCCTGTACGGGCAACGCCGCGATTCTCGCCACTTGGGTCGCTAGTTCACGCAAGATCAGTCTGTCTGCATCATCTATCATCGCGTAATCTCCGAACGGTTTTTCAACCGTTTTCTGTCGGTGAATGAATATATAATACTTCGTTGTCCTTTCAGGGACAATCGTGATCGGTAGAGAGAGGTTTGATGTCAGCCCGCGATATTTGGGGTTGGTCAATTGGGAGGGTGAGCGGAGTTTGAGCGCGAGGGAATCCGACCCTGAAGGGTCCGGCTTGGGGAGAAAGGCGCACGATTCGGGGGGGAGTTGACGGGGGCGGGCGGGTCAGGTGGTGAGGTTGGTGGCTTGGTCGGCGGCGTGGTAGCTGGAGCGGACCAGGGGGCCGGCTTCGATGTGGCGGAAGCCCAAGGATTCGCCGTCGATCTTGTATTGCGCGAACTGCTGGGGGGTGACCCAGCGGGAGATGGGCAGGTGGTTGCGCGTCGGCTGGAGGTATTGGCCGATGGTCATGATGTCGCAGCAGCCCTCGGAGGTCTGCGTGCCGCCGATGACGTCGCGCATGAGGTCGGTGATTTCATCGTCGCGTTCGCCAATGCCGACCATGATGCCGGTCTTGGTGACAAGGCCCGCGGCTTTGGCTCGTTGCAGGAGTTCGATGGATCGGCTGTACTTGGCCTGGGGTCGCACGACGCTGTAGAGTCGCGGGACGGTTTCGATGTTGTGATTGAGGATGTCGGGGCGTTGGTCCAAGACCAGTTGGAGGGCGTCCCAGTCGCCGCAGAAATCGGGGATGAGGACTTCGACTTGTGTTTGGGGGCTGTGAGCGCGGATTTGCTCGATGGTTTGGGCCCAGATTGCCGCGCCGCCGTCGGGCAGTTCGTCGCGGTTGACGCTGGTGATGACCATGTGTTTGAGGCCCATGAGTGCCGCGGCTTCGCCGACGCGTCGGGGCTCATCGAGGTCGAGTATGGGCGGCTTGCCTGTGGCGATGTGACAGAAACCGCAGGAGCGGGTGCAGACGTCGCCGAGGATCATGACGGTAGCGGTGCCGTGGTTCCAGCATTCGCCCATGTTGGGGCACATCGCGGATTCGCAGACGGTGTGGAGGCGATGCTGATCGACGATTTTGCGCAGGTCCTGGTATCCGGGCCCACCGGGCAGCCGCGCGCGAAGCCAGTCGGGTTTGCGGCGGCGATGGAAGGTATCGCTGCCGTTGTTGAGCACTTTATCCGAGAGGGAGATCATGGAAGAAGTGTAGCACGGCTGGAGTTTGCGGCGGGTTGTGGGCGGCGGGGAGGGGGAAGGGATTTGAGATTTGGTCTGAGATCTGAATCTGAGATTTGAGATTTGAGATCAGATCTGAGATCTGGAGTCTGAGATTTGAGATTTCAGAGGGGTGAAGCGACTGCGGGCGAAGAGACTGCGGGCAAGGAGATTGTGGGACAGCGGCGAACTTAGTTGAGTTCGGGGTGGGCTAGTTCTTCGGTTAGCGCTTCGCTTACGACGAGTTCGACGCGGCGGTTGTCTTCCTGGTCGGCGACGGTGTAGCGGCGGAGGACCAGGGGTTCGGCGTCGGCGCAGGCGACGACGCGGAAGAGTTCGCGGGGTAGGCCGACTTCGGGGCCGGTGAGGTAGTCCAGGACGCTTCTGGCGCGGTCGTAGGAGAGTTCGTAGAGGTCGCGGTCAGGGGCGTTGGGATCGGCGACTACATCGGGCGTAAGCGCGATGGTGCGTTCCATGGTGGCGGCGTGGCCACGAATTTCGACCTTGTTGTTGCGGCCACGGATTTCGTTGAGCAGGCGTTTGAGGCGATCGCGGGCGTCGGGTGTCAACTCGGCTGAGCCTGGGGCGAAGGTGATGCGACCGCCCAGGACGAACTCCATGCCTTCGCGGACACGTGTGACGGCACGTTGGTCGCCGTCGACGCCGACGTCGGTGGATTGGCTGCGGTTGCGGGTGGTGTCCTGATTGTCGAAGTCGTCAGGCTGAGGCAGTGGTGTGCTGACGGGGTTGGCTGCCAGGAGGTAACGACCTGCGGAGCCCTTGTCCATGCCGAAGGTTCGCTTGACGGAGTCGCTGATGGACTGCCACTGCTCTTCGCGTCGGAGTTCGCTCATGGCTGCCAGGAGGATGAAGAACGTCAGTAGCAACGTCATCATGTCGCCGTAGGTGACGATCCAATCCGGGGCGCCTGCGGGCGGGCATTTGTGTCGTCGTGCCATGGTTCTTCTCTCCGGCTCCGGCTAGGGGCCTGCAGCAAGGCGCGGGTCAGGCGGCCTTGCGTTCCTCATCCTCAGCCGAGGTTCTGGCGCTGGGAGGCAGGTAGCTTCGGAGTTTCTGCTCGACGACGCGGGGGTTATCACCGCTCTGGATGGCGAGGATGCCTTTGATGATGATGGTTTTGGCCAGGACTTCCTCGGTGGAACGTTTGGCGAGTCGATCCGCCAGGGGCATGGCGACGCAGTTGGCGATTAAGGCACCATAGAGGGTGGTGAGGATGGCGACGGCCATACCGGGGCCGATCTTCGAAGGATCTTCCATGTTCTGAAGCATGACGACGAGGCCGACGAGGGTTCCGATCATTCCCATGGCGGGGGCATATTTGGCCATGGTGTCGAAGAGGCCCTTGTTGGCTTCGTGACGTTCAGCGACGGTATCGACTTCGCAGGTGAGAACCTGGTCGATGAGTTCGGGGTCGGTGCCATCGATAGCCATCTGGAGTCCGCGGACGATGAAGTCGTCTTCGATGTCCTTGGTGACGCTTTCGAGTGAGAGGATGCCGTTGCGTCGTGCGACCTCCGCGAAGTGGACCATGTCGGTGATGATCTTTTCGATGTTGGCTTTGGGGGGGAAGAAAGCGCGACGAAGGACGCTGGTGAGGTTTTTTATACTTCGTGCGGGGGTGACGTAGAAGGCGATGGCGGAGGTGCCACCGATGACGAGGATGATGCTGGGGTAATCGACGTAGTAGCGCAGGTCGCCGCCGGAGAGCAGCGCCCAGAAGACCAGGGCCCAGGTGCCGAGAATACCGAACAACAGTCCCAGATCCACCGATCACCTCGTTGCGGTTAGCCTCCGGTCACTCGTGTGCCGGTTGTAGGGTTTATCGGCATGGTCGGGGGGTGGGGTGAGAAGAAGTGGCGTGGAAAAAAGGGCGGATGTGTGGCGGCGGGGTGGGGTTGATGAGCCTTAGCATGCGGGGCACCTTAGAATCATGGCCGCCATGCTGCAGCGACCCGAGTTGATCCAAAGCCTCGCCGATGATCGGCTTGATCCTTATCGTGATCTTAAGGACCGCGAATTAGCGGCCCAGGGCGGGCTTTTTATAGCCGAGGGGGAGAATCTCGTGCGGCGGCTGCTGGCCAGCGACTTTGAGGTTCACAGCGTGCTGGCCTCCGAGGCGCGGGCAGCCCGAATTTCCGAGGTCGTCCCCCCTACCACGCCCTTTTATGCCGTGCCCGAGGCGTTGATGACCCGGGTGCTGGGCTTCAAGTTTCATTCAGGCATTCTGGCATGCGGGGTTCGTCGAGCGGGGATGAGGCTGGAAGCGCTGCGGCCGGATGGGGGTGCGGGGACGGTTGAATCGCGGACAGCGCAGCCGGGGGCGGCGGGTGCGAATGGATCGGCCGCGGAGGCGGGTGCGACGCTGCTGATGTGCCCTGAAGTGATCAATCATGAGAACCTCGGGGCGATGATGCGGGTGGCCACGGCATTCGGCGCCGCGGCGATGATCCTGGGCCAGCAATCTAGCGATCCATTCTGGCGGCGGTCGATCCGGGTGAGTATGGGCACGATTTTTTCCCTGCCCATCGTCCGCAGCAGCGATATCGATGCGGACCTGCGAACGCTGGGCGAGTGGGGGTATGAGTTGGTGGCAGCCGTGACTGATGCCGATGCCAAGCCGCTGGTGGAGGTCAGGCGACCGGTAGATAGCTCCGGCAACCGCGTGGCGATCGTCGTGGGTTGCGAAGCCCAAGGCCTTGACCCGCGACACGTGGCGATGTGTCATCGCCGAGTAACCATCCCCATGCAACGCGGGACCGACTCGCTCAATATCGCCTCGGCGGCGGCGGTGTTCCTCTATCACTTCACGCAGGTCGCGGCTCGATAACGCCATCTCGCCCTCTCGGCGCGGTGCGGTCTGCGCTGATATCCTTGTGCTATGAATCGAATCGAGCGAATCTTCGCCGACCTGCGAAAATCGGGTGCCCGCGTCGGCCGAACCACCAAGGCGTTGATGCCATTCGTCACCGCGGGTGATCCCGATCTGGCGACGACGGCCGCGATTCTCCCGGCGATGCAACAGGCCGGTGCCAGCATCTGCGAACTGGGCATCGCTTTTTCCGACCCCATCGCCGACGGGCCGGTGATCCAGGCGTCAATGACCCGCGCCTTAGAAGCTGGTGTGCGGCCGCGCCAGGTTTTGGAAATGGTCGCAGCCCAGCGTGCCAAGCTCGATATCGGGCTGGTGGCGATGGTCAGCTACTCCATCGTGCATCGCCTTGAACCCGCGACGTTTATTCGTGATGCAGCCCAGGCGGGCATCGACGGGTTTATCATTCCTGACCTGCCACTGGAGGAATCAGGGGCGGTGCGTGAGCTGGTTGAAAAACACGATCTGATTTTGAGTTTTCTAATTTCCCCCACGACCCCGCCGCAACGGGCCCAGCGCATCGCCAAGGCCAGCAGTGGCTTTGTGTATGTGCTGGCAAGGGCGGGCGTCACGGGTGAGCGTGCAGCTTTGCCAGCGGATTTGAGCCAGCGCATCGAGCAATTGCGCGAAGCGACAGACCTCCCCATGGCGGTGGGCTTCGGCGTATCCGATGCGGCTCAAGTGCGGCAAGTTGTCGAGGTGGCCGATGCAGCCATCGTCGGCTCGGCGATCATGCGCCGGGTGGCGGAGCATCGACAGGACGGCCCGCAGGCCATTGCGGGACAGGTGGGGGAATTCGTGGCACAACTGGCGCAAGGGCTGACCCCCGCGCCCGCTGCTTCTGAAAGCCGATAAACAACAAACGATGTGGACCAACGACGGGAGCGCCACGATGATGACGGTAAAGGTATTACGACCTTGGACGAAGCGGTTACTCCTGGCGGTCCTGCTGGCCTCGGGTTGGTTGCTGGGATCGCCCACGCAGGCGGTCGCGCAGCAGGACCTGGCGTTTGGTCCACCACTGTCGGCACCGGCGATGATGTCGCGGCAACTGGTGCTGCTCTCGCAGCGTGCACTGGCGGGCAACAGCGAACCTACAGCTCAGCAGTTTGCCGCCGCCGCCATGCTCCTGGAAGCCGCGACCGAATACGACCCCGCCGATGCCGACATCTGGCGACTTCGCCGCGAGTTGGCCAACCGCATGGACGATCGCAAGGCTGAGATGGCAGCCCTGGCGCGGTACTGCACTCTGGTTCCTGATGACGATGCCGCCCAACTCGATCTGATCATGCTTCGCCTCCAGAGTCAGCAGACCGTCGAGGCACGCCTGACGCAGGTCGAGCGGATTCTCGATGCCCCCAATGCTGGCGATTTCAGCGCTCCGCTGCGTTCCCGCTTGGCGTCGTATGTCGCCAAGGGTGCGCTGGAGTTGGGAGATCGTCCCCGCTTCGCCAAGCGGCTCAGAGAGGCTGCACAGCTCGACGCCTCCAATCGCGATGCCATGCGGATGATCTACGAGCTTGTCGAAGCCCGTGGCGCATCGCCCGCGGAGTTGGGCGTGGCGGTGATCGGCATGCTGCGGGCTGACCCGCTTGATGCCACGATTCGAAGTACGCTCGCCGACCTGCTGGCTTCGGTTGGTGCCTATGACACGGCCGTCATGCAATACCAGGCTGCGCAGGACCTCGCAGCGGCACCGATGGGCGATGCGTTCTACCACAGTTGGGTCGCGGCCCTGCTGGCCTCGGGCAAGGAAGCCGATGGCCTGTCGCTGCTCTCAGCGTTGGAGGCACGTCGTCGTCAGGAAGTCGCGGAGGCCGCCTCGCCTACAGCACCGGGTACCGATGGTGCCGCTCCACCCGCAACCGAAATTGCCGCCCCACCCACGACGCCCGTTCCCGGCGCGCCAGTCGCTCCAGCT
>JBGSTK010000108.1:0-31758 GCA_041736565.1 Phycisphaeraceae bacterium | reverse complement strand
GATGGCAGCCGCAGCCGCGGCGCAGGCCATGGCCATGCGTGCCGAGCGCACGCCGGGAATGGCGGAGCCCAGCGATGCTGAGATGTCTATGATGGGACAGGCTCAGGGTCGGCCCGGCGAGGCCACGACCAATGCCCTGCGGACCGGCGATGATAAGGGCTGGGGCAAATTGCCGCCCCAGGTGGCCAAGGATCTCATGGAAGCCCAGCGACAGGAAGTGTCTGCCGAATATCGCGAGCAGGTCGAAACGTACTTCCGAGTCATCGCCGAGCAAGCCAAGAAGGATCAGCGATGATCACGACGCAAGTCAAACGCGCAGGTCTGGCTTTAGGACTGATGCTGACCGTGGCGCTCTTGCCCAGTGCGACTTCGCTGGCACAGGAAGCGGCACCGGCGGCTGCAGCGGCACCTTCAGCGACTGACCAGCGTGTTGACGCCGCCATTGAAAGGGGCGTGGCCTACCTGCTGACGCAGCAGGGCGGTGGTGGACAGATCACTGATCGACCCAAACATGAGACCGCCATGACCGCCCTGGCGATTATGGCCATTACCGCCGTGGGACACCAGCCCATCGACGAGACGCGTGAAGGCCTGGCGTTACGAAAAGCCTTGGATTATGTGCTGCGAGAAGATCGTGTCCGCGATGGCTACTTCGGCAAAGCCGACGACTCCCGGATGTACGGCCACGGCATCATCACCCTCATGCTCGCAGAGATGCTGGGCATGGGGGTGGATGCCAAGCAGGATCAACTCATCCGCACGCGCCTTCAGGCAGGTGTTGACGTGATCCTCAAAAGCCAGAACAACAAGAAGCGTGGCGACCAGTTTGAGGGTGGGTGGCGCTACGAGCCGGGTTCGCAGGATGCAGACCTGTCGGTCACGGTATGGCAGCTCATGGCGTTGCGTGCGGCGTACAACGACGGCATGGACGTGCCCAAGGAAGCCATCGACGAAGCCGTCGAGTACCTCAAGCGCAGCTATAAATCCGATCGGGACGCCCAGGGCCGCCCGGTGAACATGGTCAGTGGTTTCGGCTACCAACCGGGGCGTGGCCCGGAGTTCGCCACCACCGCGGCGGGCATGTTGTCGATGCAGGTAGCTGGCCAATACGACGCCCCCGAGGTAATTGGTGCCGCTGATTGGATGATGCAGAAGGACATGCCACCTTCAAAGAACAATTGGTTCTACTACGGAACCTATTACTATGCCCAGGGCATGTACCAGCGCTCCGGCAAATACGCGGAGACGGCGGCCCGCGAAGTTCCCAAAGTTTTGTTGCCGCGACAGACCGCCAGCGGCGCTTGGGAGGGCGATGATATGGATAAAGCAGGCCGAGTTTATTCGACCTCACTGGCGATCCTGAGCCTCGCCGTCAAGCACCACTACCTGCCGATCTATCAGCGGTAGGTGTAGTCCCGAACTTCGTGCTCGACGCGCTGGCCCGGATATGGCCTGCACTATTGGCTGGAGCAATGACGTCCACCTCGCCTGATACAGGAAGTGGCTGCGGAATATCGCGATCAGATCGAAACACTTCCGGGTCATCGCCGAGCAAGCAAAGAAGGAGCAGCAATGACCCCGACACAATTCAAACGTGCAGGCCTGGCCTTGGGCCTGATGCTAACTGTGGCGCTCTTGCCCAGCGCGACTTCGCTGGCACAGGACGCGGCCGCCCCGGCGGCTGCAGCGGCACCCTCAGCGACTGACCAGCGCGTCGACGCCGCCATCGCAAGGGGCGTGGCCTACCTGCTTACGCAGCAGGGCGGTGGTGGACAGATTTCCGATCGACCCCAGCATGAGACAGCCATGACCGCCCTGGCGATTATGGCTATGACCGCTGTGGGACACCAGCCCATCGACGAAACGCGCGAAGGCCTGGCGTTGCGAAAGGCGCTGGATTATGTGCTGCGCGAGGATCGTATCCGCGATGGCTATTTCGGCAAGGCCGACAACTCCCGTATGTACGGACACGGCATCATCACCCTCATGCTTGCGGAAATGCTGGGTATGGGTGTGGACGCCAAGCAGGACCAACTTATCCGCACACGCCTTCAAGCGGGCATCGACGTCATCCTCAAAAGCCAGAACAACAGGAAGCGTGGCGACCAGTTCGTGGGCGGGTGGCGCTACAATCCCGGCTCGGAGGATGCGGACCTGTCGGTGACCGTGTGGCAACTCATGGCGTTGCGAGCGGCCTACAACGACGGCATGGACGTACCCAAGGAAGCCATCGACGAGGCTGTCGAGTACCTCAAACGAAGCTATAAATCCAGTCGGGACGCCCAGGGTCGCCCGGTGGACATGGTCAGTGGTTTTGGCTATCAGCCGGGGGGCAAAGCGGAGTTCGCCACGACGGCGGCGGGCCTGTTATCGATGCAGGTGGCGGGGGAATACGACGCCCCCGAGGTACGTGGTGCCGCTGACTGGATGATGCAGCGGGGCATGCCGCCTTCGAAGAACAGTTGGTTCTACTATGGCACCTATTACTATGCTCAGGGCATGTATCAGCGCTCCGGCAAATACGCGGAGACGGCCGCCCGAGAAGTGCCCAAAGTCCTGTTGCCGCGACAAGCCGCCAATGGCGCGTGGGAAGGCGATGATACGGATAAAGCAGGCCGAGTTTATTCAACCTCACTGGCGATCATGAGTCTGGCCGTCAAGCACCACTATCTGCCGATCTACCAGCGGTAGGTGAAGTCGTGTCGATGCTTTCGGTCGCGAGATTTCTACGCCCGGCCCACCGCGGCTTGTTCGGCGATGAGTTTGTCCACCATGGCGTGAACCTTGGGGTCGGGCACGTAGGCATCCTGTCGCTGGCGATAGACCTCCGCAACGCGCTTCATACCTTCGCGCATTGTCACCTTGCAGGTCCAATCGCCTGCGACGCTCTTGACCTTGCTGTTATCGAAGATCACCGAGTGGCTCTTGTCACCCCAGAGTGACCCGAGCCAATCGGGCTTGAGGCGGATCAGCGAATCCGTTGGCACATGCACGAGCTTGGCCTCGGTGCCCAGGGCGTCGCCGATGGCGCCGATGATCTGATTCCACGAGGAGACCTCGTCGCTGGTGATGTGAAACGCCTGACCCAACGCGCGGGGATTGCCCAGCAGACGCACGAAGGGCACTGCGAAATCCTCGGCATGGGTCACGACCCACAAGCTCGTGCCATCGCCATGCACCACGACCGGCTGGCCCTGCAGTATGCGCCACGCCATATGATCGCCGCCCACCACTGTGCCGGGGAAATTTTTGCGATAGGTGTGGCTTGGGCGCACGATCGTCAGCGGCAGGATGCCTTGGGCGTGCGAAAGCAGCAGTCGCTCCTCCACACGTCTTTTGGCGTCACTGTAGGGCCAAAACGGATTGTCTAGCGGCGTTTGCTCGGTGATGACCGGTCGTTGCGGAGGCTTCTGGTATGCGGAGGCGGAACTGATGAAGACGTACTGGCCGCAGCGCCCGCCGAACACCTCGATGTCGCGCTCGATTGTCTTGACATCGAACGCCTTGAACTGGCAGACGACGTCCCATCTTTGCTTACCCAGGGCGCGATAGCTGGCATCATCGGCCAGATCGCCGATGATCTGCCTCACTGATTCCGGCAGCGTCTCGGTGGACCGCCCGCGGTTGAAGACGGACACCTCCTGCCCCAGAGCCACGCCCGCCTGCACGCAGGAGTAGGAAATTTCCCCGGTTCCACCGATGTAAAGCACACGCATGGCTCGCTCCGCAAAGAGTAAAAATCCGGCGACAACTGTAGCAGACGGGCCGCGTGCAGGAAACGCGGAAATGATCGGCGCAGACGCGGCTAGAATTGCGGCTTCAATGCCGTTTGATTTACATCACATCCTCGCGCCCGACGGTCCGGTGGCGCGGCGGCTGGGTACCCGCTTTGAAGATCGTCCCCAGCAACGCGACATGATCGACGCTGTCGAGGTCACGCTCGCCAACCACGGACATCTCCTGGTCGAAGCTGGCACCGGCGTGGGCAAGTCTTTCGCCTATCTGCTGCCCGCCATCCGTCGCATTCTGGCGGCACGCGATGAGCCTGCCCGCAACGAGCGATGCCGCGTCATCATCTCCACGCACACCATCGCGCTTCAGGAGCAGATCATCAACAAGGATCTGCCGCTGCTGCAGGCTGCGATACCCGATGAGTTCACCGCGGTTCTGGTCAAGGGGCGGGGCAACTACATCTCATTACGACGGATGAAGCGTGCCTGGGAGCGACAGGCACAGCTCTTCTCCGGCGATGACGATGCGGTCGATGCGCTGGCGCGGATCGTCGATTGGTCCGAGACAACCGAAGACGGCTCGCGTGCTACGCTGCCGCCGCTGCGCACGTTGGAAGTGTGGAACGATGTGCGCAGTGATTCGGAGGACTGTCTGGGGCGACGGTGTTCGACGTACAGAAAGTGCTTCTATCAGAGCGCCCGGCGTCGCATGGAGAACGCTGACCTGCTGGTGGTCAATCACGCGTTGTTCTTTGCTGATCTGGCGCTGCGCGCCGAGGGTGCGGGCATCCTGCCGCCTTACGACTATGTGATTCTCGACGAGGCGCACACCATCGAGGACGTCGCGGGCGACCACTTCGGATATTCGCTCTCGCAATTTGCGGTGGATCAGATGCTGGGTCGGCTGCAGCACTCCCGTCGACCTACCGGATTGCTCGTGTCGTTAGCCAACCGCGCCGATGAGTCGGTGCTGGCTCGCGCCGGGGATGCGGTGTCCGATGCCCGTTACGCCACGGAGCAGTTCTTCGAGGATTTGGCGGGCTTGCCGATGGTGACGGGCAGCGGTGAACACCGCATGCGTGAGCCAGGGTGTGTGACCAACATCATCGCCACTCCGTTGCGTGATTTGTCCGTGCTGTTGAAAATTCTTAAAGACAGCGTGGAGGATGCCGAGGATCGCCAGGAGTTGGTTTCGTTTGCCAATCGTGCCGAGGGATACGCGTTGCTGGCTGAACAGTGGCTCAATCAGACGCTGCCCGACTGCGTGTACTGGCTCAATGTTTCCGCACCGCCGCGACGGCGCAAGCGGGTGACGATCCAGGCATCGCCCGTCGAGGTCGCGGCGCTTCTCAATCAACGCCTCTTCGCCGCCAAGGGCCCGACGGAGAAGCCATTGGGAATCGTGTTGACCTCCGCGACCCTGGCGACGCGTGCCACGAAGAAGGCCGCCAAATCACGCGCCGCATCCGCAGATGCCAAAGCGGCCGCGCGATCACCCGATCCGTTTGCCTACGCGCGGCGGCGGCTGGGTTGCGACGAAGAGACCACCACGTTGCTCCTGGGCTCGCCTTTCGATTTCGCCACTCAGGCTAAGTTGATCGTCGAAGCTGATATGCCCGACCCTAACCACCCCGACTATTTTGCTGCCATGTGCCCGCGGTTGCTGCGGCATATCGAAGCCAGCGATGGTGGGGCGTTTGTGCTCTTCACCAGCTACGACCTGCTTCGGCGCACCGCTAAGTGGTTGCGCTCGCCCTTGGCCAATCGCGGGTTGCCCATGCTGGTGCAGGGCGAAAGCCTCGATCGCACACAGATGCTCGATCGTTTTCGAGGCGATCACCGCAGCGTGCTGCTGGGTGTGCATAGTTTCTGGCAGGGCGTCGATGTGCCGGGCAATGCGTTACGAAAGGTCATCATTACCAAGCTGCCGTTTGCTGTGCCGGATCGGCCGATCATTGAAGCCCGCATCGAGCGCATCAAGGCGCGGGGCGGCAATGCCTTTGCTGAGTATTCCCTGCCCGAGGCGGTACTGTTGTTTAAGCAGGGTTTTGGTCGGCTCATTCGTGGGAAGACCGACACCGGCGTGGTGGTAGCGCTGGACAGCCGCTTGCTTACCAAGTCCTACGGTCGGCAATTCATCGCGGCGTTGCCAGACCTGCCCGTGGAGCGGGCGCACGTTAGCGGGCCCAGGGTGGTGGATCAAGCGGGTTAAATGGGCATCAGGTGGAGTGGGGCGAGCGCAATGAGATCACGTCGCCTGGGGCGGATTGAAGCGTGAGCCTTCCAGGGGCACCCGCCGGTTGATCGGCGCGCCTTGGGGCAGGACCATACCGATGAGCATGGCCGCCACCGCGACGCCGACGTTGCTGGCCAGCATCAGCCAGTGCGCCAGGGGGCGTGAGAGCGTTCCGTTGACGACCAGGAATTCCAGCACAGCCGTGGCCAGCAAAATCGCCAGGGTTATGGGAATGAGGCTGCGCCAGGCCAGTCGCATGAGTTGATCGAAGCGGAATCGGGGCAGCGTCCAGCGAATCAGCATGATCAGGCTGATGAGCAGCAGCATTTTGCCGGCAAAGACGCCAAACTTAAGCAGCACCCAGCCGAAGCCTGCGACCAACGGCTCGTTGACAAAGGGGATATCCCAGCCGCCCAGGAAGATGAGCGAGAAGAACGCTGCCCCGGCGATGATGTGGGCGTACTCGGCGAGGAAGAAGAGGGCGAACTTCATCGAGCTGTATTCGGTGTGGTAGCCGCCGACGAGTTCCTGTTCAGCCTCCGCCAGGTCGAAGGGCGTACGGTTGGCCTCAGCGAGGTTGCATGTGAAGAAGATGATCGCCAGCAGGGGTTGGTAGAGGATGTTCCATTGGCCTGACTGCTGGAGCATGAGGATGGTGTCAGGCCGGGCGCTGCCGCTCATGAGGATGATGATGAGCACCGCCAGTCCCAGGGGGATTTCGTAGGAGAGCATCTGGGCCGTGGCACGCAGGCCGCCGAGGAAGGAGTATTTGTTGTTGGAGGCATACCCGCCCAGGACGACGCCGTAGACGCTCATGGATCCGATGGCCAGGACGTAGATGACGCCCAGGTTGATGGTGGCACCGGCGACGAGCACAGCCGCGGACGGGTCAAGCACCTGCCAGCCGAAAAGGTCGCCGTTCCAGTGGCCGCCCCAGGGGATGATGACCCAGCCAAGCAGCGCGGGGATCATGACGACGATGGGCGCCAGGACGAAGAGCGTGCGTTCTACAAACGGCGGGGTGTAATCTTCCTTGAGCACGAACTTGAGGCCGTCGGCCAGCGGTTGACCCAGACCCCAGAAGTGGAACTGCGGCAGCCATTCCTGGCCGAAGGAAAACCCGGTGCGATTGGGGCCGATGCGGTCCTGCGCCCACGAGGCGATTTTGCGCTCCAGCATGATGAGGTAGGCCACGCTCAGGAGGATGAGGTTGACCACCACAACGATGGTGATGTTGCTGACAATGAATTGCGGGCTCATGGGCGGAAATTGTAGCGGGTTTGGCGGCGTCAGTCGCCCTGGGATCGCCTCGATTTTGGCGGGTGGGCGGATGTCGGGGATTCTATGGTATTGCCGTCGGCGACGGGGTGGGCGGTTTTGCCCCACTTGCCTCGGCAACGTATCATCCAACTTCTCCAATCTGCGGGAGCCGCGCGTGTCCAAAACGAATGTTGATCGATCATTCTTCCCCGGCCTAACCCTTCTGGCGATGCTGATGCTTCTGGGAGCTGCGACGCATCAAGCCCGCGCCCAGGAGGTCTATCAGCTCGACAACAACCAGTGGCAGCTCGAGGCAGCGCCGGAGCCCGGCACCCCCGAAGGCTTGCTGCAGGACATCCGCAAGGCCATCGCGCAGGAACATTTCGATAAGGCGCGGGAGTTGGCGAGTCGCTGGATCAAGGACCACCCCAACCACCCGCTCGTGCCCGAAGCTTACCTTCTCCGCGGCGACGCCAAAGTGGGACAGAAAAATTACTTCAAAGCGCTCTTTGACTACGAGCGCATCTTGCGAAACTACCCCGGCAGCCAGCAGTTTGAGACCGCACTGGAGCGCGAGTTCCACATTGCCCGCATGTTCTCCAACGGTGTGAAACGCAAACTCTGGGGCATACGATTCGTCAGCGCTTACGGTGAAGCTGAGGAAATATTCATCCTCACTCAGGAACGCTCGCCGGGCAGCGAACTGGGCGAGCGTGCGAGCCTGGAGTTAGGCGACCACTTCATGCGCTTGGGCGACATGGGCCAGGCCGCCATCGCCTACGAAATGTTTCTTAAGAACTATCCCCGGAGTCTGCACCGCGAACAGGCGATGTTGCGGTTGATCCAGGCGAACCTGGCGACGTTCCGTGGGCCCCGATTTGATTCGACGGGACTCAGCGAGGCCGCTGAGCGGATCAAGATGTACGGCAAAGAGTTTCCCGCTGCCGCCGAGCAGCTTGGGGCCGATGCACTGCTGGTGCGAATCGATGAATCCCTCGCACGCCAGGCACTTAAGCAGGCCGAGTGGTACGAGAAGCGGGGTAACAATGTAAGTGCGGTGACGGTCTATCAACGTGCCGTCGCCGACTATCCGCGAACCGCTGCCGCTCAGGATGCTGCGATCAGGCTCGACAAACTCAAGGCACCTCATGTCGCTGCCGTCACCGGCGACACCGCGCTTCTGAGTCAGCGAAAGACCAATGACGCCACGCTCCCCGGGTTGGATAATGAAGGTGATGCTCCCGCCCCCGCTGCGGAGGTGGCGCCATGAGATTGCGTCAGCTTGCGTTGTGCCCTCGCCACGATTGCCGCGCCGGGTGGTTGATCATGCTTGTGGCTTCACTGCTGCTAGCCGGTTGTGGTTACTCGCACAAGGAACTGTTCCCAACGGATGTCCGGACCGTGGCGGTGCCGATTTTCGAGAACCGGACGTTCTACCAGGGCGTGGAGTTTGACCTGACCGAAGCGGTCATCAAAGAGATTGAGCGACGAACGCCCTACAAGGTCGTGGCATCGGATCGGGCTGACACGCTGTTGCGCGGCCGCGTGGTCGCGGTTGAGCAGCGAACCTTGAGCCAGACCCGTGAGGCCGGGATGCCCGAAGAAGTCGAAGCGCGGGTGGTGGTGGATTTCTCCTGGACGGCGGTGAGCACCGGCCAGACGATCCGCGATCGGCAGGGTTTTGCCGCGGTGGGTCGTTACATTCCAGCGCGTCCGCTGGGCGAGCCGCTGGAGATCGCGCAACACGAAGCCGTGCAGATGCTGGCACGCGATATCGTCTCGACGCTGCGTGCCGATTGGTGAGCATTTGTCACCGGCCTCCGGAAGCGGCGGCGGGACATCCCTGTGCTGCAGTAACTTCCGGATTCCGGATTGTGATGAGGGCATCCTGTCGGCATCAATTCCTCAACACGGAGCATAAGAAGGCAGGCAGGATGCTTGCACCTTGGTATGGAGTAGGAGCGGCCCCGTTTTCTTACCGTCTGCCCAGGCATGGATGTCGGTGTTAGAATCATGGGTATGGCACGATCGTGGTTGGCGATTGTTTCAGGGGTGTTCGCCGTTATTGCGGCGATGATCACGCTGATTTCGCTCCAAGTTCGCGCTTCTTCCGGCCTCGGAACTGCTTTGCTGAGGCTTTGTGGCTTCGGGCTTGCAGCCCAATTCTGGGTTCTCGGGCTGCTGCTGCTTTTAATCGCGCTGGCGCGAACCTATTGGGGCATCACGCGCCGGCGCGAACCCATCATCGCGGCGATACTGCTGGCGACGACGGCACTCGGCGCGGTTGCAGTCACCTACTGGCCGACGTCTAACAGACTCGTGAACGCCGCCCGTTTCGGCGAAGTTAAACGGGTGGACAGATACTTGGCGTTGGGTGTCGATCCCAATACCCCGCAACAAGTGCAGCCGGGTTTTGGCGGGCCGGTGGGACCCGGCATGACGCCTCTCACCGCCGCGTCGTACGGGGGGCACGACAATATCGTCCGCAGCCTGTTGAACGCCGGCGCCCAGATTGATCAACCCGATGGCGAAGGAAAGACCCCGCTTGAAGCGGCCGTAGTCGGAGGTCATCCGACCACCTTGAAGCTACTACTGCAACAGCATGCAATACCTGTGCTCGATGACCCCGACGATGCGGCGAAGGTGATCTCCAGTATCTGGCCATACGGTTTGACGCCAGCGGAAAATGTCCGCCGCGCAAACGCACTGTCCATACTCGACGTCCTCATTCAACACGGCGCGAGCTTGGAAAGCCCGGCGCTGCATTTGGATGCGATGCGCCGATTGGATCGAAGCACAGCCGTGGCGCTGGCCCAGCGGCGCATCGACGGAGTGGGTCGGGGGCTGTCGGCAAACCCCTCGACCGATCTGCTCAACGCAATCGCGCTGGGTGATGACGCATGGGCGATGCAGATCCTCGACACCCACGCGCAATTGCTGGTTACGGGGGCCGGAAAGCTCGATGCACTCACGACCCTGGAACTGTCCGCTAAGTTCGGCGTTCTGCCCGTAGCGCAGACCATGATGCAACAAATCAACGGGCTTAAGCCCGAGCGTCTGGTGCAGGCCCTGCTCAATGCGTCCGAGGGCGGATTCATCCCAATCATGCTCATGCTGCTGGATCATGACGTGCCGGTCGGTGACCCCCACGGCGAGCGGGAATCACCGCTGCACCACGCGGCCCTGACTGGGCAAATTGACGCCATGGAACTGCTGATCGCCCGCGGCGCGGATGTGAACGCAGGTGTCACTGCGTCCCCACTCGACTGGGCTGTGCGAAGAGGTGAGAAAGATGCCGTCCTGCTGCTGCTCGACCACGGGGCGGACCCCAACGGTAAATTTTCCGCCTATCGCCATTTCGCTTTAGCCGATGCCGCAGAGGCCGGGGACGTGGATCTTGTGCGCATCCTCTTTAAAGCTGGCGGTGTTGCCCGCTTAAGTTCGTATAAGCAGCGTCAGACTCTCGAAGCTGCAGGGCTGAACACCGCACAGATCGAGCAGATCGAGCAAGCCGCGAATCAGCTACGGCACCAATCGAATTCTAGTCCGTGAACAGTCTGCGCCTTGGCCATGCAACGGATTATTCATCAAAGGAAGAAACAGCGAAGAAAAAGGCGGACAGGCGTGTTGTGTAAAAAACTTGGTGGCGCAGGCATTCCGCCAGCCTTCCTACGCCCCGTGTTGACGAATTGATCCAGCGAGATGCCTGTGCCGCAATCCAGAATCTGGAGATTGTCGACAGATCATGGACGTGCCCTTTGCTCTGCTTTCAGCCGCAAAGTCCCCGTTGCGAGGTGGGTGTTTACATCAGTGCCCCGCAATCCCGGTATGATGAAAGACCCGCCGAATGTCCGGGTGGCTTGAGGCATATAATAGTCGCGTCGAGCGGTGCGAGCCGCTGCGTTAGGAGTTTAGATGGCTGGTCCCGAAGAAAATCCTGAAAATACCCCGCCCAAGGGGCGTAAAAGCGGCAACAAGGGGCCCGTGCGCCCACCTCAGAACTTCCTCTCACGCGGAGCCATGGGTTGGCTTGTGCTTGGCGGTTTGGCGGTAGCGCTGTTTGTGCTCATGAGCCAGACGCAGAATGCCGCCACTGAGATCACGTGGAACGAGTTTCTCAACTATGCCAAAGCCGATGCCTTCCAAGACCACGTGACGGTCAAGGAAGATCGGATCATCGGCAAGCTCAAAGAGGGCACTGCGGGCATCGACAAGAGCAAAGAGCAGCCGCCGTACCGCCGAATGGTCAAGATTAGCCCCGGCGCTACCGAGTTCTATCTCGCGGAGCTCAAAGCCTCGAACATCGATTGGGTGCAGGACACCAATACCTCGCTTTTCTGGCCCATCTTCATAGGCTACGGCCCGATCATCCTGGTGGTGTTGCTGATCTACTTCTTCGTCTTCCGTACGCTGCGAAACGCGGGGGGCGGTCCCGGTGGCATGCTGGGTTCGTTCGGCCGCTCACGCCACAAGGTCGCCAACAAGGAACATTCCAACGTCACGCTCGCGGATGTGGCGGGCATTGATGAAGCCAAAGACGAAGTCAACGAAATCGTCGAGTTCCTCAAGAACCCCAAGAAGTTCCAACGCCTGGGCGGACGCGTGCCGCGCGGCGTGCTGCTCATCGGTGAGCCGGGCTGCGGCAAAACGCTGTTGGCCAAAGCTGTCGCCGGTGAAGCCGATGTGCCGTTCTTCTCCATCTCCGGCTCGGACTTTGTCGAGATGTTCGTCGGCGTCGGCGCCAGCCGCGTGCGCGACCTCTTCCGCCAAGCTAAAGAAAGCTCGCCCTGCATTATCTTTTTGGATGAGATCGATGCTGTGGGTCGCAAACGCGGCAGCGGATTTTCCTCGGGTGGCCACGATGAACGCGAGCAGACGCTCAACGCCATCCTCGTCGAGATGGACGGCTTTGAGACCAACGATCAGATCATCGTGATGGCGGCGACCAATCGCTCGGACGTGCTTGACCCGGCGTTGACCCGTCCAGGCCGATTCGACCGCCAGATTCACGTGCCGCTGCCCGATGTGCGGGGCCGACTGGAGATTCTCAAGACCCATAGCCGTCGCATCAAGATGAGCCCGGATGTGAAGATGGAAAAGCTGGCGCGGGGCACGCCGATGTTCAGTGGTGCCGACCTTGCGGCCATCATCAACGAAGCGGCGATTTCCGCCACGTTGCAGGCCAAGGAGTGGGTCGAGCAGGATGATCTTGAGGAAGCGCGCGACAAGGTCAAGTGGGGTCGGTCGCTCAAGAGCCGGAAGATCGACGAGGACGAGAAGCGCGTCATCGCCTATCACGAGGCCGGCCACGCGCTGGTGATGCTGCTGGATGAGCATTCCGAGCCGTTGCATAAGGTGACGATCATTCCCCGCGGCCAGGCGCTGGGCGTGACGTTCATGCTGCCCGAGCGCGACAAGCACATTTACACGCGCAATCACCTCATGGCGCAGTTGCGCGTGACCTTCGGCGGACGCATCGCTGAGGACATGTTCTGCGGCGATATTTCCAGTGGTGCCGCCCAGGACATTCGCCAGGCATCGGCCATCGCCCGCGCCATGATCACACAATACGGCATGAGCGAGAATCTGGGCTTCCTTCTTTACGGCCTCGATGAGAGCCGCAATCCGTGGGAACAGCCCGACAAACTCTACAGCGACGAGACAGCCAAACTCATCGACGAGGAAGTCCGCAACCTTATCGACCGTACTTATCAGCAGACGCGGAAATTGCTCGAAGACAACCGCGACAAACTCGACAGCCTGGCGCAGGCGCTGCTGCGATACGAGACGCTCAACCGCGAGGATGTCGAGCGGCTGATGAAGGGCGAAGTGCTCGACAAGCCCACCGTGGGTGACCTGCTCAAGGCTGAAGAAGAAAAGTCCAAGCCCGGCAAGGTCATCGCGCCCAAGCACGGCAACATCGGCGACGACACCGACTCATCGGGTGTGCTGCCTCATCCGGCGTGACGGGCGTGTCCGGCGGGTGTCGGTTGACTCGCTGACTCGCTTGACCAATTTGATCGCATTGCAATCGCCTCAGATCGTGACAGGCTCGCCCGGCTGCCAGGGCGTTGTCGGTGGCGTGGACACGCCCGCGTCCTGTGACCTCAGCTCGGCCAGCGAAAGCCGCATCGTCTCGACCTCCTCCCGCAGATGCGTCAGAGCCGCCTCGCTGCCCATGGCCAGAAGTGCCTCACTGGCGATGGGCTTGCCGAATTTCACACTGATTCGCCCGGTGGCCGCGGGTGCCTTGCGATTTCGCGGCCAGACGGCATAAGCACCTTCGATCGCCACCGGAACCACCGTCGGCTTACCGCGGCGAATGAGCAGCATGGTCCCGCTGGAAAAGGCTTTGGTCGTGCCATCGGGCGTGCGTGTGCCCTCGGGGTAAACCATTAACGCATGTTGAGCATCAAGGATCGTCAGGCACAGACGCATGGCCGCCATGTCGCTGGTGCCGCGTTCCACGGGAATCGCATTGAGCGAACGGATGAGCCAGCCCAGAATGGGATGACCAAAGAGGGAGAGTCTCGCTAAGGCAAAAAACGGTCGGCGATGTGCCGCCAGCCCGACGATGATCGGGTCCAGAAACGACTGGTGGTTGCACACGTAAAGCACTGGGCCGTGATCGGGAATGTTGGCCGAGCCGTGGCCTTGGAAGCGGTAGCAGATCATGAACCAGATGAAGCACAGGGAGTGCAGAAAGCGCCACCAGGCGCGGTGGACCAAGGTGTCCGGATCGCGCAGCGGCGGGGCGGTTTCAGCGGTGGTCGAAGTGGAGGAGGGTTTGACGGCCATACGTGCTAGGTCTGGGTGGGAGGATCAAGGTGGTGGGGATGAACGTGTGCCAGTGCAGCGCCGCAACGCTTTCGCACACTGCTTTCCAGGTAGTTAACGACCTCATCCAAACTCATGTCCGAGGTGTCGAGCCGCAACCCATCATCGGGGCATAGCAACGGCCCATCACTGCGAGTCGAATCGCGGTGATCACGGTCGATGATACCGGCGAGTATCTCTTCAACTCGCGCGGGCTTACCTGCCGCCTGCAACTGGGACGCCCGCCGCTGGGCGCGCACCTGCGCCGAAGCGTCGAGATAAAACTTGGCCCCGGCATCGGGGAAAACGACCGAGCCCTGATCCCGGCCCTCGGTCACCAGCCAGGGGTGGTCACGCCCAATTTGCTGCTGGGCCCGCACCATGACGATGCGAACCTCGCCCAGACCAGCCACATCGCTCACAACGCGGGTAGTGTCAGCGTCCCGCAGGCGAGGCGTCAGGTCGTGATCTCTGCCATCGACTAGCGCGTGGAAGCGGGGAGGATCGTGTGCCCAATCGAAGCTGAAGTCCGTGCGATGAGCAAGGTGGATCACTTTGTCCGACTCGCCTGCGGTGTTGATGCCGCGGTCCAGACACATGGCCGCCAGGCCGCGATACATGGCGCCGGTGTCCAGAAATCGCAGCCCCAGCCGGTGCGCCAATTCCTGCGCCACGGTGGATTTTCCCGATCCCGCGGGGCCATCGAGAGTGACAATGAGCGAGTGCATGAGCCAGAGTTTACAGCATCAACCATGCCCGCGCGTTGTGATGAGCCCGGGCTCTTATAATCGTGGGTATGCCCCAGACACCGACGTCAAACCCGGCCCCATCCCAGCGCGTGACCCTGCGGACCCTCCGCCAGTGGATGCGGGAGAAGTCGCCCTTCGCCATGCTGACCTGCTATGACGCCGTGACAGCCCAGTGGTTGTGGCGCGGCGGCGTGCGCACGATGCTGGTCGGTGACACCGCGGCGCAGTTTGTCTTGGGCCACGGTTCGACCTTGCCCGCGCAAATGGACTTCATGCTTCAGATCACCGGGGCGGTGCGGCGTGGTTCCCCCGAGGCTCTGGTCATGGCGGACATGCCGTTTGGCTCGTATCACTGCGGTGACGATGAGGCGTTGCGGCATGCAATTGCCTTCGTGGCTGAGGCAGGTGCGGATGCGGTGAAGCTCGAGGTGGATGAAACCTTTGTGCCGCTGGTGACTCGCATGGCTCATGCGGGCGTGCCGGTGGTGGCGCATCTTGGTTCGCGGCCGCAACTCAAGCAACTTCAGGGCGGGCGCAGCCGATCGCTGTTTCACGACGATGCGGATGTACAGCGGGTAGTGGACGCGGCCGTGGCGATGGTCAATGCTGGTGCTGTGATGCTGCTTCTTGAAGCCGTCCCCGCTGAGGTCTCTGAGCGTGTGGTCCAGGCGACAGCACAGGCGGCGGGGGAAAACACCGTGCCTGTCATCGGCTGTGGAGCCGGGCCCGCCTGCCACGGGCATGTGGTGGTGCTCCACGACCTGCTGGGCCTCACGGATTGGCACGCGCCTTTCGCCCCGGTGTTGGGCAACATCGGCCAACAGATTCAGCAGGCGGCAAGCCAGTGGGTCGAACTCGTTGCCTCGGGCCAGTACCTGCGTGACGATCATCCTTATCGGATGGAACCCTGAGTCAGGTCCTGAGCCGGGACTTGAACCAAGCGTTATGCCAAGCCGCGAGCGCCGTCCGCTGACCTAACCGACATCGATGAGCCCCAGCGTTTGGCCGTATTGCTGCAGCAGCACTTGGCGAAGCGCGCGGTGTGATTCGCCCGCCAGTCCGGGATCCTCCGCCACCAGTGCCGCGGCATCACGCCGGGCCATGCGGAGCAGGTCCATGTCCTTAGGTATCTCCGCGACGCGCAGTGGTGGCAGGCCATGCTGGCGCGTGCCGAAAAAATCCCCCATGCCGCGAATCTCCAGATCCGCCTCAGCGATACGGAAGCCATCCATGCTGCCCGCGATGGCGTCGAGTCGCTTGCGTGCCTCCTCCGTCACCGGTTCGGAGATCAGCACACACACGCTTTGTTGCTTATGCACACCGCGGCCGATGCGTCCGCGTAACTGGTGCAGTTGCGCCAGGCCAAAACGCTCGGCATGTTCGATGACCATGACCGTGGCATTGGGCACGTCCACACCCACCTCAATGACGGTGGTGGCTACCAGCACCTGCGTCTCGTTAGCGCGGAAGCGCTCCATGATCGCCTCACGCTCTGCGGTTTTGAGGCGGCCGTGAACAGCCTCGACCGTCAACCCACGACAGTATTTCTCCCGCAGCAGTTTTTCGTGATCCAGCACATTCTTCAACTGAATCGGGGCATCCTCCTCAGCACCTTCGATGGCGGGGAGGACCACGTACGCCTGCTCGCCCCCGGCACATCGCTTGGCGACGTACTGATACACATCGTCGCTCTTGGCTGGGCCTACAACCCGGGTGACGATGGGCGATCGGCCGGGTGGTAGTTGGTCGATGACCGACACGTCCAGATCGCCGAACACCGTCAGGCTCAGTGTGCGGGGAATCGGCGTGGCGGTCATGACGAGGTAGTGCGGGCTGCGATGCGTGGCTGTGGCGGCTATGTTGTTCGCATTGGTCGCAGTGTTCGCATGAGCCGTATTGCCCGCTGTTTTCTTTCCGCTTGTCGCACCTGGCGCCGCCTTCGTTGCCACCGACGCATCGCGCTTGTCCTGACGAAACGCCGCCCGTTGCAGCACGCCGAAGCGATGCTGTTCGTCGATGACCACCACCGCCAGGTCGGCAAAACGCACCGTTTCAGTCAGCAGCGCCTGCGTACCCACGACGATGTCGATCTTGCCCGCGGCAATCTGCCGCATCATCGCGGCATGCTGACTCGTCCCGCCTCGGCGTGATCCCGTCAATAGCGCCAGGCGGACATTGGACCCCTCGAGCATGCGTTGAATCGAAAGAAAATGCTGCTCGGCAAGCAACTCGGTGGGCGTCATGATGGCGCCCTGCTTGCGATTGGCGACCGCCAGCAGCAGGGCATGAAGCGCCACGACAGTCTTGCCCGAGCCGACGTCGCCTTGCAGCAGGCGGTTCATGGGTGTGGCATGCGACAGGTCGCTGACGATCTCGCCAACGACACGATCCTGGGCCGGGGTCAAGGTGAAGGGAAAGCGTTGGCGAATGTGGCGGTCGATGGCGGGGCTGAACCGCAGCGGCGGTGCCTGGAGCATCGTCTGGTTGTAATGACGCTTTAGCGCGATGCCCATCTGCAACAACAGCAGTTCGTTGTAGGCGAGCCGCCGTCGCGCCACGCCCGCTTCCTCCTCGTCGGCGGGTTGATGAATCAATCGATACGCCTGCGCAAGCGGCGGCATGTTGCGCTGCCGACAGAATTCTGCAGGCAGCGGATCGACCAACTGATCCGCCACCAGTCCAAGTGCCGCAGCGACGATCTCCTCAATCCGCGCGCTGGGCAGATCCTCCGTCGCCGGGTAGATGGGACGCAGGCGATCATCCACGCGATCGGGCTCAGCCTCTTGATCGATTGGCTCCCAGCGCGGATTGCTCATCTGCGGATAGCCGTTGAAAGCCTTGACCTTGCCCGTCACCCGTAGTTTCATGCCCGGATGAATGCTCTTTCGCAGGTACCCCGCGTTGAACCACACAAGCGACAGGCTCGTGGTGTGATCCTGCAACGTCGCGATGAAGCGCTGACTTCCGCGCCCGACACCCATGGTGCGAGTCGCCACCACGATGCCGCGCGCCGTCCCGACGCCCTCCATGGGCAGATCGTTGATCGTCCCCTCGGCAAACTGGCGTTCGTAGCGCAGGGGCACATGACGGATCAGATCGGCGACGGTGCGGATGTCCAGCCGCGCTAATCGCCGTGCTTTGGCGGGCCCCACGCCATCGATGTCACAAACGCGCGATGCCAGTCGCAGCGGCGCCATAGGGAGCGAGGGTGAAGTGGCAGCAGTTTCATCAGGCGATTTGCCCATCGCCACGATGATACTCAAACGCCCATCCGCGCCCTGGTAGCCATTGACATCAGAGTCGTCATATGCCTTCCCCACGTGAAACCGCATGCGAGGTGGCGGCGATGTTGTGCCAGCGGCGATCATCACGCGACATCATCACATCCGCCTTGCTGGGCCCCCACGTTCCCGCAGCATAGTTGGGCAGGTTCTCTGACGGATGCGCCTTCCAGAAATCCAGCACCGGCTCCACCACCTGCCAGGCTCGCTCGATTTCATCACGATGCTTAAACAACGTCTGATCGCCCTTCATGGCGTCAAGCAGCAGCGCGGTGTAAGCCTCCGGCGGCTGCGCACGAAACTGCCGCTTGTAATCGAAATCCATCAACACCGATTTGACGTTCATCCCCTGGCCGGGCACTTTGCCCTCAAATCGCAGGCGAATCCCCTCGTCGGGTTGGATGTTGATCACAATCTGATTCTGCGTGGGCAGGCAACTCATCACCTGCTGGTCGTGAAACAGGCAGTGGGGCGTGTGCTTGAAGGTGACGACGATCTCCGTGAGTTTGCGCGCCATCCGCTTACCTGAGCGCAGATAGAATGGCACGCCACCCCAGCGCCAGGAGTCGATGTGCAGTCGCAGTGCGGCATAGGTGTCGGTCTGGCTGCCGGCTTCAACACCTTCCTCCTCGCGATAGCCAGGCACCGCCTGACCGGCCACCTGGCCCGGGCCGTATTGGCCTCGCACCGCCATGCGCGGAATCTCCGCTTCACTAGGAATGCGCGTCGCTTGCAGTACTTTGATCTTCTCACTGCGGATGCCCTGGGCCGACATGTTCACGGGCGGCTCCATCGCCACCACCGCCATGACTTGCAGCAGATGGCTCTGGATCATGTCGCGCAGTGCCCCGCCACTGGGCGAGTCGTAGTAGCCTCCGCGCCCCTCGACGCCGACAGTCTCGCTGGAGGTTACCTGCACATGGTCGATGTAGTTGCGGTTCCAGATCGGATCGAAAATGGTGTTGGCGAAGCGAAATACCAGGAGGTTCTGCACCGTCTCCTTGCCCAGGTAGTGGTCGATGCGGTAGATGCTCTCCTCTTCGAAAACGCGGCCCAACACGCGATTGAGATGGGCGGCTGATTCCACATTCTGTCCAAACGGCTTCTCAACGATGATGCGTTGCCAGGGGCGGGTGCTGCGGTTGATGCTGCACCAGGCTTTGCCCTCGGTCACCATGTCGTGCGCACCGAGATTGGTGATCGTGTCATCGTAGAGTTGTGGAGCAAGAGAGAGATAAAACAGCCTGTTCTCGCCGGTCTGATGAGCCTGGGCGATTGCAGTCAGGCGCTCCTTGAGCGGGCCGAAGGCATCGCTCTTGGTTGAGTCGCCCGCGTGATAGTGGATGAGCTTGGCGAACTTCGACCAGCGATCAGCATCAAGATTGGCTCGTTCTTTGGCAATGAAGTCGTGGAGGTGTTCACGGAATTCATCATCGCTCATCTTGCTGCGACTGACACCCAGCGCCGCGAAATGCTGGGGCAATTGGCCGTTCTGATGCAGATCGAAAAGCGATGGGATGAGCTTGCGTTTGGTCAGATCGCCCGAGGCCCCGAAGATGACCAGCAGGCAGGGCGGCAGGGAGTTGGACGATGAAGCGCTGGAAGGCATGGCAGTTCCATATGTCGAAAAGACGTTGGGTCATCAATACCCGAAGTGTAGCCCCGGTCGTGCGGTCCAGCGGGAGGAACGAAGTCCCCGTGTCGCGGAGCCAATGCCATACTCACGAGCCAGGCTCCTGTCGCAGGTACCGTTCGATGCACCGCCGCGCTGTAAAGCGTTCGCCGGCGCGTGCTGCGACCACCGCAGCCAAGCCCGCAAGCAGCACGGCACCACTGAACAACGCAGCCAGCCCAAAGCCTTGGCTCATATTGGAGAACAAGCTGATGCCGCCCCCGAAAGCGGCAATCATGCCACCGATGTATCCGATGAGGATGGCGTGTTGCAGCAGCGCCAGCAGCAGTCCCTCGGGCCCGCCGAAGAGCTGCCAGCCGCGCGATAGCATCCATCCCCAGACACTCAGCACCAGCAATGCTGACGCTGAGAACGCCACGGCACCCAGCGCTCGGTCAAGCATCAGCAATGCCCCGCTGCCCATGATCAGCAACGGCATTGTCCCCAGCCAAACCACCGGCGCTTGCAGGGTCATCAACCCCGGCGCGTCGTACCACGGCTTGGTCCACTTTCGCGTCACGAGTTGCGCGATGTCGCAGCGATGCCCGCACTCCGGGCAATTGATCACCGCCCCGCGCAGCCCGCGCAGGTTGTAATTGCAGCCCGGACAGGCGATGTCCTGGCGAATCTCATCGACATGGGATTCCCCCGCGCTGGTCATGCCACGATTCTATCGCGTGGCGGTCAGTTTCGAAGCGCCCGTGTCGCGGCGTCAGGGCCATGCTCACAAGCTTGGCTCCCGCCGCAGGTATCGCTGGATGCATCTCCGAGCCGTGAACCGATCGGCGATGTATGCGCCGACCATCGCCGACACGCCTGCAATCAGCGCCGCGCCATTGAGCATCGCGACGAACTGAAAACCAAGGAAAAGACTAGCGAATAGGCCGAAGGGAGCCCCTAGCGAGACAATCATGCCTCCGAAATACCCGATCAGGATGGCGTGTTGTAGCAGCGAAAGTAGCAGTCCCTCGGGTCCGCCGAAGAGTCGCCAGGCGCGCGATAACAACCACCCCCAGACACTCAGCGCCAGCAATGCTGACGCTGAGAACGCCACGGCGCGCACCGATTGGTCAATCATCAGTAAAGGCACGCTGAACATAAGCAGCAACGGAATTGTCCCCAACCAGACTGCCGGCGCTTGCAGCGTCGCCAACCCCGGTGCGATGTACCACGGCTTGGTCCACTTTCGCGTCACGAGTTGCGCGATGTCGCAGCGATGCCCGCACTCGGGGCAAGTGATCACCGCGCCGCGCAGGCCACGCAGGTTGTATTCGCAGCCGGGACAGGCGATGTCATGGCGAATCTCATCGACATGGATTTCCCCCGCGCTGGTCATGCCACGATTCTATCGCGTGCCGGTCATGTTCGACACGCGGCGTAAGGCGACATGCAGGACCATCACATCCGTGGGGTTGATCCCCGAGAGTCGCCCGGCCTGCCCGAGAGTGGCGGGATTGAATTTCGCCAAGGTCTGCCGTGCCTCGATGCGCAGGCCCGGCACGTCCGAGAAATCAAAATCGGCGGGCAAGATCGTGGTTTCCATCTCCGTAAGCCGCTTGACTTCACGATGCTGACGCTCGACGTAGCCGCTGTACTTGATGTCGGTGACCACGCGGGCGATCTGTCGAGGTTGGCGTGCGAGAGCCGAGAGCGGATCGCCGTTGAGCGAGGCCGCCAACCATTGCTCATCAAACTCAGGTCGGCGGAGCAACTGCTCCATGGGCAGACCATCGCGATGGTGCGACGCCAGGTATTGCCCCAACTCCTGTCGCGCTTCGTGCCTCGCCTGATAGACCGACCAGCGATGGTCATCCACCACGCCCCAATCGCGGCCGAGAGGCGTCAACCGATCATCAGCATTATCCGCGCGAAGCAGCAGACGCCACTCGGCCCTGCTGGTGAACATGCGGTAAGGCTCGCGCGGCGGCTTGGTCACCAGGTCATCCATCATCACGCCCAGATACGCTTCGTGGCGTCCCAGCCGCACGAGCGTTTGGTTGCGAATATGCCGCACGGCATTCACCCCGGCCAGCAAGCCTTGCCCGGCCGCTTCCTCGTAGCCACTGGTGCCGTTGATCTGACCGGCCAAAAACAGCCCCGCCACACGCTTGGTCATGCACGTCGCATCGATCTGATGCGGCCAGACAAGGTCATATTCCACGGCATAACCGGGGCGGATGATGATCGCGTTTTCACATCCCCGCATCCGTCGAACGATGCCTTGCTGCACATCGGCGGGCAGCGAAGTGCTGATGCCGTTGCAGTAGATCTCGTTGGTCTCCAGCGACTCCGGCTCCAGATAAACCGTGTGCTCCTGACGATCGGCGAAGCGAACAATCTTGTCTTCAATCGACGGGCAATAGCGTGGGCCAGTGGTGGCGATCTGGCCGTTGTACATCGGAGCGCGATGAAGATTAGCGCGGATCAGATCGTGAATCGCGACGTTGGTCTGCGTGACCCAGCAGGTCTCTTGCGGCAGGACGGGGAAGCGGTCATACACCGGCGAATCAACCGATGGCTTGCATCCCGTGTGCCATCGCTGCGTATCGGTCAGATCGCTGAAGGGCGATGGATCGACGTCGCCGGGCTGCACGGGCACTGCGTCGAAGTTGATCGACTCGCGCGCCAAGCGGGGCGGTGTACCTGTTTTGAGTCGGCCCAGTTCAAAGCCGAGAGCTTGGAGATTGGCGCTGATGCCGTGGGCCGCCTCTTCACCGACGCGCCCGCCGGGTGTTTGGCGTTCGCCGGTGTGCATGAGCCCGCGCATGAACGTGCCTGTGGTCAGGACGACGGCACGGGCTGTGAGTTGATGCGTTTGGCCATCCGATGCGTTGCGATAGTCGATGCCGGTGATGTGATCCCCAGCGACGTGCAGGCTTTCGACCGTGCCCGCGAGAATGTCGATCTCGGCTCGCTGCCCCAGCAGGCGTTGCACTTCGCGGGCGTAGGCATATTTGTCGCACTGAGCCCGCGGACCTCGCACAGCCGCGCCCTTGGCAGCGTTGAGCATGCGAAACTGGATGCCCGTGGCGTCCGTCGCCAGGCCCATGAGGCCACCCAGCGCATCAATCTCCCGCACCATCTGTCCCTTAGCCAAACCACCGATCGCGGGGTTGCAGGACATGGCGCCGATCTTGGCAGGATTCATCGTCACCAGGGCCACGCGGACGCGCAGATTAGCTGCGGCCCATGCGGCTTCAGCACCGGCATGACCTCCGCCGATCACGATAATGTCGTAATCCAGTCGATTCGCCATCATGCGTCACCCGCCCCCCAGCCCGAAGCGAGCCACGCATTATAGAGCATGTCGCTGCGATGCGACCCCTACGGCCGCTCAATGGCAATCTGCAGTTCGATGACGTTGTTGGGCGACTCTTCGCCCTCCCAGAAGAGATAGACCTCGCGCGATTCGCCGGTGGGCTTCACGCCGCGCTGCATCGCTTGGCCATAGAACTTCCCCCACGCCTCGCCCAGGTGCGAAATATCGCCGGTGTAATAGGCCGAGACGCAGAGCATCCCGGGCCGCTTGGCGACTTTGTACTCGCCCACATCCTTGGCGTCCGCAGCCACAGGCATCCCCATCGTCAGGTCGAAGGGTTGTTCCATTTCACCGGTGGCGCCCTGGTAGATGAAGATCGCGGGGCCCTCGAAGTGGACGCCGGCTTCACGGGCAGCCTTGCCCATCGGGCCGAACTTGGCGGCGACAACTTCCTTGATCTTGGGGATGGTCGTGGTGGCGGTGGCGCTCATGAAGCCTGGGATTTCGCGGACGGATTTTTCGATCACCGCCGAGAGATGCCACGGGTTCTCAGCTTTGGATTGCGCTTTGGTTTCCGCTGCGGAGTGCCACATGAGGCCCGCTGCGATCACCAACAGAACCGCTGCCGTTGTCACGAAAGCTCGCATGGTTTGTTCCTTGTGTTTAGACCCAGTCGGACAGTTTACTGGCGCGAAGTTAATTTCCGATGCGCAGTACAGTGCAGTGCATGCCGGCATCAACAAGATTATTCATGGGGTTGCGTCTGTCGGCGAGGATCGAGCAGTTCGTCGAGCTTGGCGGGGTCCATCAGCTTTTCGGCCGTCACCAGTTCTCGAATGGTCGTGCCTTCTTTGAACGCGCGTTTGGCGATCGTCGCAGCCTTGTCGTAGCCCAGCACCGGTGCCAGGGCGGTGACCATCATCAACGATTGCTCGACGAGGGCTTCACAACGCTGGCGGTTGACCTCCAGCCCGTCGATAAGTTTGCGGCGTAGCACATCGCTGACATTGGTCAGCAGTTGAATCGACTCGAGTATCGCCTCAGCCATCACGGGCATCGCGACGTTGAGTTCAAAGAGCGAGCCGATGCCCCCCAAAGCCGCGGTGGTGATGGTCGCGTCATTGCCGATGACCCGGCAGGCGACCTGCATAACGCTTTCGCAGATGACGGGGTTCACTTTGCCGGGCATGATCGAGGAGCCGGGCTGAATCTCGGGCAGCAACAACTCGAAGATGCCGCAGCGTGGCCCGCTGCCCAGATGGCGAATGTCGTTAGCGATCTTCGAGAGGCTCACGGCAATGGTCCGCAGGTGGCCGTGCGCTTCGACGAAGCTGTCCTTAGCGGCTTGAGCCTCGGGATGGTTGGTCGCCTCGACGAATTTCAGGCCCAGACGCTGGCTCAGAACTGCGCAAACCCGACGGGCGAAATCGGGATGGGTGTTGATCCCCGTGCCCACAGCCGTGCCGCCGATGGGCAGATTGTTGCGGCAGGCTTCCACGACGGACATGGCCCGCCGCACGCTGTACTCCGCTTGCGCCGCGTAACCTGAGAAAACCTGGCCCACGCGGATCGGCGTGGCGTCCATCAGATGTGTGCGGCCGATCTTGACGATGTCATCCCATGCCGCGGCCTTGGCGGCCAGCGATTCCTGCAAGCCATCGAGCATCGGTAACAGTCGGTTGGCCGCGGCCTCGGCTGCCGCGATATGCATCGCCGTCGGGAACGTGTCGTTACTCGACTGGCCCATGTTGACGTGATCGTTGGGATGCACTGTCGCCAGGTTTTCGCGCTTCCCCGCATCAAGCTCAAGAATCTGATTGGCGCGGCGGGCGATCACCTCGTTGACATTCATGTTCGAACTGGTGCCGCTGCCCGTCTGATAAATGTCCACCGGGAAATGCCCCCCGGCGTCGTGGTGGCCCTGGGCGACTTCATCTGAAGCATCGATGATGGCCTTGCCCAGCCTTGCATCAAGCTTGCCCAGGTCGATGTTGGCTTGGGCGCTGGCGGCCTTGAGATGGCCAAAGGCATGGATCAACGGCACGGCGATAGGGCGGTGGGCGATCGGGAAATTTTCAACCGCCCGTTGCGTGCTGGCACCGTAGAGCGCCTCGTCAGGGACCTGCATCGCCCCCATCGAGTCGCGCTCGGTCCGCATGTTGTTCATGGCGTCCCCTCCGCCCATGGGCCGATGCCGCGCGACTTACTTCATGTCGTTACCGTTGCCTGCTCCGCCACGGTTGGTGGGAGCCGGGACATCCTGTCGCTGCGGAAGATTGATGGGGAGGACGGTTTCGGTGGTGGGCGTTGCAGCCTCGTTGACCTTGGCTGCGTAGGTTTCGAGGGTACCGAAATGAGCCGCTGCCACGGTGGCCACGGAATCGGCTCCGCTGGGATTGGCCGAGAGCTTGCCGGAAAGGGCACCGGCATCGCCGATGGTTTGCCGCGCAGCACTGACGCTGTTGGTACGTGATGCACCCAACGCCTGTGCCTTGGCCGCGATGGCCTGAACATCCGCCTCGGGCAGTCGCAGTTCGCCCGCCCGCTGCGCCACGATGCCCAACAGCTTGGCCATGTCGTTCTGCGCCATGATCTGGCTGGTGAGAATGTGCGTCTTGGCGACTTGGGTCGAAAGCAGATCAAGCTGGGTGCCACGAAGGTGGCCCGGGTCGGCTGAGGTCACCGCTGCTTGAAGATGCTTGACCGACTTGTCGATCGTGGCGACGGCCTCATCGAAGTTGGCTGCGACGTTTTTGTCATAATCGTTGCTCACAGTCTTGAACTGCGCCACTAGCGCCGCCACGCTGCTGCGACGACTGGTGGGATCACCTTCATCGTTCAACACCGCGTTGCGTTGGGTCAACTCTTCCTGCTGTCGCTCTTTGAACGTCTGAAGCTGGCGTGCGACGAGTTGGGCGGCTTCGCGATCGAGCTTGAGTTGCTCGTCGAGTATCGCCAGTTCCGCCGATGCCGCTGCCAGTTGGGCTCCCTTGCGCTCAGAGCCGGTGTCGGCCAGCTTGGCCTCGCTTTGCACCTTGATCGACTCCTGGTACGTGTCGTGCCGCGCCTTGCCGGTGAGCGTGAACGCCTTGGTGCTGAGTTCCTGACTCTTGAGTGCCAGTTGATCGCGATTTTTGGCCAGTTCCTGACGCTCCGAACGCAACTGCTCGACCTGCTTCTTGAGGGCGTCGGCACGCTGCTGGCGTTCGCTGATGCGTTGATTAATGCCGTCGTGTTGGCCTTGAAGCTTCGTCACGACGGTGTTGATGTCGGTCTGGAAGAGGTCGGCACGCTGCTCGGCTCCGAGGACAGCCACGAGTTGACCCATCAGTGAGGATGCCCGGCGGGAGACGTCAGTCCATTGCGTGAGGGCTTGGTCAGCCTGATAGCGGGCGATGGCCTGGTATGCCGAGGCCACGATCCGCCGCGCCGCCGCGTCGTCCGCCACGTCGGGCGAAGCGATGATCTGCTCAAGTTGCTGCGCCGCCTCAGCGAGCTTGGCCTGCCGATGGGCTGCCACGTCGGGTCGGGGATCAGATTGACCCAACACGAAGCCTTGTTGAGCTTCATGTACCACCGCCAAGGCTTTCTTGATGTCGTCGCGGGTTTGAGCGCGGCGAACGCTGGCCTCATCAGAGCAGGCGACCAGGAACGAGACCGCCAGAACCAAACATGCGCCGCGAGAAATAAGTTGCATCATGGATCGAAATCCTGGTTATCAGAAATAACACCAAACCTCGCGCCAGGCAGGACCAAAACCCTGGTCGCTGCCTCCGATGATAACAAACTCACCCGACTTCGCCGCCCGTTGATTACGGGGCTTTGGTCGCCGGGAGGTCCGTGGCTTCCGGTGCCTCGGGGTCCTCCGGGGTGTCCGTCTCTTTCCTGTCCTTGCCTGACGGGGCCTTGTAACTGATGGGATAGCGTACCCCCGGCATTAATTCACGCACCCAACTCTGCAATTCCTTGAGCACCGCTGAGCGATCATTGAGCAGCATGGGCTTCCATCCGGGAACATCCGGGTGGCGCAGCGTCGCATTTTCACGCGGCATCCCGTATTGAATCAACAACGACAGATCGGGCTTCTGGCGGTCGATCATGTAGCCGATGTCATCGCGGTAGGCATCCAGAATGTAGAAGTTGGTGTAGGCGGTTTCGGTGGAATCGGGCGTATCCCGGAACAGGAACAGCTTGCCCGCCTTGGGCCCGCCGTGGCATTCAACGGTGCCGCAATAGTTCAAAACGTAACGGGGTTGAATCGTGCTGCGAAACTTCAGCAGCGCGGATGGGTCGCTGTGAATCGTCACCTTCGAGTAAAGGGGCCTGGCGCGGGCCTCGAAAAGCGCCTCGAGCTTTTTGACATCTGGAGCCCGGCGCAACGCATCCTGTTCCGCGCGGCCTTTGGGCACCGATGCCTCTCGGGCATAGTCTTTGAGCAGCGACTCAATGACTTCCTGGGGTACTGTTACCCGAGGTGCCGGCTTCGAATCTAAGTCAACCTCGTACACCTTGATGAGGTTGATCTGTTCGGCGTTGAGCTTATCCGTTGGCAGGTCGCTGTTTGGAGCTGGAACTTCGCCCGTACCGTCGGTTGTGGGCTTGGGTCGGGTTTCGCCGTTGCGAGGAGGGGTGTCGGTAGTGGTGGCTGCGGGCTCTTGGAGCAGTTTGATCCGCTCCTCCGCCACGCGAAGCAGCAACTTCACCTGATTGTTCTCCGGCGCCTGGGTGGAAAGGCTCTGCAACTCCGTTCGCGCTAATTCGTAACGCTGAAGCTCGTTGTCCTTGTCCTTGAGGTCCACGACCAGCCACTTGGCCAATTCGTAACGCCCGTTGACATCGTCGTCCTTGAGCTCCGCACGCTTCAGGCGAAACTGCTCGGCGACGTCCTGCTGCTCGGCAATGCTGGCGATGGTTTCGCGTTCAATGGGGGTGTCGATGTTGCTGATGCGCACCACGACGTGCTTGTCATTCTCCGCGACTATCTCGCCCGTCAGCGTGCGGCCGTCCTTGAGCGTGACGGTGGCGATTCGGGCCAAAGCCGGGGTCGTGAGCAGAAAGATTGTGCAGGCAAGAGTTAGTTTCGCAAGAATCGCCAGTCTTGTTCTTTTCATGAGGGGGCCTCCGGAGGCAGTTAGGCGGCGACGCCGCGGTACGATGCCGAGTGGCTGTCGCCGTCCGGGACGATCACTTCATTATAGTAACCGGCAAGGCAAGGCGCAGGATTCCCGCAAAGCGTCGGCAGGCCCCGGGTTATACACAGAGCCTACCCAACCAATCAGTCGTGATTCAGGCTTCGCCGGCGCCGAGCAGATCCGCCGCCAGCGCGATAAGCCGTTCAAGCCGAACCGGCTTGAGCAGATACCCGTCAACACCCAGCGCCTCAGCATATTCCTTGTGCCGTTTGCCTTCATTGGCAGTCACCATCACCACCTTCGGCGGGGCGCTGATTCGCTTGATCTTCTCCAGCACCAGGAACCCTGATCGCTTGGGAAGCATCATGTCCAGCACCACGAGGTCCGGCGGGTCGGTCTCACAAATGCGGACCGCCGTGTTGCCATCCCCACAGGTCTGGGTCAACGCCCCTTCGCTTTGAAGAGCCTGGTCGATGCTGGCCAGTACTTCCGGGTCGTCATCGACAATAAGGACTTTTTTCTCGTGCAAACGCATTTCGTGGTCGAGGTCGGACATTCAAAAAACTCCAAAGGTAGGCGGGTCTCGGCGGGCCAACATCATGCGGGCCTCCAAGGCAACGCCGCGGGCGACTTCTCTGCCGGACGCTGCCACTCGCCGATGGCGGGCAGGACTGTATTGTTCGACAATGCGGCCCGCGCGTCAAACGGCATCTATTGTACCACCCGCCGCCGATGGCCCCATTGCCGCCCGCCGACCCGAGCTTTCGCCCGTCCACACGCCTGTTTCATCTGAAGCCGACTTGCACGCCCCGGCTTCGCTGGTAGAGTTGTGGCAATAGCGCAAGTTCGCCAGAGTCGGGGTGCCACGGCACCAAGCCAGAATCGCCGTCGACCTAGCAAACGAAACAAGCCTCACCGCGGGCGTAGCTCAATGGCAGAGCGTCAGCCTTCCAAGCTGAATGGTGAGGGTTCGAGTCCCTTCGCCCGCTTTCTGACGACAAGCGCCTCGGGTTGACCACGGTTGACCGGAGGCGTCTTTCTTTCGCCCACGTCGCGAGTTACGGGGCAGCCGGAGCACCGAGCCAGCCCCCGCTCTTTGCCCACACGTGCCAACGTGTGCCACCCGCGGCCTACCGTCCGTGCAAGGATTCGTACAAGCGCCCGAAATGACGTGCAAGGATTCGTGCAAGGACTTGCGCGCCGAGTCAGCCGCCAAAAAGTTGATCGTTCCGTATATCTGGACAGGTGGCCCAATCATGCTTACCAATCCAGTGATCTACGTTGTGCAGAATCACTACCAGAGCCTGGGACACGTAGCCAAGCAACTGTCGAAGAATGTAGTGATAACCCATCACAACCAGCTCACGTGACCGTTCCTTGAGCAACCGCTCAAGGTCGGCTGCCGGATCGGCGGTCCTGCTGGTCGCATGTACCAGCCGAGCACCGTACGCGAAAGCATCAAGGTAGCGCCTGGCGATCAAAGTCGTCTGACCAGGTGGAAAAGACTGGGGCCGCTCCAGAAACGAATTGAACTGCTTCTGGTAGTGCGCTACCCACCAGCGGGTGGCGTGCGATTTCAGGCAATGCCGATTGTGGAGGTTGCAGACCCGGTTGAACAGATCGTCGGAAGCATCCTTGGAGTAGAGTTGACGGAAGGGAAGGATCACCGCCATACAGTCGTCTTGCAGCGGAAGCACCGCCTCGTACTGGCCAGGTTCCACGGGCGACACCACACACTTGCTGCGCAGCCAACGACTGCGCATCAGCTGGCCCTGAACAGTTTTCAGTTGCATGACCAGACCGGCGTCCTTTGCCGTCCAAAGGTCAGCCCGAACGGGAGGCGATGGGTCGAACCGAAGAATCGATTCGGGATGGTCTAGCAGAATCGCTCGACTATCATCATCGCCGTTTCGCTTGGCTTCCTCATCGAAGATCTCCATCAATGAGATCGGTTGTTCGGTCTCATCTTCGAAATAGGCATTGGCGGGGAGGGCAACGCTCAGCAAAGCGGTTCTCCCTTCCATATCCCCGAACCCACCGTCGTCACCATCCGGGACGAAGTCAAAAAGGTGTCGATAATCCAGAATCGCCCTGTGTGTGCATGGGTTCCCGCCGAGGCTCCACGTCACGCGTGTCTCGCCCACTGCTAACGGAGGTCGGTGGTCTATCTCTCTCCGCTCACGGTGACCGACTAGCCGCAGAACGGTTTCGACTTGCTCAGGCGTTGCTCGATCTGGGTTGAAGCGATACCACTTGCGTTTAAAGGGGAATCGTTCCTCGGCCGTTCGGTCGTAGGCCAAGATTAACCATGTGATCAAAGGTTGTCCGGCTGCTGCGTTCAAGCGATGCCCCGATTTGTTACTGGACTCAACAATTAATATCACCCAATCAGAGCATCGGTCAAGAATGACGCAATAGACCGAGGCGATCAAACAACAGAACTGATAAGCCGGAAGGGCATGGTTGTTGAGAAGGCGGGCAGCGCTTCCACCGCGCCGGCCACATCAAGCAGGGCCGGGTCGGTGTAGACGTTCATCGTAAGTTCGAGACTGCTGTGCCGCATGGCGGCCATGGCAACACGCGGGGCGACGCCTGCGCGGGCGAGGTGGGTGCCGAACGTGTGGCGCAGTGCGTGCAGGTCGACCACGCGGCCACGTTCATCGTGCTTTGGGATACTGGCGGCGACGATGTCGCGATCGAACACGCGGATCATGTCCTTGGGCACCGGGAACAGGTGCGTGTCATGCCGGAACATCTTTGCACCGGCGCGTGCTTGAAGGTCGTCGATGTATGCCCGTAGCCCTTCGACCAGGTCCGCCCGCAGCGGGATCATTGCCCCGCGACCTGCCTTCTCATCCTTGGCCAGCAGTTCGAGGCATGGGTACTGGCCGTCAAGATGGGTTTGCCCCACAGTGATGCTGGCCAGTTCGCTCTTGCGCAGGCCGGTGCAGATCATCAGGCGGTACATCAATGCCCGTTGCCGACCAACGAACATCAACTCGTCGATTCGATCCGGCTGGTCGGCGAGTAGGTTCAGCCCACGCTGGTACGCCGCATCGAGCGTGTCAAACGTCAGTTCCGCCTTGATCCAGGTGCTGCGACCCGACTTCTCCGCATCCGGCTTCGCCACGGTCTCGCGCCCCAGTTCGGCGATTGGCCTCAGATCCGCCGCATGCAGTAGTCGCGCGATCTCGTCTTCCGTTAGCGCCCGCCGGTTCCGACGCCGGTCACCATGTTCATCCGCCTTGTGCAATCGTGCCAGTGGGTTGAAGCTCAGCCGCCCCGACTCGACGCACCAGTTGCAGAACGCGACGATCGCTGCCCGGTGCGTGTTGCGTGTTCGACCAGCCATGCCCTTCGCGTCGCGCTGGTTCATCCAGGTTTCCATCGCTTCACGCGAGATGTCAGCCACGCGTTTGAACCCGCACTCGGCCACGACCCGTTCGAGTTGATGCTTCACGTTCCGGCGATGGTGGGCGGATACCCGCTTGCCACGCACCGTCTTGGCCTTGAGATGTTCGAGGTAGGCCGCGATGTGCGCGGCGAGGGGTTGGTCGGCGAAGTCGGCCTGCCGATCCTGCTCGGCGGTGAGGATGCCCGACTTCACATGCTGGACCCGCCG
>JBGSTK010000099.1:0-6482 GCA_041736565.1 Phycisphaeraceae bacterium | reverse complement strand
CGCGCCAGGCGGCCGGTGTTGCCGCCCTGCTGCGTGGCGGTGGCGGCGACGGGTGGCGCTTCGAGCGTCAATGTGCCATGGCTGGTCGAGCGATCGGCGCGGCCCAAGGCTTGGTCGGCAGCGACGTAGGGCTGAGGGATGGTGACCGACTCGGTGATCTCGCCCTGCCCGCGAGGGTCCAGGAGGGTCTGGGTCAAGGAGCGGGCAGCGACCATGGCGGAGCGAGGGGGCGGGGAAGCGGGTTGATCGGCGTGGCTCTCGGCGATTCGGGACGAGAGTGCAGCAGTTCTTGCTGCGAGGGCACGGGCACGTTGGACGAGCTCCGCAGCTCGTGACATGGCCGAGCCGCCGTTGCCTGACGTGTTGCTCGAGTTGGCCGACGCCGGTTGGTGGGCCCCGTTGCCGTTGCCATTCCCCATGCCGTTGGCGTTTCCAAAGCCATTTCCATTGCCGTTGCCAAAGCCATTGCCACTTCCACTACCGTTGCCGTTTCCGTTTCCGTTGGCACTGGCATAACTACCGGCTTCGCTCGCGGGTTGACCCCACGCCGCATCGGTGGCGTTAGTGTTGGCGTATTCATCGCCCGGCGGGTTGGCCACCAGCCAGTCGGCGAGTTTCTGGAAATCATCGTGCCCGGTGCTGGCGGGGTCGTATTCGGTGATGGCCTGCCCGAAGCTGGCAGCCTCTTTGAGCTTGGCGTTGAAGTGGACGACGACGGGCAGCAGCTTTTCGCCGAAGTGGCGGCGAAGCTCCGCGAGAATCTCTCTTGCCAGCTTGGTACGCACGTCGTACATCGTCGCCAGCACATTGAAGCGGACACGGTGCGAGACGCGGCGTGCCAGCATCTCGATAGTGGCCTGCTGCTTGGTGCTGCCGCGCAGCGCGAAGTAGCCGGTCTCAACGGGGATGATGACCTCACCCGCGGCTCGCAGGGCGTTGAAGGTCAACAGGCCGATGGAAGGCGGGCAGTCGATGATGCAGAAGTCGTACTGATCCGAGACGGTCGCCAGGACTTGGGTTAGCCGACGGTCTTTGTCGGGCGCGGTGGCCAATTCCTGTTCGAGGCCCGCCAGTGCCATGGACGACGGTGCCAAATCGAGACAGCGGGAAATCTGCCAGACGATGTCGGAGAAGGCCAAGGAACCGTCCAGCCCTACGCGGAGGACGTCTGCGATGCTGCGTTCAAGTTGGTTTTCAGGAACCGCCAAGCCCAAGGCACAGTGGGACTGCGGGTCCATGTCCAGCAGGAGGGTACGTCGGCCGTTCTGCGCCAACACCGCGGCGAGGTTGATCGCCGTGGTCGTCTTGCCACATCCGCCCTTCTGATTAATGATCGCGATTGTGCGCACTGGGCTGTATCGTCCTTGATTGGCCCCTCCCGTGATCTATGGCCCAGCGACTGGGCGACGGGCATCGTTATCGCCCCCGAAACTGACTTATCGCCCCCAGAGCTTTCCAGTGTCCCAGTGTTGGGACGCCCGTTACAAAGAGTTATCGAACCCGGAGTTGGCGTTTCTTGAAAATATTGCATTCCCCATGTTGTATCACGCCGACGGCAACGCCAAGCTCAGCGCCACAAGTTGCTCGACGGTGAGTTGCTCGGGTCGCATACTAGGGTCAATGCCAACTGGCAATGGGATTTCGCGGCCGAGGATGCCACCTAGTTGCTTGCGGCGTTTGGAGAAGAGGCGGTGAAGCATGGCCGACAACCGCTGCGGCTGAGTTGTCAGCGGTTCAGCGCGACGGCGGAGCAGCACCACCGCTGAGTCCACCTTGGGTTGAGGCCAGAAGCACGATGGAGGCAAGATAGTCACCCGCTGGACCTCGCATAAGGCCTGGATGATGACGCCCAGCGGCCCGTATTCCTTGCCGCCGGGGTCCGCGGTGAGGCGATCGGCCACCTCACGCTGAATCATGACGACACCCAGGGTCATGGCGGGATGATCGACCACTAGGTTGGCCAGCAGCGGTGAGGCCACGTTGTAGGGCAGATTGGCGATGAGTTTGAAGGGCGCGTGCGGTGCGTCGGCCAGCGCGGTCATCGCAGTCCACACCGCGGGGTTGATCTGATGCTTGCCCGCCAGCACATCCGCCAGGAGCAGCGCGAAGTTCGGATTCGATTCAAGGCGTTGACGGAGGATGGGTTCCAGATCAGTGTCGATTTCCACCGCCAGGACGCGTGCCCCGGCTTCGAGCAACCGTTCGGTCAGGGCACCGGTCCCCGGGCCGACTTCAAGTACCAGATCACCTGGGGCGACTTGGGCAGCAGCGAGGATGGCATCGAGCTTGCGATGGTCGTGGAGGAAATTCTGGCCGTGGCGGTGCTTGGGCCTGAGGCCGAAATTCGCCAGTAGCGTTTTGATTTCAGTGAGCGTCTGGGCCATCGCAACCTTCAGGAGTCCGCCGCGTCGTCGTCATCGCTTCATGCCGATGCTCTCAATCCAGAGGCGTGCCATACGCTGGTGCCCGGCCAAGCTGGGATGCACGCCATCGCCCGCCCAGTAGTCGGCTGGGGCTTCGTTGCAGGCGGCATCGAACATGGTTTGAAAGGGCACGTGCTTGGCGCCAAAATCGCCGACGAGTTGACGCACGATGTCCTGTTGTTCTTTGAGCACCGGCAGCCAGGGCGCACCGACGACGCCGCAGCGGGTGACGAAGGGCTCGCAGAGCACAAGCCTGACATCCGGCAGGGCATCGCGAGTGTCCTGGAGCAGTTCGCGGTAGTAGCGGCTGTATTTTTCGATGCTGGTTCCCGTGCCGGTGCCGAACTCGTGCCAGATGTCGTTGATGCCGATGAGGATGCTCACGACGGTGGGCTTGAGGTTGAGGCAGTCAGCCTTCCATCGGGCCATGAGGCTCGTGACGCGGTCGCCGCTGATGCCTCGGTTGAGGAAGCCCAGGGCGAGCGTGGGGTGATCCGCCAGCAGCGTCGCGGCGGTCATCTGAGCGTAACCCTGGCCGAGGTTGCCGTTGCGATGCAGGCCATCGCGGCCGCGACCGGCATCGGTGATGGAGTCGCCTTGGAAAAGAATCAGATCATTGGCTTCTAGCATGTTGCGTTTCCGTGTGGGTGCGGCGGGATGAATATTTAAACGAATCCAGATTGATCGGCAGGGCGAGTATCATAACCGGGCTATGCCCAGCACGAAACGCTCACGCCCGAAGTCCACGCCCAAACCCACCGCCAAAGTGAGGTCCGAAGCCAGGCCCATCGAGACCATCGCCTTTGTCAGCCTCGGCTGCCCCAAGAACCTCGTGGACAGCGAGAAGATGCTGGGCCTGCTGGCGGAAGATGGCCTCGTGCCCGTGGCTGATGAGACGCAGGCTGATGCCATCGTCATCAACACCTGCGGGTTTCTAGATGCCTCGCGCGAGGAATCGCTGGGTGAGATCGCGCGGGCGGTGGCGTTGAAGGAGTCGGGGCAATGCCAGCGGGTGATTGTCGCTGGGTGTTTAGTGCAGCGTCACCGCGCCAAGATGCTGGAGTGGGCACCAGGCATTGATGCCATGATTGGCGTATTTGACCGCGACCGCATCGTCCAGGCGGTTCGACCAACGATGCGATCCAACGAGTCGAGTAACCAGGACGGGTTGCCTCTGCCGGTGTACTCGAGCATTGCCGCCAACGCCACGGTCGCGCGACGAGACCGCCAGATGACTGCGGCCGCCAACCCCGGTTACTTCGAGTCCGATGCGGCCCGGCTGCGACTGACGCCCCGACACTACGCCTACCTGCGAATCAGTGAAGGCTGCAACCAGAACTGCGCCTTTTGCACCATCCCCTCCATCCGCGGCAAGATGCGCAGCAAGCCGCTCGACGCCATCCTGGCAGAGGCTCGCGAACTGGCGGGCGACGGCGCGTTTGAACTCAACCTCATCGGCCAGGACACCACCAGTTACGGCCAGGACATCGGCTACGAGCCCGGCCTCGTCGGTCTGCTCACACAACTCGACAAACTCGCGGCTCAGGAAGGCGGGTTGTGGCTGCGGCTGATGTACGCCTATCCATCCTGCTTCACCGATGCGATGATCGACGCCATTGCGAGCCTGCCTCACGTCGTCAAGTACATCGACATGCCGTTGCAGCACATCAATGACCGTGTCCTTACGAGCATGAAACGCAGGACATCGCGCAAACTCATCGAGACACTGCTAGGCAAGCTCCGCAAACGCATCGGAGGCATGGCCATCCGCACCACGTTTATCAGCGGCTACCCTGGCGAATCGCAGGCTCAGCACGATGAACTCGTAGCGTTTGTGCGCGACTTCGGCTTCGAGGCCATGGGCGTGTTCGGTTACTCGCCCGAGCCCGGCACACCGGCGGGAACGTTGCATCAAAAGGGCGGCGCGGTGCCCGCTGATGTCATCGCCGCGCGGATCGAGGAACTAATGCTCACGCAGCAGAACGTCGCGTTTGCCCGCAACGAAAAACTTGCCAGCCTGAGCGCTGCGATGGATGTGCTCATCGACGGCCCCGCCTCGGCTGGGGAATTGCATAACGCCCATCTCAGTGCGGAGGAACCGGCGGTACATGGTGCGGTGGCCTCAACTGGCGACACCATCGGCGGCGAATCCATCGGCGGGCGGCTGCCTGCACGAGGAAAACTCTACGTGGGACGCACGCAGCAACAGGCCCCGCAGATCGACAGTGTCAGCTACGTTGTCTCCAAGCGCAAACTCGCTGCTGGTGAAGTGACCCCTTGCCGGGTGACGGACTGTCGCGGCTACGACCTGATTCTCCAGCCGACAGCCGACCTGGAAAAGCGTGTGGCGCTGTCTGTCATGCGTTGAGACGTCAGCCGACGATGAGCCAGAGCATCGCCAGCTCAGCGCCGAGAATGAGCGTCAACCAACCTGCGGTGATTATCGCGCGACGCCGTCGCGCCCCATCGGCATCGACATGCCCGGGCAGGGGCACCATGCGCAACTGCGCTTCACCAGCCGAGGGACACAACTCCGGGGCGTAACCTCGGCGAGCCTGATCCTGCACAATGGCGATGACGAGGTTGGCATCGAAAGGCGTGAGGCCAAGTCGCTTGCCCAGGTCCACGAGGCGCTGCCTCTTGTCGGGCGGCAACACCGCGCCCTGCAACGCCTCGGCACAGCGCACGGCCAACACCCACCGCGGATCCCCAAAGCCCGCGATAGGTCGGCCCATGTTGGGCTGCGAGTCCGCCCCCCCACCCGAGGCTTTCGACCCGCTCCATGCTTGCCACCCCTTGCCAGGCACCCCCCGTGGCACGTTGGGTAGTCGAGTGGGCCCCAATCGCAGGAGCGATCCCTTGCGCGGCGTAGCGGCACGCGGCGTGTTTGGACGCGACTGCTGAGCTGTCGTACTGGTGGGTCCGGGGGGCATCTCTACTCATGACGATACCGCCCCGCTGCTCCAAGCCAAGAGTTTGCCCTCCGAATCGTGCATAAATCCGGGAAACTTACGACTTATGGGACGTTGGGGGATCCGCAGAGGCACGGCGACCCCCCTTCGGGCGTGCGGCGCTGCGGAAGCAAGGCGGATCAACGGGAATCTATGCGCTCGATGAGTCCGTCACGCATGTGCAACTGGTGTTGGGCGTGCTCAGCGATGTCGGGTTCGTGGGTGACCATCACGATGGTTTTGCCCTGCTGATTCAAGCTGGTGAGTAATTCCATGATCTGGCGGCCGGTGGCGCTGTCGAGGTTGCCGGTGGGTTCGTCGGCCAGGAGGATGGCTGGATCGTTGGAAAGCGCTCGAGCGATGGCGACGCGTTGCTGCTGCCCGCCCGATAGCTCGCTGGGTCGATGCCCCAGGCGGCTGCCCAAGCCGACGAGTTCAGCCAGTTCCGCAGCACGCTTGGCGCTGGCGTCGGCGTCCCAGCCCTGGTAGTACAGCGGCAACTCGATGTTCTCCCGCACCGTCAACTGCGCAATGAGATTGAAGCTCTGGAAGATGAAGCCCAGCCGACGCAGGCGAATCTCAGACAACGCATCGTCATCGAGGTCCGCGACGTTGTCCCCGGCGATGTAGTAGCTGCCGGTGGTGGGACGGTCGAGGCAGCCCAGCAGGTTGAGCATGGTGCTCTTGCCCGAGCCGCTGGGGCCCATGATGGCCCAGAAGCTGCCGCGCTCAAAAGCGATGGTCACGCCCGCCAGCGCATGGACGATCTGCGAGCCCATGCGGTAGAGCTTGGTCACGTCCTGAAGTCGGACGACTTGGTCGGTGGTCGGGGCGGTGGCAGGCACTGGAATTTGGGGCATCGGCGATTTCAACGGGCATCGGGCGGTTATGCGGCGGCAATCAGGCGGTTACTCGGCCGGGGGCGGAGGCGGACGTGGCCCGCTCGTACGTCGCCCCTCACGGCCACCGGCGGGCGGAGTTTGGCCATCGGGTGCTGTGGCACGATGGCCGGGATCGGCCGCCGTTGAAGAATCCTGGCCATCGGTCGCGGGGGTTGCGGAGTCTGTGGTGCTGCCGTTTTCCGCCACCGGCTGCTCTGTGCCTGCGG
>JBGSTK010000095.1:0-3517 GCA_041736565.1 Phycisphaeraceae bacterium | reverse complement strand
GGGCCGCGGCCGTCTACTTCGGCCTAGTGTTCGGGGTCGGTTTCCTGCTGTGGGTCAACCTGTGCTTGGTCGTGCCGGTCATCGGCCACCGAGCAGCTCCAGACGCCGAACCAGGCGCTGCAGCAGACGGGGCGGCACGATTCGTTTCTGGGACCACAAGCTCTCCGGGTGCCCCCCCGCTGCTGAGCTGTGTCGTTCGGCGGAAAGGTACACATGACAAGTGAGAAGACGACCTGGGAGCGGTTCTTCGACGCTCACGCACCCGTCTATATGGACAACGTGTTCACGAAGAACACCATTCGCGAGGTGGATTTCCTTCTGGAGGAGTTGGCCCTGCAACCGGGCAGTTCGATACTCGATGTCGGTTGCGGGACGGGACGCCACTCGATTGAGTTGGCGAAGAGGGGCCATGCGGTCACTGGCCTGGACCTGTCCGGAGAAATGCTGGCGCAGGCAGAACAGGGTGCAAAGGTGGCAGGCGTGAAGGTGAACTGGATCCGTTCCAATGCCGCGCGGTTCGCGCTCGCCGAGCAGTATGACGCTGTCATCTGCCTATGCGAGGGCTCTCTGGGACTTCTGAGCCAGACCGATGATCCGATCGAGCAGCCACTCGCGATTCTGCGCAACATCTCCCGGAGCCTCAAGCCGCAGGCGCGCGCCCTCCTGACGGTCCTCAACGGGGCAGCCATGATTCGCAGGTACACGGACGATGATGTCAGAAAGGGACGGTTTGATCCGCTGCAGATGGTTGAGTCGTCCGCCCTCCCGCCCCGAGAAGGCCTGCCCGCCATCCCGGTTCGGGAACGGGCATTTGTGCCAACGGAGCTGGTCTTAATGTGCGGTCTCGCCGGCTTGTCCATCATCAGCATGTGGGGCGGCACGGCCGGCAACTGGGGGAGGCGGCAACTTGATCTCGACGAAATCGAGATCATGGCCGTGGCAAGGAAGACCGCCGAACCATCGGCTGGAGCGGACGGCGTGAACGCCGCTGCTCAGCCGTGACGTTGAAGACATGAGCTTGACACAATGCGCGTTCTGACGTACAATATTTTCTAATTTGTACGGCACGAATACCCGGGAGGCGCGATGAACACCAAGCTCACCTTGCGGCTCGATCAGCAGCTGATTCGTCGAGCGAAGGCACACGCGCGGCGGACCGGCAAGTCCGTGTCGCGGATCGTCGCGGACTACTTCTCATTGCTTGGCGCCCAGCCCAAGTCGGGTGACGACGATCTGACACCGACTGTCCGGGCGCTCAAGGGCGCCCTGCGGGGTCAGGGGGTCGATCGGACCGCCTACCGCAAGCACCTTGAGGACAAGTACCTATGAAGATCCTCTTCAATACGGATATCGTCTTGGATCTTCTTCTGGACAGACAGCCTCATTCGCTGTTTGCCGGCAAGCTCTTTTCTCGGGTCGAGGGTGGAGCGGTCTCCGGCTATCTCTGTGCCACGGCCGTGACAACCTTTCACTATCTCGCAGCCAAAGTCATCGGGGCGAGACGCGCACGGGCCGAGGTGGACCGACTGCTCTCCCTGTTTGAGATCGCCCCCGTAAATCGGGGCGTTCTGACGGGGGCCCTGCAGGCTGGCTTCTCAGATTTCGAAGACGCCGTGACCCACGAGGCGGCGCGTCAGGTTGACGCGCAAGCGATTGTCACGCGGAATCTCCGAGACTTCAGGCGAGCCGCTATTCCCGTATACTCGCCGGGTGACATGCTTGCCGTCTTGGAGGCAGACAAGCCGCAGTGACGCTGACGGCTTCATAACTCCGCGCTTCACCTACCGGTCCGCCTTGTGTCCCGCAGGTGAGCGTGACGTTAGGCGGCAGGGCTTCCGGCGGTTCGGAGGCGAGGAGACCCGATGAGCGACGTGAGCGCCAGCGAGAAGCATGATGAGGCAGCCACTATCGAGGAGGCGCTAAAAAACGAGCGATACGAGCTCCTCCGGCGCCTGGAGGACTCGCTGGAAACGCCGATGCTGGGCCTCGCCTTCGTATGGTTGGCGCTGTTGGTCGTGGAGTTGATCTGGGGCGAGAGCCTGTTGTTCGAGATCATTGGCACGATCATTTGGGTCATCTTCATTCTCGATTTCGCGATGGAATTCGTCCTGGCTCCGCACAAGGTCGCTTACCTAAAGCACAATTGGCTGACCGCCATGTCGCTACTGATACCGGCGCTGCGCCTCTTCCGCGTCTTCCGGGTGTTTCGGCTGCTCCGGCTGGCCCGCGGGGGACGGAGTTTTCGTTTGCTCCGCGTCGTCAGCTCGCTGAACCGCGGCATGCGTGCGCTCGGCGCGAGCCTGAGTCGGCGGGGCTTCGGCTACGTTATCGCCCTCACGATACTGGTCATGTTCACCGGCGCGGCCGGGATGTACGCCTTCGAGAACGTAGCTCCCGGCGGCATCAAGAGCTACGGTGAAGCGCTGTGGTGGACCGCGATGATCCTTACCACGATGGGTTCGCAGTATTGGCCGCAGACGGTCGAGGGGCGCGTGCTATGCATCTTCCTGGCGCTGTATTCTTTTGGAGTCTTCGGCTACGTGACGGCGACGCTCGCAACCTTCTTCATCGGCCGCGACGCAGAGAATGAAGAAGCCGAGCTTGCGGGTAACAAACAACTGGCCGCCCTCCAGGAGGAGGTGATCGCCTTACGCGAAGAAATCCGGCGGACTACCACGGCGGACGCCGTAGGTGTGAAGCGTGATTCGGTGGAGAAGAGGCACACCTAACAATCAGTTGCACCTGACAAAACCGCCTTTGTTTCAACTTAAGTTTCGTGGATAGATTTGAAGTCGTGCGCATTGCATCAGTCTTGGTGTAAGCGGTTTTGCAGGTGAGCCGTGCCGTTAGGCGCTACCCAAATCAAATTACTCACTAAGAATGATAAATCCATGAACAAAATCATTTCTGAAACAAATCTACAATTAAGCGAAAAAGAAACCAAAATTTTGGCAGTTGACATAATTACCAGCCTGGTAAAGATGGCTTAATAAATCCAGTTGGGGAAACTCGTAAAGACTTGACTAAAGAGGCGCGGAATTTCTTTGAGGGCGAGACTTCGAGAGTAATAGATCATACAGATGTAGTTTTACAACAGGCTCGCTTATTTAGAAAACAAGGTAAAAAAGAATTCGCCTGCCTTTTTTATGCAACTTGGCTCGAACGCACTTTAAATGGCTTTATTGTCTCATTTGCGTTACGAAAAAAGTTACCGATTAATAGCAGTGTGTGCGACATGAAGTTTCTTATGTAATTGTCTTGCTCATGAACAATGAGACAAGACCTGCTATCCCATTAGCAGTACCCTATGTGGTCATGCGAGATGGTAACGTCACACATGAAAGCCCACAAACAATGTACCCACAGTTGTCATAACTGGCGTCTATACCGCGAGGTGAAACGTACTCCTTAATCGCAAAAGGAGGCGGGGCTAGGGTCAACAGTATGGTTAGCAAATGCGAACGCTTGATAAACGTCGTTAGTTTAAGACAAGCCAAAGCGATTGGGCTTGAGCCAA
>JBGSTK010000079.1:0-17197 GCA_041736565.1 Phycisphaeraceae bacterium | reverse complement strand
TCCCCAACACGCCCGTGCCTCTGCCCCGCCAGTCCGCCAGCGGTGCCCAACACCTGCGCGATCTGGACCTCTGGCTCATCGCCCGCGGCCCCTGGCGTGCCACCATCACCGCCTACGATTGGCCAGCGACGCGACCTCACCCCCACGTCTCAGGTGGCTCCCTCGCCATGCTCTGGCACCAACACGTCGGCCCCGTCCTCGTCGCCAGCCTCAACACGCAGTCGCTCTCCGAACCGCACAACCAACAGGAAGACCGCGACGCTTCGTATCAGCGACTCACGCCCCGATTGGAGATGCAACACGATGGCCAAGCCTACATGAGTTGCGTAGACGTCGAAGCCCGCATCGCCGTGACCGAGTCCGACGATGCCATCACCGCCCACACCACGACCCGCCTGCGCACCCTCCAAGGCCAGGACCTCCCTACGCCCGTGCACTGCATCTTGGATTACCGCTTCGAAGACGATCGCCTGACCATCGAAGCCGCAGTGCTGGAGAGCGCAGGCAACGCACCCGGGGCGAATACCGCTGCCAACGCGTCCGCCGCGAATAGCGTGGACAATATCACCCTAATCCTCCCCATCATCTCCCCCCGTGGCCAAGCCGTCACCGCCACGCCGAGCAACATCAACATCGCCACGCCGCAACGTAACGACCCCGCCACGCCGCACAACAACGACATCGCCCTCGCCGACACCACGATCGAAGTCACCGCCGACCTACCGCTGGCAATCGATCCAACCACCCCCGACCGTATCTTCAACCTGACCCCCGGCCTCCAAGCCGTGCCGGTGCGCCTGCAATGGAACCCGCAAACGCACGCCCGCGCCAAAGTAGTCATCCGCATCGCACCCCGCCACGCGAAGCGATGATCTGAGATTTCAAATCTCAAATTTGAGATCTCAGATCTCGAATCTCAAATTCTCAAATTCTCAAATTCTCAAATTCTCAAATTCTCAAATCTCAAATCTCAAATCTCAAATCTCAAATCCCTAGTCCTCCGGCGAAGGGGGGTTCTCCGGATCGGGATAGATCTCCGGATGTGCCTCATGCAGCATTCGCGCCAGGCGATGCTGAAACGCAGTGGCGGCTTTCCTATGTTCGTACACCGCGCGGGAGCGATCATTCAAATGACGTGGCCCCTTGATGTCAGCATTCTGCAGCGTGTCAGCCCAGGCGCGAATCTGCCGGGAACAGCTTTCCGCTAACGATCTGAGATCTGAAACTTGAGATTTCAAATGATCCGCTTCGGGAAAACGATCAACGAAATGCAGCATCGAGCGAACTTCCCCAGCCGACCCGCGTGCGATGTAGAGATAGGCCAGCAACTCCGCTGTCGAACCACGCTCGAAGCCCTCAGCAATATTGTTAGACACAGAGAGCGCCGCCCTGCGAAGTTGATCACACACATCGCCCGGCTGGCGAAAAAACCGATCACGCGTCAGCGTATGAACACGCACAGCCAAGTCGACCGCCGCCTTCCATACCGGCAGGTCCTCGAACCGTTCGTACTTCATGTGGCGAAATCCCGGGGGTTTGCTAATGAATCTCAAATCTCAAATTTCAGATCTCAGATCTCAGATTATCACATCTCAAATCCCATCTCAAATCGCACAACTACAACTCATCGGAGGGGATGGGGATCAAGGTAGAGGGCGGATCGTCGCGGCGGTTGTTACTGACCCATGGACGCGACGATAGGTAGCGCTTCGTACAGACCCAAACTGAGCATCGTCAACTCGGTGGTGCCCGGAGCCTTTGTCGGATAAGCTCCACCCGGGCCGCAACCTCCGCATCGCTACCTTCCCACTTCTGATGGATCAGATAGTACCGCAGTGCATCTTCCAGAGAGCCGCGGCGGAAGTAGAGATCGCCAAGGTCGCGGTAGGCATCGATGTACCAGGGCGCGATCTCAAGCGTGGCCTTGAAATGACGCTCGGCCACCTCGTCCTGCTCCATACCAACATAGTACTTGGCGAGCGCATAGTGTGCTGAAAGCCGTGTAATGTACGATGCGGAGGACTCAGGTTCGGTCAGAGCATCAAGAATCTCGATCCCCTGGAGTCGGGTCTCATCGAACTGAAGAAATACTCTTGCACGCGCAAAGTCAACATCTGGATGATTGCCGCCGATCGCGGTCGCTCGTTCATCGACGGCCATAAACAGGCCCCGTTTGATCTGGACCCCCTTCTTGCTCGAAGCGTCCTGGAGCGCATCAAGTAGTAGTATCGCGGTGTGGCGCCGGTAGAAGTCCGCAAACACCGCTCGAAGCGGCTGCGGATCGGCTTGAGCCGCGCGCATGAACAGGCTGGCGGCCCAAACTTTTTTTGTCTCCCCAACGCCATCGAAACCGCCCAGAGTTTCACGATGCTCCCACGCGGCTATGCCGATTTGGCCAACCAAGTTGGTGAATAGCGATTTACGGTCCTCCATTACCGGGCCCGAGAGCTTTGTCGTCAGAATACTGTAGTAGCCGAGTTGCAGAAGGGTCATCACCCACTGGGGCCGGTCGACCGTCGCCGCGGAATGGATCATGGCGCGAACGTTAAGGATATCACGACGCTGCCTTTCGTTGTACGCCGCATTGAGCAGGCCCATCAGCATTTCATCGCCGCGGTCACGTACGATCGAGGCATGAAGCGCGTCAAGATACTGGCGTCGCGCCTGCGCGATTTGATCGTCCGTAGCCGTCGCCCAAGCCCGCCAGATCATCCAGTAGCCAGCCGCTTTCAGCGCGTTCATGTCTCGGCTCTCAAAGGCGGCCTGAAGCTTGTTGACGAACTCGGGATGAGAAAAGCCATCCGCGAGGCCCTTGGCCAGATCACGTATCTTTATCAATCGTTCAACGGCTTGAGCTTCGTCGTCGACAGTCAAGACGAATGTGCCGTCGCGTGTGGGCACGTCAAAGTACCTCCTCACATGGTCGATAAAGGAAAGGATCGCACCCGGGCCCAGGATGATCCTTTTCACGGTGACCTTTTCATCGAGCACGACCGATTCGAAGGCATACCGATCTATCACGTACCCCATCTGCACTGACGCGGTCGTTGCGGTGTATTCCTTGTGGGGTTCGAGCATGAGGCGATCAGCTTCGATAAACAGGTCTTCAGAGTCATCGAACCATTCGCGCACCGTTGTCCACGCGCTTGCGACCTTCTCGCCATTGGTTTCGAGAAACAGTTCCTCAAGCGTGGGGCCATCGACATCGTTGGGCTTGAGCTTAAACATCCGGTCAATGGCGGCTATCTGCGCCTCCCGCAGTTCATTTTTTTGGGCTTCGGTCACTTCGGTCAGTGAGGTGAGGGCGAACGCGTAGTGCGCGTCCATCGCCTCGCGCACAGCCTTGAATAGCGCCTGGTCGTGAGCCGAACGTTCTTTGTCAGTCGTCTGTGATTGCGTCTGCGGCTGCGTTGGCGTCGGCGCCTGCGTCGGCGTCGGCGACTGCGTCGGCGACAGCGCGAAAGCCGTGGAACAATCGCCGCTCATGTGCGACACAGCCAGCATCAGCAGGATGCAGGTCCAGGCCCAGCTTGCGGGCGTGCAAACGGTCGAAGGGTGTTTGAGCATCAGCCATACTCCTACAACAGGGACCGACTCCCAAGCACGAGCAAGTGACGGTCGGCCGGAACTTCACTTTTGATTCCATCGCCTGCCCATGCGCGCCGTCGTGATTCGTATGGAGCGATTCTCCCGGGGAAAGGTCAAACCTGCCCCGGATATGTCATATAGTACCGCAGCGAAGTCCCATGTGGCGTCTTGATGGCGGAACGACGAACAAACCGCGATTCCAGCCGTTTGACGGAACGGCTGGTTTTGGCCATAATGCTTGGCTCTGTTGGCGGAGCCCTTGCCGCTGACGCTTACCTAAGCGAGAACGACCATGGCTGATATCGCCACCCTGACCCCCGGCAGCAAGATCAACGTCAAAGTCACGTCGCGGCCCACGAGTGCTGCGGCCGCCAAGACCATTGTTCGCCTGTTGTCGAAAAACGCCGAAGTACAGGCGGAAAACGAGCGTCAACGCCGCATCCGCTCCAAGGGCATCCGCTGGAACGCACGCGGCGGTCGGCTGTGGGGCACGCGCATGGTCAAGCAGGCCTCTGTCGCTGCGGTCACGGGCACTGAGAAAACCATCACCGCCAGCCTCGATGTCATTCGCGACCTGAAGAGCGTGCAGCGATTTGTTGAAGTGACGGCTGCGTGAGGGTGGGATGCGGAATATGACCGACCACGAAGCCGCGCCTTTGAGGCGCGGTTTTTTTGTTCGTTGGCGGGGGGGCTGGTGGGCAGGAAGTAGGCGCTTGGCCAGGCGAGGGGGTGGTGTGAAGGGGCGCGCAGGTCGGTTCGAAGCGGTGCGAAAAAGGGGGTGCGAGGAGGTGGGGGGTAGGTAGGGGGTAGGTGGGGGATGGGTGGGGGTACAGGGGGGGTAGCGTCGAGTTGAGGGGGGGTTCGGACGGTCATTTTTTGAGCTTTTGGAGAGTGGGCGGCGGGTTCGTCAAAGGGTCTGGATGGGGGCCAACGGGGGCGAAGGAGCGGGCATGACTTTGGCGGGCGGCGCGCCTAGGATGAGGGGTAGAGATCGGGTGATCTGAAATTTGAGATTTGAAATTTGAGATTTGAAATTTCAGATTTGAGATCTGAGATCTGAGATCTGAGATCCGCGATCTGAAATTTCAGGTTTGAGATCTGCGATTTCAGATTGCTATCTAAGATCTGCGAATTTCGACGGTTACACCTCGGACACGGGAGCGTCGTTTGGCGGTACGTAAAATAGCCAAGGCTAAGGATGTGGATGGCCGATCGCTCGAGAAGGGCGATACGGTTGCTACGCTGTTGGATAACGTGACCGCCAAGATCGCGGATGTCGCGGTGGAATCAGATGATACAGCGTTCGTCTGCCTTCGCCCCGCCCATCGGCCGTTCAGCAAAGGCGTCTGGCATCCGGCTGATCAGGTCCAGCGCATCGGCAGGGCTAAGAAGTAGGCATTTCCCCCGAAATCAAGGCGTTTGCCGAAAATCGAAGCGACGTGGCCCGGGGTTTCCGGGAAATCAGTCATAGCTTTAGAAAATTGGCCTTTTCGCGTCTGTTTTTCCTCTATCCCAGACGCTAAACTTGCTCTTATCGTCATAAGGTGAATAAATCCTTAAATTTTGTAGGATTTACCCTTGCGTAGCTTGACCACCTGGGGGTATATTGTCTGACCTGCCCGCCACGGAAGGCGGCTGGAGTTCGGCCGATTGGGAGCCGCAAAGCACACCAAATCGGCCAGTTTCGCGAAGCATGCACACCCGGATCGTCGTGAATCCATGGTTTGCAGGCAGCGAAACCCCGGTGTCCCCCGGTTCCCCCGGCAGCGCCGGTGTCCCCCGGGCAACCCGCGTTGATGCACCTGGGCATTGACGCTTCCGAGGCCCCGCCTTCCTATGCAAAACCCCCGAAATCGCAGTGAAATGAGGCGAGAGTCCGCCCTCGTCGGTCATGGCACACGTCGTCTGGCGTGGGCGGTGCTGGCGGTGTTCCTGCTGACGAGCATTCCGCTGGCGTGGTCGCGTGGCGGGCTGCCTGCGCTGGTGACGCTAAGTGCGGTGGATGCAGTGCCTTCTGTCGGGACGACGGTGGGTGCAAACGGTGCCGCGGTGGCCCCCCCAGCTCGCCAGGTCGCCGCCCCGTCCCCCGCAGTTCCTCAGATCGCCCCCACAACTCGCACGGTAGTCCCGGCCCCGGTGCTCGCTCAGGCCCCCGTGGTCGCATCCGCTGCAAAGGCCGTTGCTCCAGCACCCGTGGCGACTTACAACAAGAAGCCCCTGCGCGTGGCACGGACCATCACGATGGAAGTCACCGCCTATTGTGCGGGGTCGTGCTGCTGCGGCAAGTTCGCGGATGGCATCACCGCCAGTGGCAGGACCGTCAGGACCAATGGCGGGAATCTGGTGGCTGCGGACACGCGGGTTCTGCCGTTTAACACGGTGTTGAGCATCCCGGGCTACAACAGCGGTCGGCCGGTGCCTGTGCTGGACCGTGGCGGGGCGATTAAGGGCAACCGCCTGGACCTGCTGATGCCGACTCACGAAGCCGCCAAGAAGTGGGGTCGCAAGAAGCTGAAGGTCACGGTGTACGAATACGTCGATTAATGCGACCCATTTCATCTGATGCGATCTGCCGTTAATAAAGCCCGATGTGACCGCTCCGGAATCAGCGATGCATTAGCATCGGTGGCGCGATCGTCGCTGTCGGATATGGCTGTCGCCCGAGGCCAGTCGTCCCTGCTTCCGCCGGCGCGATTACGCCGTCTGTCGCGATCACGCGGCCCAGCAGATCAAACAATCTTCGCATCTTTTTTGCGCGCTGGCATCAAGATTGCCCTACTAAATAACCGAAAGCTAAGAGGATGCAGGCCGCGATGCCTGCCGAATTCGCCACGGGCGGCTATGATCCGTCTGGGACCCATAACTAACGATTCAGGGATACATCCACCATGCTCAACCCCGACCTGGCGAAAATTCGCCCGTTTGAAGTCATCCCCGCGTTGCCCGAGGCGCTCAAACCCCTGCTGGAGATTGCCAACAATCTTTGGTGGTCCTGGCATCCTGAGGCCGTGGAGCTGTTCGTGCGACTGGATCGCGGCCTCTGGCAGCAGACGCATCACAACCCCGTGAAGATGCTGGGCAGTTGCCCCCAGGCAGTGCTCGACAACGCGGCACATGATGACGGCTTCGTCAACTCCATGCAGCGTGTGCAGGCGATGCTCAAGCGTCACATGGAGCGCACGCCCTGGCTGGCGCGCCAGAAAGCCAACGACACCGATTTCACCATCGCGTATTTCTGTGCGGAGTTCGGCCTCACCGAATGCCTGCAGATTTACTCCGGCGGCCTGGGCTGTCTGGCGGGCGATCACCTCAAGAGCGCCAGCGAGTTGGGCCTGCCCCTGGTGGGCGTTGGCCTGCTTTACCGCCACGGCTATTTCCAGCAGTACCTCAATGCCGACGGTTGGCAGCAGGAGTACTACCCCGACCTCGACTTCTCCAACCTGCCCGTCAATCCCGTGCTTGACGCCAAGGGCAAGCAGGTCAAGGTAACGGTCGATCTGCCCGGGCGGAAGCTGACGATTGCGGTGTGGAAGGTGATGGTGGGTCTGATTCGGCTGTTCCTGCTGGACACGAATCTGCCTGAGAACGACCAGATGGATCGCGGCATCACCAGCCAGCTTTACGGCGGCGACATGGAGATGCGCATCAAGCAGGAAATCGTGCTGGGCATCGGCGGCCTTCGTGCGCTGGAAGCCATGGGCATCAACCCCGATGTCTGCCACATGAACGAAGGTCACGCAGCCTTCCTCGCTGTGGAACGCATCCGCAAACTCATCGAGAAATACGACCTGAGCTTCGACGAAGCACGTCAGGCGGCGGCAGCGGGTCACGTCTTTACGACGCACACCCCCGTGCCCGCAGGCATCGACCGCTTCCCGTCGGAGATGGTGCAACGCTACTTCCGCGACTACGTCGGCGGCCTGCGGCTGGACATCGAAGGCGTCCTGGCGCTGGGTCGCGAAAATGTGTTTAACAAAAATGAATTTTTCTCGATGGCGGTGCTCGCCATCCGCACCAGCGACTGGTACAACGGCGTGAGCAAGCTTCACGGCGAAGTCAGTCGCGCCATGTGGCACAACATCTGGCCGGGCGTTCCCGCTGATGAAGTGCCCATCACCCACGTGACCAACGGCGTCCATGCGCGGTCGTGGCTCTCGGGTGACATGATCTACCTGCTGGACCGTTACCTTGGTGGCCGCTGGCAGGCGGACCCGGCGGATCAGACGGTCTGGAGCGCCATCAACGAAGTGCCGGATGAGGAGTTGTGGCGTGTCCACGATCGCCGCCGTCACCGTCTGGTGATCTGGACCCGGCGTCAGCTCAAGAAGCAATTGATCCGCAGCAACGCCTCGCCGGATCAGATCGACGCAGCTTCCGAAGTGTTGGACCCCAACTGTTTGACGATCGGCTTTGCCCGGCGATTTGCGACGTACAAGCGTGCGAACCTGCTGCTCCGCGATCCGCAGCGACTGTTGGCGATGTTTGCCAATGTCAAGACGCCCATCCAGTTCCTCATTGCCGGCAAGAGCCATCCCGCGGACGGCGGCGGCAAGGACCTCATTCGCCAGATCGTTCACTTTGCCCGACAGGCCAAAGTCAGCCATCGTCTGGTGTTCGTGGAGAACTACGACATCCACGTGGCGCGTTACCTGGTGCAGGGTTGCGACGTGTGGCTCAACACGCCTCGTCGTGGCATGGAAGCATCGGGCACCAGCGGCATGAAGGCGGCGCTCAACGGCGTGCTGAATCTCTCGATCCTCGACGGGTGGTGGGACGAGGCGGCACAGAGCGACATCGGCTGGTCCATCGGCCGCGGCGAAACCTACGCCAACCTCGATCTGCAGGACGATGTCGAAAGCCAGAACCTCTACGACCTCCTGGAAAAGCAAGTCATCCCGCTGTTCTATGACCGTGATGAGCACGGCCTGCCCCGGCGATGGATCGCACGCATGAAGAAGTGCATCGCCACGTTGGCACCGGAGTTCAACACCAACCGCATGGTGCAGGATTACGCTGAGAAGCTCTACCTGCCCGCGCTGAAACGTTCGCGGATGCTCGGTGCCAACAAGCTCAGCGAAGCGGTGTCGCTGGCGCATCAGAAGCAGCGTCTGCGTGGTGCGTGGGGCAAGCTCAAGGTTGAATCGATCGTCACTAACACCTCCGCAGCCCTGGGCGTGGGGCAGAAGCTCGATGTCGAGACGGTGGCGAACCTCGGCGATCTGAAGCCCGAAGAATTGCGCGTGCAGATGTACGTGGGCAAGCTGGATAACGACGGTCGGATCACGGAAGGTCAGGCTTCGGACCTCGAGCACATCGAGGATCTGGGCGGTGGCCGTCACAAGTTCAGAGGCTCACAGGACACGCTTAACAGTGGCCGATTTGGCCTGGCGATCCGCATGGTGCCCGGCGGCGAAGCACTCGACGGCATCTACGAGCCGGGCCTGATCTTCTGGGACACCGGTGCGGCCGAATCAACCGCATCGCCCAAGGCAGCAACACCCCCCCTGGCGGCAGCGGCGGTGTAATCGGCACGAGGTTAAGGCGCTAAGTGAATGAACCATCCGTCGCCATCGCTCTTTCACAGGGCGATGGCGGCGTCGTTTTATGGCGACGGAGGCGATTGCGCCGGCGTTCTGTCATGGGTTAAAAAAGTAAAAAAGGGGATAAGTACATTTAATGCAGGCGAAAAGTGAGGCAAAAATTGGATTATTTCGAAAAATGGAGGCCGACTAAAAAGGGGATAAGTACATTTTTGACAGGGCCAGCAGCGGGGGTTAATCTACTCACATGCCACGACTTGCCCGCGTTCAACCAGGTGGATTTGTTTTTCATGTACTCAATCGTGGCAACGAGCGACGGACGTTGTTCGAAGATGCCAGCGACTATGATGCCTTTGTGCGGGTGCTCGCGCAGGCGTTGCGGGATGCCCCGGTGGATCTGATGGCATATTGTCTGATGCCCAATCACTGGCACCTGGTGGTACGACCTCAAGCAACGGGCGATCTTGGACGGTTCATGCAGCGATTGACGGTGACCCATGTTCGACGTTGGCGGGAGCACCGCCAATCGGTGGGGCTTGGACACCTCTACCAGGGGACCTATAAATCGTTTCCAGTGCAGGAAGACAGCCATTTCCTAGCGGTTTGTCGCTATGTGGAACGCAATGCACTGCGTGCGGGGCTGGTTAAGAGCGGACGGGCTGAGGAATGGAAGTGGTGTAGTTTGTGGCAACGCCTCTGTGACAGGTTACCGGGTGATCCGCTGGATTGGCCGCGCTTGGCACCTTGGCCGGTTGATGCACCGCGGCAGTGGGTGACCCGGGTGAATCAGGCTGAGACTCCAAAGGAACTTGAAGCGTTGCGGACAAGTTTGCGGCGTGGCCGACCCATAGGCACAGAAGCCTGGGTGCAGGCCACAGCAGAGCGGATTGGGCTGACCAGTACCCTTCGCTCCCGCGGACGACCGAGGAAAACGGGCCGAGCGAAATAAATAAAATGTACTTATCCCCTTTTCTTCTCCGTCAAGTTCTTGAGAACAAATGAGTGAGAGTTGCCATGGTCACGATCGAAGATGCGGCCGAAATTGCGTTGGCAGCTGCGAACAAAAGTTACAGCCAAGCAGATGACGTTTTGGTCGCTGTTTCAGAGGCGACCATTCACAAGAGCTATGGATGGGTGTTCTTCTTTGACTCCAAGCGACATCGGGAAAGCAACGACCCCGACCATGAACTTGCGGGGTGCAGTCCCATCCTGGTTCTTGCGCAGAACGGCGCTACGGTCTTGCTCGGTACAAGCAGACCCGCTGAAGAGTTGTTGAAGAAGTGGGAGTACTTTGAGTATATGACACTAAAACGGGGCATAGATATTTTCAGCTCCTTGTTGGTGCTGTTAGTGACCGTCGTCCTGGGCACTTGGGCACTTGTCTCCGGGGCCACCCACATTAAGGTGTACAATACCATTGACGCCGTCTACAAATACTCAATGATGACGATCCTCGTGTTTTCGATGGTTTTTCTCTGCACGTACTGCGGTCTCTGTGTTCTTATTACCATGGGTTGGGGCAAAACCATTGTAAATAAATTCGCGGCCTGGGTGGAACGAGGACGCAACAATCAGCATTAGCAAAAAATGATGCGGGCAGAAAAGGGAGATAAGTACATTTGACGCAAACCATCGCCCCATACATCAAAAAAAGCAAATGTACTTATCCCCTTTTCTTCTCATAAATATATGAAGAAACTTAGTTTACCAAGAATAAGCGTCACATGCCTAGTTCTAGAGATAGTGACTATGTTGGTATGTCCTGGTGGCCAAGCGCTCCGCTACGCGCTTGACGAGCGCAAGAGTCATAATTTTGTTCCTCTGGTAATTATATGTGTGTTGTGGTTTTCGCTGTACTTGGTGGGTTCAATCTCAGGGTACAGCGCGATGCGAATTGCCGAGTCATGGATGGGGCGGATTGGATGCGGATTGCTTGCCCTATTGCAGATTGCAGGGGCGGTCTTGCTGGGGTTGGTTATAGTTTTGGACTGAACGTGCCGGGGCAGAAAAGGGGATAAGTAGTAGTGTCCTGTTTTCCCGGCTCCTTGACAAGCCGCCGGGCCACGACTGGGGGCACCGGCACAAACGGCTTCTTCAGGAAATATCCGACCGGCATCAGGCCTCGAGCTGCACAATCTAGTAGCAGTTCCAGAACACGACGCGACACCACAAGCCACCCTTTAGCCAGCCGGTAATTCTTCGTCCCGACTCTAAGCGCGGATATCTCCCACAGATCAACGCGGGGTCGCGTGCTGATATCAAACGACTGGCCCGACACAATGTAGTCCCAGACAACTCCATGGTTCTTGCACTCGCCTCTGATGGCAATCTTATCGGCAACCGCTGATGCGCCTGCCTGAACGGTAGCGATCCATATCCTGCTCTCAACCGCGCCTGCAATCCTCGGCGCTATCATTGCGGCCTCCCACTGCACTCCACTTATGCCTTCCTTGTCCATCGCTTCCTTCACACGGTCAGATACGACCAACGTCATCCCAAAATTCCAAGGACCATAGATTTCCCCAACGTCAACCAGCGCGGCTGCCCTCGTCTGTATTGTGATCGAGCTAGCCCGCTTTGCCCCAAACGAACATCCATCTACGTCACACATCGGTGGGTCAACTGCAAAATCTATATCCCTACCCCAATCAAGTCCCTTCGGCAACATCCTGAAATAGTCATGCCCGGCAATCTCGGCTTCATCAACCTCGTAGTGGCGATGCTTGACAAACTCCAGACCGCTGTTGGTTCCAAGGATTTCGTCAAGCCCAGTGATCGCCTGCTCGTCCTGTGAATCGACGACTATGGCATCATTAAGGTCGCGCCGCTTCAGCAACCGTTCCCTCAGCTTGACGGGTAGCCGACAACGGGTATCAGCAGCAGTTCTGGGTACCAGCCCGGGGGCATATTCGGTATAATCCACAATCATGGTAATTGACCTCAGTTCAAAAAAGGGGATAAGAAATCTAACGCAGGCCATCGCCCGGTATATCGAAACAAAACGAATGTACTCATCCCATTTTCTACTTCATCCCCTTTTCTACTTTGGCGGTTATAGCTTGATCATGGTGCAGTTCTGCGTGTTGAAACCAAGCCTGCGATAGAAGTCGTGCTGATACGTGAATAGGAACACGTTGGCGCCGGTGGGGCCCTGCTGACGCAGCAGCGCGAGCAGGGATTCGAGCATCGCAGTTCCGACGCGTTGCGATTGATATGCCGGTCGGACGGCGACGTCCCAGATGCTGTACCAGGCGTAGGCATCTTCCATCGCCCGCGCCATGCCGACCGCCTGACCGGTGCGTGTGTCGATCGCCACGACGCCCAAGAGCGAATTGTTCAGCGCGTGACAGTTCTCGGCGGTCTTCATCCAGTTGACCGACCGCGCGATATCGCTGTATTCGTCAGGCGTCGGACGGCGCGGCTCGATGCGGATGTAGTCAGGAATGGTCTGCAGAGCGCTCGTCGGCTTTTCGTGTTTCAGTGGGCCGCTGAAGCGCAGGTGGTAGCCATCCGGATCACGGACGGTGTATTCACGGATGCCCCAGGGCTTGTTCGCGATCGGCTCGATGATGGGCGCACCAGCAGCCAGATGGGCGGCGTGCTGCTCGTCGAGTAACTCGGTGAAGAAGTGATGCTGATGACCTTCGATCTTCAAAGCAAGTTCCGGCTGCTGATTGAACATCACCTGCACCTGTCCCAGACGAATGCCCGCGAAGGCTGGCGGATCGCCCCAGAACCATTCGTTCTGGCCTCCAAGCACCGTGCGATAGAACGCCACGGAGGCTTGCACATCGCGGACGGCAAAGATCGGCTCGCTACGCGTGATCATGTCATGTCCTCGTGCTCGGTTGTTCGGTTGGCACCCGCATCGAGCAGTCTGGCCAACAGAGTAGTGTGTAGTGTGGCCGAAGTGCGAGCCAGAAAAGGAAATAGGTACATTTGACGCAGTCCAGTCTATTGCCCCGCCCCGGTCTTCGCGGGTATGATTAACGGATCGCCGCAGCACTGCCTTCTCCCAGCCCCTCGCTGGCGCATGAGAAGGGCAGGACACCCGATCAATTTTAGCAAGCCGCTGAGTTTTTATGGCTACGGAGTCGAATGTGGAGGCGGTTTGTCGTGGTTCACAAGGTCCTGCCATATAACGGGTTAGGTATCCAAAATTGACTTTTTGCCTCCGTTAGCGGACAATGAGGGGGCAATGGCCAAGAAGCGACGTTCATCGCCTCCGTCACAACCTAAGTCCAAATCCAAGGCAAACAAAAAGCCCGTGAAGACCACCACCGCCCCCAAGCGCTCCGCCAGCGCCACTCCCGCGCGGAAGAGCAGCGCTAAATCCACCGTCTCTAAACCCGCACCCACCAGCAAAGGTTCGGGCAAAATTTCGCCCCGCGGCTCGGGTGCTGCGGGCGAGATCAACAGCTACGCCTCGGCGCTCCGCTGGCTCTACAACCACACCGACCACGAGCGGATGCGCATCGTCACCTACAACAGTCGCACGTTCAGCCTCGAACGCATGCGTCGGCTGCTCGAACTGCTGGGCAACCCGCACGAGCAAATCAAGTGCGTGCAGGTGGCGGGCACCAAAGGCAAGGGCTCGACCTGTGCCATGCTCGCGTCGATGCTCCAGGCCTGCGGCTACACGGTGGGGCTCTACACCAGCCCGCACCTCATCGACCTGCGCGAGCGCATCGCCATCAACGGGCAGATGATCAGCCAGTCGGAAATGACGGACCTGATCAAGCTCATCGCCACCAAGCTTGAGAAGCTGGGCGACGACCCGAGTTTCTTTGAGATCATGACCGCCATCGCGCTGCGTTACTATGCCGATCAGGCGGTGGACATCGCGGTGTTGGAGACTGGGTTGGGCGGTCGGCTCGACTCGACGACGGTGGTCACGCCGTTGGTCACGGGCATCACGCACCTGTCGCTGGATCACATGCACATTCTGGGTCGTGATCTTCCGACGATCGCGCGGGAGAAGGCGGGCATTTTCAAACGCAACGTGCCAGCGATCAGTGTCGAGCAGGACAATCCCGCAGCCAAGGTGCTTGATGAAGTCGCTGCGGGTGTTGGTGCGCCGCTGGAGTTCACAGGTAAGCAGATTGATTTCTCCGCTCGTTTTGAGGCCAATCGGGAGTTGGGGCCTCACACGCGGGTGAGCATCACCACGCCTACGTCGCGCTGGGAGCACCTGGCGGTGCCGTTGCGCGGTGAGCATCAGGCGCAGAACTGCGGGCTGGCGCTGGCCATGCTCGACAAACTCAAGGCGCACGGCTTTGTGATTCCCGATGAACAGGTGATCGCGGGTTTGGCGGCGACGATCCTGCCGGGCCGACTTGAGCAGGTCTGGCCGCAGCCGCGAATCATCGTCGATGGCGCGCACAACGGCGTGTCGATCCAGGCGCTGATCCGCGCGTTGGGTGCGCACATCCAGTACGACTCGCTGATCCTCATCTTCGGCTGTGCCCAGGACAAGGATGTTTTGGGCATGCTCAAGCAGGTCTCGCTGGGTGCGGACAAAGTGATCTTCACCAAGGCGCGGGGCAATCCGCGTGCTTCGGAGCCCGAGGATCTGCTCATGAAGTTCAACGAGCTTTCGGGCAAGATGGCGCAGACGGCTGGGACACTTGAAGAAGCGGTTCGCCTGGCGACGCGTGCGGTGAGTCGTGAGGACCTCATCGTCATCACGGGCAGCTTCTACCTTGTGGGCGAGGCGAAGAAATACTTTGCGGACGTGACCGCGCGTCGAGCTAAGGCTTGACGCTGTGGGAGCGGGTTTGATCATCTTCGGTGACGGTATTGCCGATGCTGCGGGCTTGGTGGCCGTGGTGAGGGATATCGTGCAGTTGCGTGGGGAGATGGATGTGGCGGCGGTGGTCGAGGCTGTCATCAACACGGGCGACGGCGCTGATTTGTCGGCACAGGTTCGCGGCGCGGGAACCGGGGACGCTGTTGGAACCGGGGGCGCTGTCGGAAGGGGGGCGAAATATTTCATCGTGGCGGTGACGGATGGGCATCAGCGTCTGGCCCTGTTTGATGCGGCGGTGGCGGCGGGACTGGAGCCAGCGTCGGCGATTCATCCGCGTGCGATTGTGGCGCGGGACGTCACCGTCGAGCCGGGCTGCATCATCGCGGCCGGAGCAGTGGTCAACCCCGCTGCGACGTTGGGCCGGGCAGTGGTCATCGGCATCGGTGCGACGGTCGATCATCATTGCAGCTTGGCGGCGGGCGTGACCATCGGCGCGGGTTGCCATCTGGCGGGTGCGGTGACCGTGGGCGCGGGCTCGACGCTTCAAGCGGGCGTCAATGTCCGCGACCATGTCACCATCGGCAGCGACGTCGCGGTTCACGTCGGTAGTGTCGTCGTGTGCGATCTGGCGGATGGGGTGACCGCTGCGGGCATCCCCGCTCGCCCCACGGTTTGACGTCGCATGACGCGCACAACCCCACACGTGAGAACCAGATTCGCGCGCACAGAGCAAAGATATTTTCATCTCGTGTATCCGCCACGGCTTGGCCATGTTTCGTTGGTTTGACGTGACGGCTTTGTGCGCACAAACCCGTCGCGCGGCCCCTTTGTAGGGGTACGCTACCCCTTGGTAGGGTGGCGCTCCTCGTAGTTAGCGGCGGCCACGCTTCATCCCGCCTCGCTTTGCCCCTGCCTCGCGGTACCGTTTTGGGCGCAGCGGGCATATGCTTAAGGGGGCGGCACATCAAGTGGGAGATGTCATGTCGGCAAACAACAATGCCCGTGAAAACCAGAGGGATCAGGCCTTGATGGCTCGCCGCGATGATTCGCCCATGCTGGCGGCGGCGTCGAACCCCGGCGGAAGGGCCAGCCGCGCCCGTGTGCCGAGTCCTTCGGTGCGACTGGGGCGATCGCTCAACCATCGTCGCGGGTGGGTCCTATTGGCGGTGATCGTCGGGGCACTGCTCGGGGCGGGCATCGGGTGGTGGAGCACTTCGCCCAGCTATACCAACACCGCGACGGTGGCGGTCAACGCTTTGCCCCACGTCGGCGACGGGGCGGTGCGCGACCGCGATGTTTCGCTGGACCTGCGCACCGATGATGAGCTGATGATTCTTAGCCGACCCGCAGTCGTGGAGGCGGCCGTCGCCAGTTTGCCGTTGTCGGAGCTCGGCTGGGCCGATGCGACCCAAGCCGCTGCGGCGATTCGTCGCGGCTTGCGCATCGAGCGTGTCGTTTCGGATCGAGGCCAGGCTGGTGGCGCCATCGAAGTGGTCATGACCAGTGATGATCCCCGCGTGCCAGCACCGGTGGTCCGCAGCGTGTTGGCAGCCTACATCAGTCTTCGCGAACAGGAGGCGCAGCAGTTGGCGGATCAACGCCTTACACTGGCGAAGTTGTCGGCCCAGGATGTCCGCAGTCGAATGGAACAGACGCAGACGCAACTCGAACAACTGCAGGCGGGGGTCACGCCGCTGACGATCCAGCAGGCACACGATGCAGCACTGGCGGAGTATCGCCAGACGCTGGAGCTACTGAATCAGACGCAAGCGGCGGTGGCGCAGGTTGGTCGCCGCGTTGATGCGGCTGGGCCCGGTGGGAATGCGGATGAGCAACTCGCGCGGCTTGCGCAGGACGATGCCCGTTTCGGCCAACTCATCGATCAGCAGACCGCGGCGCAACGAGAGCTTGCGGATCTGCAGGAACGCATGGGCCCCAACGCCCCGGCCTTGGCGCGGCAACAGGCACAGGTGGCGCAACTCGAGCAACAGGTCAGCGAATATCTCCGCCGCCACGCTGAGCCGCGAGTCTTAGTCAACCTGCCGCCGTTGCCAGGAGAATCGCGTGGGCCCGTCACGCTCGATGACCTGCGTCAACGTGAGCAGCGGCTTGAGGCCCAGGTGCGAAGCACGCGCTTGCGCACCGATGACCTTCGACGCCAAGCTGAGCAGGCGGCGCTGTTGGATGCGGAAGCGCAGCGTCTGCGGCAGGAGGTCGCGCTGGCTGAGGAGCGGATTGCCGCGTTGTCGCAGCGCAAAATCCAGCCGCCGCCGATTGAGGGCATTGCGGGCGGTTTCAGTGCGATGGCGGTGGCGCCCGG
>JBGSTK010000059.1:0-22398 GCA_041736565.1 Phycisphaeraceae bacterium | reverse complement strand
GCCGCCTGTTGAGTGGCCTTGGCGGCTTCGGGAGCGGCGGGGTCGCCCGGCTTGGCGGCTTCCTGGGCAGATTGGGCAGCCTGTTGAGCGCTCTTGGCGGCTTCCTGGGCTGACTGTTGGGCACTCTTGGCGGCTTCCTGCGCAGCCGGGTCACTAGTCTTGGCCGCGGCTTCCTGGGCGGCCTGAGCAGCCTCCTGAGCCGCTTTGGCCGCTTCCTGCGCCAGTTGCTGGGCGCTCTTGGCGGCTTCCTGCGCGGCAGCCTGTTGCGCGTCCTTGGCGGCCTCTTGGCCCGTTTCCGCAGCCTTTTCCGCAGCATCCTGAGCCGCATCAGTCTGAGGCTGCGTCGGGGTCGCCGCCGCCTTGGCGTCAGTCGCGGCTTGGGGCACATCGTTGGCCGCCAGCTTCGCCGCTTCGTCCGCCAGCTTCTTGACCGCATCGGCAGGAACCGTTGCCTGCTCCTGTTTCTGGCCCATCTTCTCAAGGTCCGCCGCAACCTTGTCTTCCTGCTTGGCTGCCGCAGCGAGCTTGTTGGCCGCATCCTCGGCCGCCGCCTCGGCGATATCACTAAGCTCCGCACGCATGTCCTTGTTCTCTGGAAGCTCCTTCTCCAAATCCTGCCTAAGCTCCTCGCCTTCCTTGTTCATCATCTCGGCGAGCTTTTCCATCTGGCCATATTCCTCATCAAGCTGCTGCTTGATGCCCAGTTCCTGCTCCTTGTCACGCAGAGCCTCGCGGGTCTCTTCACCTTTACCCTTGTCGAGGTTCTCATAGTGCTTGGCCAGTTCATCAAGCGTGTCGGCGAGCTTATCCTGCTCCTGGGCAGCCTTGTCCAACGCCTTGGCCTTGTTCTCGGGCTCACTGGTGGCGGCAGCCTGATCCAACGCTCTCTGCGCCTCGACAGGAGGTTCCTTCAACATGGCGATGGCATCGTCAGCATCGCGGGCACGCTCGCGGCCTTCCTTGCTCAATAGGTCTTGAGCCGCTGCATCGCGACGCAAATCATTGTTGAGCTTGGCCACTTCTTTGTTGATCTCCGCCTGCTTCTCCTTGAGCTTTTCAAGCTCCTGGCGATTCTGCGCGGTGGGATCGTCACGGACTTCCTGCGCCTTGGCAGCCGTCTGCTCCTGAAGCTCCTTAACGCGCCCGGCAAGCTTGGCCATCGTTTCATAGAGGGGTGGCGTGAGCTGGCCCAAAATGCGGCGGGCTTCCTGCATGGCCGGGTCGATGATGTTCTGCGCAGCAGCCAATTGTGAACGCACCTGGTCGAGTTCGCCCGCCACCGGCGTGGCCGAGGCACGCATCGCCAAGGTCTGCACGCGACGGTTCATCTCTGCATCAATCGTTGCCACTGCGGGGGACTCAAAAGCGCTGGTGGTCAAGCGTACAGCCTCGGGATCGAGCCCCGCATCAGCCAGCGCCGAACCCACGCCCGGGCCCTGCATCGACAACCACCGCCAATCCGCAGGATGCCCCAGCACGAGCATCGGCGAGGTCGCCTGCCAACGCTCGTCGGTGGAAAGTAGCTGCGTCGAGGCGGCGATCTCCGAAAGACGGTGACCCGCTTCCAGAACGCCCAGGGCCTTGGTGACGGCCGCGAGCCGTTCCTGAGCATCGGGCATCAACTTGTCCATGGCGGAGTTCTGAACCCACAACGCAGCCAGTGCCCGTGCCGCCAAACTCAGGTCAGCCACGTACATGGTGTCGGCATCGCGACGGAGTTCCTGGGTCGAGGCACGGTGCTCAAAGTCCTCGGTCACAGCGTGCCATGCGGCACTGAGGTCAACCGGTGATGGCGCGGGACTGGTCTGGCCCGCGGCATTCAGCTTCACCAGCGGCGTCGGCTTGGCGTTAGCCAAGTTGCCCAGCGTCGCGGCACCCGCCAGCGAGGCATCGCTCTGCGCCGCCAGCAATTTGGCGAGCATATCGTGGGCCTGCTCGATGGCCTTGTGCATGGCTTTGGAGGGCTCAGCGAGTTTGGCGTCCAGGATCTCAGCCGACAGCGCCGTGGCCAGGTCGGTGCGTGCCTTGGCAATTGTTTCCCGAGTGCTGACGGCCAGCTTGGCCGGAGCGTCACTGGTATTGGCAGCCACCTGCTCCAGGAGAAACTCCAGGAACTGACCCTGGGTCGAAGCGACGTTCTGTCGCCGCGCCACGCGCTCCCACAGCCGCTCGTCGTCGAGCTTGGCACCGATCATGTCGGCGACTTCCCGCTGGTCGGCCAGCAACTGACGGGCGTCGGCGAGAATGACCGCCACTTGCGCCCGCGCTAGATTCTGCTGCCAAGGCCCAAGGATGGCCTGCGCCAATTCCACGCCGCGTGCTGCGGCAGCAGTATCGACCGCGTGAGTCTGCGCCAGCAGATGGAGCCGCAACTGCTGCGCCACATCATGCTCAATCGTGCCGACGACTCCGGCTGTCCATGCCAGCACCGTCGCCTGTCGTCCGCCCGACGCCAGAGGCATCGTGTAGCGGAGACGGTCACCCGCCAACCCCGCGACGCGCTGAAGATTCTCGGCGGCCTGAGAGACGGCAAAGATCGCCTGCTTGCGCTGGGCGCTGTCAGCCGGGGCGGCAAATCCCGCTTTGGATGTTTCGACTTGATCCCGCAACCGCTGGGCGGCAAGACGCACTTCGGTCAACGCAGGCGTCACCGAGGCCATGGCGTTAATCAAGTCCAGTCGCCGCGGCTCGAAGCCCACCGAACTGATGGTGATCGACAACGGTGCGGATTCACCCAGGTTGCCCTTGGCATCGGTCGCCACGAGTTTGGTCGTGATCGTGTCGCCGGGCGAGACGCCCTGTTCCAACAGGTCCCACTTGCGTTCGATGCGGAAGGAATCGCCGGGCTTGGTCGCCAGTTCCACGGTTTTCCACGGACCGTTGTTGATGCGAATGGCCTGGCCAACGGTTGCCAACGCCATGTCGTCCCTGGCGGTGCCCTTGAGGACGATGAGTTCATCGGGCGAAGTCAGCATGCTCTGGCGAGGTTCCTCAATCTCCAGGCGGGGGATGAGGTCAGGCTCGGCGCGGACTTCATACTGCGGGCTGAACTTATTCTCGAAGCCAGTGGTAGCCGCCACCAGACGAACCTGATACTGCCCCGAGCGTTGAATGGGCACGCGAGCGCGCAAGAGTGTCGGATCGCTGGGATCGATCGTCAGTCGCACGACCGAAAGCTTGCCCCCGATCTCGAAATCAAGTTCGCCATCGGTGATGGGCTGATTGGTGCGGAGTTGAAGCTCGACGTCGCTGCCTTCGATGGCCGCCAGATCGCCGATGTCCTCTTCGACGGTCTTTTCGGCCACGCCGGTGTAGTCAGGGTACTTGTAGGTTTTGACGAAGCGCAGGACATGGGGGCGCGGCTGGGCATCGAGGGTGTAAGTTCGGGTGATGGCATCGCCAGCGCGGACGCGATAGGTCATGGGTTCGCGCCCGACTTGCACCTGGGCGTTGTACTGGTTGGCGGTGGTGGGCATCATGCGCACCCGTTCCTTGCCAATGGAGCCGCGCCAGGTGTCGAGGAAAACCTCAGCATCGCGTTCCAAGCCGGTGACTTCGACCAGGATCGTCAGGGTGTCGCCGTGTGGCACGGTCATTTCGGGGGGATTGGGCGAAATGATGGTGACCTGCACCTGGCTGACGCGGTCAGTATTGGCCACGGGCACCAGCGCGCGGGTCATGAGCTTGCGGTAAGGCGAGCCGGGGATGAGGACAAATACGGCGCAGATGACGACGACCGCCACAGCGATTCGCGTCCACCACGCGATGAGTCGCTGGGGCAGGAGGGATTTGATGCTGATGTTTTCGACGCGATGCGCCACGCTGTTTTGCAGCAGGGCACGAAAGACGGGCGAGTCCCAGCGCGGATCGCTGCGGGGGCTTCCCAACTCGACCGCAGAGACGAGGTCCTCATGCAGATCGCCGCGAGTCTTTTCCATCAACAACGCCAATTCGCGCGGGCTGGGAACTTTGAGCAGCAATCGCACCGCCGTGAACCAGACTGTCGCCAGGACGACGCCGTAGCCCACCACCGAAAGCGTTGTGCGGAGCCAGTCCTCCAGGACGAACGTCCAGTCGATGATCGCCACGAGGGTCATGACGCCCAGAAGCGACACGACGCCTGCCGAGAGTCCGCGGAGCATGATGAGCGTTCGGCGACGGCGGCCGAAGGCTTCAAGCGTCTCCTGCGTGATCTGGTTAAGCGGAGGGTTTTTGATGGTGGCCATGGGGGTGCCTCAGTCTTTAGTCTTGGGTCCGGGGTCGCGTCAATCAGAGCAATCCCGTGCGTTTGCGAATGAACCATTCGATCGTCAGCAGCAGGACGATGGGGGTGAACCACCACCAGTTGTCCCACAGCGAAACTTCACTTTCGATGACTCGTGCCTGACTTTGACTCTCAAGTCGTTGCGCCAGTCGGGCGATTTCGTGCTCGCCGAAATACTCGCCGCCGCTGTTGGTCGCCACGTCACGCAGCAGGTCGGTGTTGACGATCAGGTCCGTCATTTCCTGGGAAGCCTGGGGTTGAACGAGGAATTGTGTGCGCGCCTTCATCTGCATGGGAGGCAGGCCAGCCACGGTGATGGCCACGTCGTAACGTCCCGGCGGGAGGCCCGTGGTCTTGCCTCGGTAGGCGCCGCCCTGGTTGGCGTCGGCTTCGAGTGCCACCGTGCCAAAAGCCTGGCCGTCGCGGGTCAGCATGGCTTGGACTTCGGCGTTGAACATCGGTCGTCCTTGTTCATCCTGCACTCGGGTGGTGATCTCCGCCGCTTCACCGGGCTGGTAGGTCACCGCATCCACATTGAGCGCCACGAATCGGTCTCGTGAAGCGAACGGCCGCTCCACCGCCCAATTGATCAACTGCCGCCAGTAACGCTCATACCACTTGTCCGCCACCTCGTAACGCCAGCGCCAGCTCTCATCGCTACTGGTATAGACCACCTGGCCTGCACCATATGGACGCGAAACCAGCAGGGGCATTACACGATCGGCAAAAACCGCTTCCATCAGGGTCTCAGCCCCGGGAAGGGTCTCGGTAACCGTCACGCGGTGCGGAGCTTTGAGGCCGGCAAAGACCTCGGCGTTCTCCTCCGGCGAGGCCACCAGCCGCAGCGGCGCGAAGTTCGTGCCCGCCGCCGTCAGCCGCACCCGCTGGGCCATGCTTGCCGACGGTTCCATGCGGTATTCAACGGGGAAAAGCACGCTCATGTCACCCTTGGCGAAGTCTTTGAGCACGCCGCGGGGACCATCGATAATGATCAACCCGCCACCTCGATTGCCCACGAAATCGCGAATCCAAGTCTGCTCCTGGGGCGAGAGCATTCCATCGGGAACCTCGCCCAGGATGATCAGCTCATAGCTCATGAGCGTGGCCAAATCCTGCGGAAACGTCCCAATGCCGGTGCCACGGGGCCAAGCCCGGTTGTGGCGGTCAATCATCCCCACCAGGGCGTTAACCTCCCACTGGCCATCGCGACCCAGCATATTGTGCAGGTAGCGGTATTCCCAGCGGGGGCGACCATCGACAATCAACACCTTGCGGTTGTTCATGACAGCCCGCACCAGGTAATCGCCTTGGTTGTTGTCGGTCTGCTTTTCGCCTTCGAGAATCGACACGCTGGCGACCAGTGCCAACGGCAGGCCGCCCACGGTCACTTCGCGATCCACTCGGGCCGCCCCGGCCGTCGCGATCTCCTCCACAGGCAGATCAAAGTCGATTTGACGCATGTGCGAGCCTTCGGTGATCAGTGCCTGCTCCCAAAGCATCTTGCCCTCGTGGGTGATGCGTAGCATGATCGGAGTGCCCGGCGGCATGTCGTCCTTGAGCGTCACCGTGCCTTTGACACGATCTTTGTAAAACACGGTCTGCGGACCCTGGATGCCGGCGATCGCCAGATCGGGCGGCGGCAACTCGCTGCCCATTCCCACGGTGTAGATGTTGATGCCGCGATTGCCCATCACCGTGGCGGTCTGACCCGGGGGCGGGCCCATGTTGTTCTGGCCATCGGTGAAGATCACCACGCTGGTGTGGGTCAACACACCTTCCGCACCTGTCCCGGCACCGGCCAACGGCGTCCGCAGCGGGTCCGAGAGATTGGTTCGTGCTGCGGTGGGATTGACCGCCAACCGGGACGGCAACTCACGAGTCTGCTGGGAACTCCAGAGCCGCTGAGCGGTGTCATTTTCCATCGTCCACAGCTCGAGATTGTGTTTGTCCTGGAGCCGCTGGAGCATCGGCGATTCACCGTCGAGCAGTACCGTCTGCACACGTTGGAAGCGGTTCATGCTGTCGAACCGCTCGATGGCGCTCTTGATGGATGTGTCGCCGCTATCGGCCAGCGCCTGGGCGTAAGAGGTAAACGCGCCGTGGAGCATCTGCTGGTAGCCCAGCGCCACATCCGCCAGATCCTCCAACCGCTCGCGGGTCTTGGTGAGACGACTGTCGTCCTTGAACTCGGCAAGCGACTTGGCGGGTGCCAGTAATTCCTTGTTGAACTGTGCCACCAGGCGGTCGATGACCTGTTGGGGCGTCAGGTCGGCGGCACTGCTGTAGGTCGCGAGGCTGGTGCCAGCGATCGGACTTTTGCCGGGCCGCTTGGTGGTCGTCCAGGACACCGACAGGTAGTCCTCGCCGACGCCTTCTTTGAGCAGCGCCTCGACGTAATAGCGTCGCCCGCCCGTTAGTTTGATGGCAGCTGATTTACTGGGGTTGTTTCGGTCGCTGTTGACCACCGGGTTGTTGATGATCAGCCGCGCATTGGCCGGGCTTTCATCGGTGCTCAACCGCAGTTGCAGCGCATCGTCATGGTTGGCATAGAAGGTGTAACTGCCGGTGCGCGACGGATACACAAAACCGCGGACACGGGCGACATAGTTGTCGGCCACATTGCTGGGTCCCTCGAACTTATCGATGAGTTCACTGACATCGGGCGGGCCCTGGAATTTGGGATTGTTGGCTACATCGTCGAGTCGATCGCCGGGGATGTTGTGCCAGCGCTCGTAGTTGAGACTGCCACGAAACGTCGCAGCGATGGGGAAGCGACCGGGGGCGACCTGCTTGAGTTGCGCCATGGCCTCATCGAGCTGCGCGGCAAATGCCTTGGTGGCCGTCGGCAAGTCAGACCCGCCCTCGGTCGTCAACGCTGCGTCCGCGATGGCGGCGGCATTGGCGACGCGGTCGGCAGCCTCCAGCAGATGCGTGTCCAGCGTCGTATCCGGCAACCAGCCCAGCCGTTGCACCGCCAGCATCTTCCGCCCCGCATCCATCTGTTCATCCGTCGCACCCATGCTCCCCGAGGCATCAACAAACATGATGACCCGGCTCATCTGGCCGATGACCTGACGAAAATGAAGGATCGGCCCAAGGAGCATCAGCACTACGAGAAACACCGTCAGGCCGCGCAACGCCGGCAGCACCCAGGCGGTCCACCCGCCTTGATCGGCCAGGTGTCGCCGATAGAGCCACACCGCCAGCGCCGCAAGCACGCTTGCCAGCAGGATCGCCTGCCAAAGTACCCAATCACCTGTCAGCCGCAGTTCCATGTTGGCCCTTTTTGGGGTCAGAGTCTGTCGTTGTCGTCGATGCCTTCGTAGCCGTTGAAGCCCTAGAGGCCTTCGTTGCTGACGCTACCGTCCCTATGCCAATCGCGACTCAGAGCCGACGCTTGGCAAACCATTGCTGCAGGACCAACTCACCAAAGAGCAAGCCCAGCACGCCGATGAAAAACCACTTCCACACCTCGCGACCAAAGCGACGATTGCGATCCAGCTCGCGGTACTCCTCCCAGTTGCGTGCCACATCGGCACCGACAGCCTGGGCCTGTGCCCGCAGTTGTTCATCTGTCAGCACATCCAAATCGCTCTCTCGACGCGAGGTGTTGACCACGAAGTAAACCACCCCGCCCGCTTCGCCAGCATCCATCGTGTAAAGGCCCGGCATCGCGGTATCGCGATACTCAGCCACACTGTGCGTGGCACGCTCCACCATCGCCAGGTCGCTCTTCCGCGCCTGGGGGTCCGTCAGCGTGACCGTCTTGCCCGCACCGCCCGGTGGGAAAAATGCCGCCAGCGTCTGGCCAACCTCGACGTTGCGCGACGGATAGACCTTCGATGCCGCATACGTCACGAGTTGCTGCGTCAGCGGAAGGTAGAACGGCCGCAGCGGCAGGTTCGACCAGTCGGCATCCAACGGCACCGACAATTGCAGGATCAACCCTTCGCCAAGTTTCTTTTCCATCAGGAACGGATCGCCATTGTCTAGACGCGCGATAGTCACAGCCTGATTCGGATCGCGCGCCTGGCCCGGCGTGACGGCGGGCTCTTCAAGATGAAACCAGAGCTTGATCTGCGCTTCGGAAAGATTGCCGTTTCGCGGATCGTTGAACATCTCCAACGCGGCATGATCAAAATGCTGCTGCACGATGCGGGCGCCGGCTTTTTCATCCTGCAAGTCGCCGCCCAGCCCCATGAGCTTGCCCGGAAGCAGTCCGTTACCGTCGGCAAAAAGCTCGGCGTTGTACCAGGCGACGTTGGCGCTATCGCCCGGCGCGATTATCACGCTGCCGCCCTGAGTCACGTATTGCCGCAGTTGTTCCACCTGCGAGGCGGCCAGTTGGGGCACGTTGGCCAGCACCACCACCCGTGCCTCAGCCAGTGCCGCGTCGTTGAGCAGGCCCGGCTCGATGATCTTGGCGTCAATCAAATCCGCCAACGGGACATTACCGGCCATGAACGGCTGCATTGCGATACGCAAAAAGTCCGTCTCACCTCGCAACGGATCCGTGCTCGGCGCACCATCGACCAACAACACTGGCAACCGATCCCACACCGGAATCGACGCCATCATCGAGTTGTCAGCTTTGAGCGGATCAGCCTCGGCATATACCTCGATGACGTGCGAACCGGCGCGATCAAACACGTGCGTGAAGAGCACCTGCTGACTCTCGCCCGGTGGGACGCTGATCTGCGTGACAGTCCGTTCCTGGCCATCCACACGGAAGTACACACGCAAATCGGGATACAGCCCCTGACCGAAGTTCCGCAGCGTGGCGTGAACCCGCAGTTTCTGATTCACACCCAAAGCCGTGCGCGAAAAGCTCAACTCCTCGACAGCGATGTTGTCCTTGACCGGCTGCCCCACGCGCAGAAACGTGATCGAAGGCGGGACGGGCAGTTGCTTGATGCCCTGGAAAAGTTCCTTACGAAGCGCTGCACCATCATCGTCCCAGTTGATGCGCTGGAAATCGCTGGCGATGACCAGATCGCGCTTGGACAGATCCATGCCCGCCAGATCGGCGGTGATGACTTCCAACGCAGCAGGTACATCAGCGCTGCCGAAACCGGGCTGAGTCTTGGCCAATTCCTCCGCGATGCGGCTGGTGTTAAACGATGGCTCATCACTCAACGGTCGCAAACTCCCGCCCATTCGCAGCACGTGAACCTGCGAGCCACGGGGCAGTGATCGAACGATGGCGACGGTGGCTTCGCGCGCCTGCGCAAAGTGCGAGCGCGACATGCCGCCGGCTTCCATCGAGTAGCTGTCATCTAGCACAATGGCCAGCGCGGTTTTCGCCCCGCCGGCCAGTGCCGTCCAACCCGTCATGACCGGCCGCGCCATGGCCAGCGCCAGGAGGACGGGGATCATGGCGCGGAGAAGAAGCAGAATGAGCTGCTCGATGCGGACGCGTTTGCGGTTTTTACGCAGCACCGGTTCGAGCAGGTGCATGGCACCCCAGGGCACGACGCGGAATCGACTGCGGTTAAAGAGATGGATGATGACGGGTATCGAAAACGCCGCCGCGCCGCCGAGCATCAACAGGTTGAGGAAAGTAAAAGGCATGGGCAGTATTTCGTCTTGCGTAGTTCGTCACATCTCGATGCCGGGAACACCATGCGGGCCTGATCAACGTCGTGGCCCCAATGCATGGCGGTTACTGGCCTAACGTCGGCGTCTGGACGCCAGGTAAGAGGCAAGTCCCGCCGCGTAGGGCTCATCCGTGGTCATGGGGGTCATGTCGATAAAGTGCCGGTGGCAGCCTTGCCGCAGGTCTTCACGGAAGGTCGCCAGTTGCTCCAGGTACGCCTGGCGGAGAATCGCGGGATCCACCATGAAATCCCGCCCGTGCACTTCCATATCCAGGAACTTGGTCCATTGCCGGAACGGGAACTCCAACTCGTCGCGATCCCAGATCTGAAACACGATGATCTCGTGACGGGCGTGGCGGAAGTGCGCCAACGCTGACATCAAATCGGGCACACTCGAAAACAGGTCCGAGATGATGATCAACAACCCGCGGCGGTGGAGCTTGGGCACCAACTCATGAAAGACTTTGCCCAACTCAGTTTCCCCGCCCGGCTCAGTGGCCTGCATCTCGTCCATGAGCACCCGCAGATGCCCGGGACGTGATCGCGGCGGGATGTAGCGGCGGACCTTGGAGTCAAACGTCACCAGCCCCACGCTGTCACGCTGCTGGAGCATCAAGTACGCCAGACATGCCGCCAGCCGTGTGCCGTAGGCAGCTTTGGTCATGGCACCCTTGCGATCCCCGGCATAGTTCATCGAGCCGGATTGGTCGAGCAGAATGGTGGCACGGAGGTTGGTCTCCTCCTCATACTCGCGAATGAAAAACTTGTCGGTCTTGCCATAGAGCTTCCAGTCCAGGTGGCGGATTTCATCGCCGTGGGAATACTGGCGGTGCTGCTTGAACTCGACGGAAAACCCCTTCTGGGGCGAGCGGTGCAGACCGGAGGTAAAGCCCTCGACCACTAACCGCGCCAGCACCTGGAGGTTGGCGATCTTCGACAGATCCTGCGGTGTGAGCACTTCTTTTAACGCCATGCGATGCGTCCGGGGGTCGTGGGGTGTCGTCCGCGGGGACGGTGGCCGCCGAGATCAACATGGCATAACGCCAATGCCGCAGCTCGGATCGTATTCTGATGTTCCGCATTCATTGCCCGGCAAACCGTGGCGTCGTGGCCACTGGCGCTGAACACGGGTGGGGTGCCCCCGGAACCCCGGAACCCCGGAGCCCCGGCAACCGGGGATATCAGATCACCTTGGCATCCGTGCCACGGGGCACCGCCGCGAGAATCTTGGTGATGATGTTATCAACGCTGATGCCCTCGGCCTCGGCGTTGAACGTCGGCACAATGCGATGGCGAAGCACGGGATACGCCAGCGCTTCGATGTCATCAGCCGTCACGTGATACCGACCGTGCAACAGGGCGCGAACCTTGCCGCCCAGCACCAACTGCTGACAGGCACGCGGACCAGGACCCCACGCCACCAAGTCCTTGATAAACGGCAGCGCATCGCTCTCGTTGGGGCGGCTCTTGCGAACCACATCCAATACAAAGTCCAACACGTGGTCCGGCACCGGAACCTTACGCACAATCTTCTGACACTCGATAATCTGCGCACCGGTGATCACCGGCTTGATCTCCGTGCTGATGCTCGTCGTCGTCCGCTTGACGATCTCACGCTCCTGCTCGCGGTCGGGATAGTCGACCTTTACCAGGAAGAGGAAGCGGTCACGCTGCGCTTCGGGCAGCGGGTAGGTGCCTTCCTGCTCGATGGGGTTCTGCGTCGCCAGAACAAAGAAGGGCTCTTCGAGTTTGTATGTCTTGCCGCCGATGGTGACCGAATGCTCCTGCATGGCTTCGAGCAGCGCGGCTTGGGTCTTGGGCGGTGTGCGGTTGATTTCGTCAGCAAGCAGCATCTGCGTGAAGAGCGGCCCCTGCTGGAACACCATCTCGCGATGGCCTGTCGTCTGATCTTCCTGAATGATGTCCGTGCCCGTAATATCCGAGGGCATCAGGTCAGGCGTGAACTGCACCCGGCGAAAGCCCAGATCCATCGTGTCGGCCAGCGAGCGAATCATCAACGTCTTGGCCAATCCGGGCACGCCTTCCAACAGGCAGTGGCCTCGTGCCAACACCGCGATCATGAGTTGCTCGATGACCTCAGTCTGACCGACCACCACCTTGCCTAACTCAGCGGTAATCCGCTTGTTGGCTTCGACCAGGAAGTGGGCGGCCTTGGCGTCGTCGGGATGCACTTGGGCCAGGGAGGACGTGGCTGCGGAGGTGCTCAAGATCGATCTCCGTGAGGTTTGAGCTGTAAGAAGCGGGTTATGTTACGACGTTAGGCGGACTCAAGCGCAGGGTGCGGGATTGGGACCAATAGTATCCCATATTATTCCAGTGAACGCCCCTGCAGCGATCACTGCTTCGGAGGCAAAAAGGCACCGCAGCCCGGAACAGTGCGGTCCCCGTGAGTAAAACGCCCCGGTTTGCGATTCATTGCGTCCGATAGCACGAAATTCTTTAGCCCCATAACCCGTTAAAGAGACAGTAGATAGGGGCGTCCCTGCTCATGGCGACCCTTCGGTCACGTCCCCGGCGCCCGCCTTCTCTTTCTCCTTCTCTTTTGCCAAGCGGGCGAAGGCCACCGCTTTCCCGGGCCAGTTGGCCTTGTCATCACCCCGGTACCAGTTGGCAAAGCGACCGACCGCACCCACCTGACGCTGCGTCAGCATCTTCTCGATATGCCCTGCCGCAGCAGCGGGGTCGCCAGCCATCGCCGCGATCGCCACGCGATACGAACACGCCAGGATCAACGGTGCCGCCACGAACTGCGCCACGCAGAAATTCTTGATGCCCTCCGGCCAATTACTCGCCGCGGCGTCCCGGCTCAATGCTTCGAGTGCATCAGCAGCGGCCGCCAGCTTGTCGGGCGTGATGGCTTTGGTCGTCTTGGCCGCCCCGCCCCCAGCACGCAGGCACCCATTGGCCACTGACACACCATCTCCATCCTGGAACAGCCGACCATCATCAGTCGGTGCCACAGCGTCAAAGTACCGTTGGGCCAGATTCACCAGCTCCCTGGGAAGATGTCGTAGCCAGAACGCATCAAGATCAACCGACTGTGGATCGCGCATCGTCAGCATCGCTGCGTCAATGCCAAAAATGTGCTCGCGGATGTTGCTGACGTTGATGATGGCGTACTGCGTGTCGCCCTTGCCCGCCACCTCCGCCAGTTCCGCCACCGCACGCTGGGGCGATTGACCAGCCGCGAGGTGAGGCCCGTGAATCCAAAACGCGATATGAAAATAAACACCGTGGCCTCGCCCCGCTTCGCGCGCACATTCATGGAAATCACGCTGCATCTTCTGGCTGTAGCCGTGATCGCTAAACACGATTGTCACACCTGCGGGGATCGTCAGCTCGCCCGCCGCCATGAGTTCCGCGCCTTCGAGAAAAAGCGTCGTCGTCACCGGCGGAGCGGGCCGCGTGTCCACCTCGCGGACAATCGTCATCTGATCCGCCATGGCCTGCGAGATGTACCGCCCCGCTTCCTGGGCCGTGATCTTCTTGTCATCGATCCACACCGGCCGATCGCCCCGCCCGCGCAGACCCAATTGCCAGATAACGCGATCACCCGCCAACTCCCACCATCGTTGCGCATATTGCCGCCAAGTCTCTCGCACCACTTCGGGCTCATCCGAATACCGCATCTGTCGGGGCTGACCGCGTGTGAGCCAGAATGTTTCGTAGCCCATGGCACTGACGCCCAGCGGCTCGATGTGGTGCTGCGAAACAAACAGCCCCCGCGCGACCGCCACCTCGATGAGCCGTGCCTCCGCGGGATTCATCACATCGAGAAACGACGCGGGGATGATGAGGTTGCCGCCCGTTCGCAGGAGCGTCTCACAGGCCAGGTCGATCAAGTCCGGGTGCGTGACCTGCTGGTAAAAGGGATAGTCAAGGTTGCGTTGCCCACCGCCGTCCTGAAACTTTGTCAGCAAGTCCTCATCGTTGAGAAACCATCCGCGCCAGCGAAACGCGGGAGCAGCCCCAATGATCGGCTCGCGCGGCAGGTCGATGGTCTGCCGCTTCGTCGGCGCCAGGTCCTTCCAGTACCAGAAAGGGTCCACGCCCAGCACCTGCTCCGAGAACGCATAGATGCCAAAGACCACGCCCAGCGTATCGCTGCCAACGATGCGAACGTTCTGCCCCACAGTCTCGATGCGGTAACCCTCCTGGCCAGGAATGCTCGCATCGACTTCGATGAGGATGCGGGCAACGGCGGCCGCTGCAATGCGCCCCGACTGGCCGGTGACCCAGCCCAGATCACGACAGAGATCCGCCACGGCATGCCAAACGGGTTGATCCTTGACACCACAGAAGATGCCCACGGGTTGACCAGGCTCGTTTAGCGTCGTCATCTTTTTGGGTTCCATGAATGTATGGGTGGAATGTATGCGTGAGGTTGCGGCGTGAGGCTGTCGCGTGACGGCCAATCGCTATCGCCAACCCTGATATTCTTCGAGTTGCCGCGCATAGGCGATGCCGCGATAGGCCTGCATGGCGATGAAGCCTGCCATGATCACAAGCAGCCAGTCGCCGATGTAGAGGCCGATGCCCGCGATTGCCACGCCACCAGCGACGCCGATGGCCGCAGCGATGCGCAGACTCCTGACCTGACCCACCACAAACCACAGCATGGCTTGCAGAATCTGTCCGCCGTCGAGCGGGTAGATGGGCAGGATGTTGAAGATCAACAGCACCAGGTTGATGGCGAAGATCATGAATATCAGGAGCTGCCAGTCCGAGAGCGTCGATGTGTCGGCGAAGCTGCCGGTGACCAGCGCCAGCACAAAGAGAATCGGCACGAGCACGACGTTGACCAGCGGCCCAGCAGCGATGCTCCAGAGGACCGGGCCCGGCCGAGGCGGCGGCTGCACAAACGCCACGCCACCCAGAGGCCAGAGGATGATCCGCTCCGCGACGCCACCAACGCTCTTGCACGCCAGGGCGTGGCCGAACTCGTGGAGCAATACGATGCCAAAAATCGCGATGAATTCCCAGACGCCCCAGACCATGTGGCTGTAACCGTAGAAACCCGGATTTTCCTTGATCATATAGAGGCGGTAAAGCAGCAGCAGGAACCACATCCAGTGCAGGTACACATCGATGCCAAAGAGGCGAAAGAGACGAAATGAGCCGGTGGTTTGAGGCAGCATGGCGAGTGGGGGTATGGTGGAATGGGGTGCGGTGCGGTGGGGCTGAGAGTTTAGGTCGAGTTCGACGCCAAGAGTGTACGGGCAATGCACAGGCGGGTCACACGTTGGCTGATCACACGTCGAGTTCTTCCGCTTCCTCCGCGCGCTCCATGATGAAGCGGAAACGAGCGGATGCATCCTTGCCCATCAGGTCAGCGATGACGCGGTCGGTTTCCAATGCATCGGCAATCTCCACGCGTAGAAGCCTGCGGGTGCGCGGATTGAGCGTTGTCTCCCACAACACCTTGGGCATCATCTCGCCCAGACCTTTGAAGCGAGTGATCTCCGGCGTGGAGCGACCAGCCTTCTCCTTGATGATGCGATCGCGTTGCGCATCGTCCTGCGCCCAGTAAGTTTCCTTGCCGAGGTCGATGCGATACAGCGGCGGCTGCGCCAGATAAACGTGACCAGCCTTGATCAACTCGGGCATGTAGCGGTAGATGAACGTCAACAGCAGTGTGCCGATGTGATGACCATCCGAATCGGCATCGGTGAGGATGATGACTCGGCCGTAACGCAGGCGCGACAGGTCGAAGCCCTGGCCCATGCCGGTGCCGATGGCGGTCACGAGATCGGAAAGCTCCTTGTTCTCCAGCACCCGCGCCAGGCTCACACCCTCAGTGTTAAGCACCTTGCCACGCAACGGCAAAATCGCCTGACGGGCGCGGTCGCGGCCCTGCTTGGCGCTGCCACCAGCCGAGTCCCCTTCGACGATGAACAACTCGCTGCCGTTGCGGTCATGGCTGGAGCAGTCACTGAGTTTGCCCGGCAGGCTGAGCCGCCCGGTGGTGGCGGTCTTACGCGTGACTTCCGCCTGCGCCGCGCGGCTGGCCTCACGCGCACGAGCCGCCAGGATGATCCGAGCCACGATCGACTCCGCCACGCTGCGGTTCTGATTCAGCCAATGCTCCAACGCTGGACGGATCGCCGAATCGATCTGTGCCGCCACCTCCGGGTTGTTAAGCCGATCCTTAGTCTGGCCCTGGAACTGCGGGTCAGCCATGAACACTGACAGCACGCCGATGATGCCCTCGCGGATGTCTTCCGCCGCCAGCGTGACGCCTTTGGGCGTGAGCTTGTGGGTCTCGATGTAGTTGCGCACCGCCTTGTTGACCCCGCTGCGGAAGCCCGTCTCATGCGTGCCGCCCGACCCGGTGGGGATGCCGTTGACGTAGCTGCGCAGATGCTCATCGGTGGATTCGCTCCACTGCATCGCCAGATCGACCTTCAGGCCGTTGTCCTTCGTCAGCGTAAACACCGTGTCGGTCACAGGCCGAGCGCTGCGTTCCACCGCGATCTTCGACAGGTACTGCACCAGGCCTTCGTCATGCTGGAACGTCTCCTTCTCCTTGTGCTGCTCATCGTTCCACGAAATCTTCAGGCCTTTGTGGATGTAGCTGGCGATCTCCAGCCGCTGACGAATAGTCGGCGCGTCGAAATCGATCTTGGGGAAGATGAGCGGGTCGGGGTGGAAGTATGTCGTGGTGCCGCTGCCGCGCGATGTGCCGAGTTTCTTGAGTGGCCCCGTCGGCTTACCCGCCTTGAAGCCCATCTGCCACTCGCCGCCGTCGCGACGCACGGTGACGATCATGGACTTGGACAGTGCGTTAACCACACTCGCGCCGACGCCGTGAAGCCCCCCCGCCGTCTTGTAGTTGTCATGCTCGAACTTGCCACCCGCGTGCAACGTGCAGTGGATCACCTCCAGCGCCGACTTTTTCGTCTTGGCGTGAACATCCACCGGAATGCCGCGCCCGTTATCGCTGATCGTCAGGCTCGTGCCATCCGCGTGAAGCGTCACGTCGATGGCGCTGGCGTAACCGTTCATCGCTTCGTCGATGGAGTTGTCCAGCACCTCCCAGACCAGGTGGTGCAGCCCCGCCGGCCCCACGCCCCCGATGTACATCCCAGGGCGCTTGCGAACGGGTTCGAGACCTTCGAGAACTTGAATGTCTTTAGCGGTGTAACTGGCGGTCATGTCTCATCCATGAGGCGTCAACAGGCCCCAAGCCGCGTCGTGCGGCCTAGTGTGACGGCGTATTGTAGTTTGTTTCCCCGCGACGGCATGTTGCGAACATCACCTGCGAACCAAGCAAGTCCCCCGCCGCGACGCGTGAACGCCGACGCCGAGAATAGCGACGGGGCAAGCCGCTTTCGCACGCCTCCAACTCGCGGTACGCCCCGAGCAGCCGCAGGCGGCGGTCCGATTAAATAACTCCCGTCCCTTTTTTTGTCGATCCTTCTTCTTGCCTGACCAAATATGGGTGTCCCTTCCGCCGTTGGTCACTGCCCGCCGAACAGAATCAGCAAGTGCGGATTCCCGTGATTCCAGGGCCGGCGCACTTCACCCCAGGGAAGCGTTGCGGATGCGGCTTTGCCAGCATGGGGTTCCAGTTGCGAGCCCAGATGGGCCTGCGCCCAGCGACCAAGTTCGCCAGCCAGAGCGACAGTCCACCGGCGATTGGACATGCCAGTCTCGCTTGGCGGTTCATCCCACCGAGGCCGAAGCACTGCCCGAACAAGACGGCCGTCACGAAACAGCACCTCCGCCTCAAAGGCGCGACCCCCAATCACCAGACGCTCCCACTCAAAGCGGCGAGCGCCACCGCCATGGCGAATCATCGCTTGGCCTGCAACAGCGAACCCCTCAAACGCGTCAGCATCCACCGCGGCGTTGAGCCACTCATCCGTGCCGTCGAAATGGAGGCCGGCGGATTCCATGAAAGCACCAAAAAAGGGACGGACCATAAAAGGGACGGGAGTTATTTTTCGGGGATGCTCGCTGCGGGCTGCTTGCGGGGTCGACCACGAGCGCGCGGCGGATAGGGGATGTTCAGTGCCTTGGCGGTTTGTGCCGACCACGCGGCGCTACCCATGGGTAGATCACGCTGAATGCTGTGCTGCACCATCTCAAGCTCCTTGCGATTCATGGGCGAATTGACCGTTCTGAGCCAATGTGCGGGCCGATCCAGCGGGCCGGGGTTAACCTGTATCGCTGCCTCGCCGGTCATATTCAGGTGGTGGAGACTCGACCAAGGCCAGGATTCAGCCCGGCCTCCCTTGCAGAGCCCGGCCCGCCATGCGTTGGTTTCCACGTAACGCAAAAGCGTCAGGTAATGCAGGTCATCGGCAACGGCGAAGGCTTTGAATCGCCCCTGGTACACAGGCCCCTCCCCGACATTGCGGCGGTGCCAGCGCCACCGCGTGGCGTGCGTCACCGTCAATTGGCGCATGAACTGGCTGAGCAAACCGGCTTGGTTCACGGACGGCCAAAGCACAAGGTGCCAATGGTTGGGCATGAGACACCAGCCCAGCAGGCGTATGGGGATCTCGTGGCGCGTCTCTTCAAGGATGCTCTGGAATGCCTCGTAATCCCGATCAGTACGGTACAATCGCACCCGTCCCGCAGAGCGGTTAAGCACGTGATACACGAGTCCGCCTGTTATCTTCCGGGCACGTCGAGGCATGACAAGAATCTATCGCGACCGCAGGCACCGGTCAAGATAATTAACTTTCGAATAAATAACTCCCGTCCCTTTATTTTAGGCAAGATAAATACCTCCCGTCCCTTTATTTCGAACGATCAACGGATCGTCGAGATGAGTTCCTGCATCAGGCGGTCGCTCGTTGTCAGCACGCGTGAGGACGCTGAAAAGCCTGTGCTGGCGGCGATGAGGTTGATGAACTCCTGTGACAGGTCGATGTTGCTCTGCTCCAACGCGCCGCCGATGGTTCGCCCCGCACCACCCGTACCGGGCGTGTAAATCTGCGGTGTACCGCTGTTGACGTTTTCGCTAAACAGATTCGAGCCCTCTTCTACCAGGCCCTGCGGGTTGGTGAACGTCGCCAGCACCACTCGCCCCAGATCACGCAGCAGACTGTTGGAGAATGACCCGACGATCGTGCCGTCAGCCGTGACCGTGAAATCCTTGAGCGTCCCCTTGGCCGAGCCATCCTGATTGAGCGACGCGATCTGGCTAGACACATCGGTCAACGCGGAGATGGTGTTGGACCCATGGTTGAACTGGAGATTAATCAACTGCGGCGTCGCAGCGCCGGTGCCGGTGCGGTCGATGGTGAAACTGCCGTTGTTGACCGTGGCAATCTGGCCCGAGGTGTCAAAGCCGAGCGTGCCGTTGCCCAGCGTCGTGGCGAGCCCCGCATCATCTTCGCTCTGAAGATAGAAACGCCATCCCGTGCCCGTGGCACCCTTGCTCTCAAGCACCAGCGTCATGTCCACGTTCATCGTGTTGCCCAGGCTGTCGAACGCCACGAAGGTGGTGCGTACACTCTCGCCCGTGGCATCCTGCGTCTGGCTGAAGCTGAACGGTTGAAGCGATGTGCTCGCCGGGTTAAGCACGACGTTGGCGGAATTGAGGGTGATGCCGCTGGCGGTTCCGGTGTTGGAGGTGATGACGATCTGCCCCGCGCTGACAGTGGTGCCCTGCGGTCCGGGCAGCGTGCCATCGATGCCCATAATGTTCTGCAAAAACGTGGTGAAATCGCCCAGCGTCGTGCCGAAAGTGTCGCTGCCTGTGGTGTTGGCGGGCCCGACTTCGAAGGTGTGATTGGGCACGGTTGCGCCGCCTCGTGCTGCGCCGCGGATCTGGATGACATCGCCGACCGCAAACAGTGGCGCCGCTCCGCCGGTGTCGTAGAGGCCCGTCAACGCGCTGGCGGCTGTGGCGAGGTTGGCACCTGCCGCTGATCCCGCAGCCGTGTGCAGTTCGGCGCTGGTGGTGATGGAGCCCTGCGTGGCGATGTCGCCGCCCGCGTTGAGGTTTCCGCCGAAGCGCACGTTCTTGGTCGGCTCCGCCAGGGTCAGCACACCGAGGGGCACCGTCAGGTCGATGAGTTGGCCCTGCACGACGTTGAAATCCGCATCGATGCCGTAGCCCTGCACGATGCCGCCGCCTGGATTGACGAGGTTGAAATCGCGATCCAGCGAGAACTGCCCCGCTCGGGAGTAGCGGAACGACTCGCCGAATTTGAGGACGAAGAACCCGTTGCCATCGATGGCGATGTCGGTGTTGACGCCGGTGGGCTGGAGGTTGCCGGTGCGGAAATCGCGCGACACGGAACCCACTCGCACACCCAGGCCGACCTGCGCGGGGTTGGTGCCACCCGAGACATCGCCCGGCGCCGAACCGGAACCGAGTTGCTGGGAAATCTGCGTATCAAAACTGATGCGCGAGCCCTTGAAGCCGGTGGTGTTGGCGTTGGCAATGTTGTTGCCCGTGACGTTGATGTACTGCGAGTTGGCGTTAAGCCCACTCAACCCGGTGTAAAGCGAGGAGGTAAGACCCATGACTAAAACTCCGTGTCAATCGTGTTGCTGTTAACGAGGTGAGGTTGATTGGTCGGCGGAAGTTGCTCGGCTTCCTTGCCGCGTTGAGCCACGAGCTGCCGCAGTGATGCGTTGTCGATGAGATCGAATCCCGCCAGCAGGCGCGTGCTGTTGACGCCAGCGGTCTGCGCCGGTTCCGCCACAGCGGGTGCCTCGGCGGTGGTTCCCACGGCACTATCGCGCTGCTGCACATTGGCAAGCAGCGTCTGGAAATCCTGCTGTTCCAACGGCAACTTGGCGCGGGCCTGCGAGGGCGCGGGCAACCCGGCCGGGCGAACCGCCGGCTCAAGCAACCGCAAAAGTTCCATCGCATTGCCACTCATCACAAACTCCAAACATCAATCCCTACGTTTCCGTGTCACTCGGGCAGATCCGCGATCTGCACCAGGCGATCCATCGCCAGCGTCTTGCCCGTATCGAGTTCGAGGAAGGCCTTGCCATCCTGCACCCGCACCGAGGTCACCAGGCCCGCCACCGCGGTGTTGGTGTCGTCGATACCCGAGACCAGTTTGCCGATCAGGCCACCAGCCGACGCCACCTGGTTTTGCATCACCAGCGCTTCAAGCTTTTCCTGGAGCTTCAACTGGCTCTCGATGTTTCTCAGGTTCGAGAACTGCTCGACAAGCTTGGCGGAATCCTGCGGGTTCAACGGGTCCTGATTCGCCAACTCGTTAATCATGACGCGTAGAAAATCACTGCTTGTCAGCGAGGCGAAGCTGTTGCCCGCGCTAGCAGCCGCTGGTGTGTTTCCGTTGACCGCACTGGTGGTTGGCATTTTCTTTTCCTTAATGGAACACGAATCTGAGTGATTTACGCCACGGTGTCCAGGAGTTCGCGGAAGGTGGCGCGTGACTGCTGATTCAGTGGGCGGTCATCGGCCCCTTCGCCCCCCCCCCCGGGTTGCTGTTGCTCAAATCTTCCCCGGCTGCGACCGTCGCCCGCTGTGTCATCCTGCCCCGCGTTGGCGCCGCTTTGCGCTGACGTCGGCGACTGCACCTGCACTTCCAGACGTTCCACGTTGAAGCCCTGGCCCTCCAGCGCGTGGCGCAGATGCGTCATCTGGTGGTTCAAAAGCGAGCCGACGTTTTCATTCTGCGTGGTGAAGCTGGCGCGGACGGTACCCTGCGCCATTTCCATCTGCACGCGCAGCACGCCGAGTTCGGGCGGATGAAGGCGCATGGTGACAACGCCGCCCCCCTGCCGCGCCGCAGCGGCAAGTCCGCGTGCAGCCGTGGCGAGATTGGTCTGTGCATCAGCTTCGGTCATCTGCAACTGCGCCTGGTTGGCGGCTGCATCACCCAAGTTCGCAAGCGTCGGTAGCGCGGCAGCTGCATTCGCCGCAGCACTCGCGCCACCACTCGGCGGCGGCAACACGCCGCTTTGCACATCCATCGCCAGGTTCGCCAGCGCATCGAACCGCGCGCCTTGTGCTGCACCTGTCGGCGCTGCGAGCGACGAATTTGCTTCACGGCCCGGCGGAATAAACTCAGCTGTATCGCCCCCGCTTCCGCTCGATGTACCCATGCCCGACTGGCCCTGCTGACCAGCGGCACCGGCCTCACCCGATCCGACGGCCACGCTCTGACCCATGCCTTGTTGAGCATCGATGCCCGATTGGCCCTGACCCAGTGCAACGCCGGTCTGTGCAGCTTTGTCACCACCCACCGCCTGGCTCAATGCTGCCGCGGCACCATGCGCTGCCGCTCCTGTGACACCTGTGGCGCCGGGCTCGGTGGTCTGCTGCGCGGCACCCGCAACGACATCCGCATCGGTGCCCTGTACAGCTTGATTCTGCGCAGCCTGCGCCTCAGCTTGATCCTCGGCAGCAATCTGCGCTTGGACGTTGGCTGCGGCCGTCGTCTCGCTCTGCACCGTCTCATCGTCCAATGCGTCGTCAATATCCCGCGGCTCATTGGCCGCGGCATCGCGCCGCTGCGTTTCCGCCCGTCGTGTCTCAGCGCGGCTCTGGCGCATCTGTTGGTCAGTGTTGCG
>JBGSTK010000056.1:0-14026 GCA_041736565.1 Phycisphaeraceae bacterium | reverse complement strand
CATCGACATCCGCCACCGCCACGCGGTCACTGGACTTGGCAAACGCCTCGGCGATGCCATATCCGATCCCACGTGCCGCCCCGGTTATCAGAACGACCCGTTGTTGATTTTCAGACACCAGAAACTCCTTGGTTACGCCCGTTCGCAGTGTCATCGAACACCACGACAGACGATTGCATGCTAGATAAAAACGTAGAGGTGGTCAAGAGACAGTTGGATCGACTCATCCCCAATGTCTCCCCATGGGTCATATACTGGCCAGCGTTTCCAGCAGCAGGCTAGGTCTAAGGCGTGGCGATTGGAGCCGCGTCATTGTCAGTACGATTCTGCGATTTACCGCGTATTTCCGCTCAAATTCCTCCAGGCACATCGACGAGCCGGAACTTGCACTCCTGCAACTCCGGCGTGATCGTTGCGCCATTCGCCTCCGAGCCGCGAGAAAAATTGTGAAGAATTTGAAGAAAAGGGTTGACAAAGCGAATTTTCAAATTATGATGTAGACGGTTGCATAAGGCATTCGACTCAATATGACCGTCACGATCAAGACCATCGCCGCCCGGGCCAAAGTGTCCAACCCCACGGTAAGCCGCATCCTCGGCGGCCGGGGCGGACCCTTCGCTGAGGCGACCCGTAAGCGGGTGCATCAGTTGGCCGAAGAGCTGGGATATCGCCCCAACGGCATGGCTCGAAGCATCCGCAGCCAGCGCTTCGAGACCATCGGCCTGCTTTTGACCACCGACAACAATCGCAGCCGTTTGGACAACAACTTGTTGATGGGCTTGCATGACGGACTGGCTGAGCACAATCAGCACCTGCTCATCGGTCGCCTGCCCGACGTAAAACTCACGGATGCCGACTTCGTTCCCCGCATCCTTCGCGAATGGTCCTGCGACGGGCTGATCATCAACTACACCACCCACGTGCCTTCCAGGCTGATTGAGCTGATTGAGGAGGGGCAAATCCCCGCCATCTGGCTTAACACCAAGGACCGTTCGGTCAATACGATCCTCCCTGACGACCTGGGTGCCGGGCGGGCAGCGACCCAGCGACTGATCGAATTGGGCCACCGTCGGATCGCCTACCTGGACCCCCTGCACAACCCCGACAAGGTTTTCGAGGCCAGCGATCACTACAGCATCCACGACCGCGCCGCTGGCTACCGCGACGCGATGGAAGCGGCTCGGCTTGAGCCCCAGTTCATCCTGCCTCGAAGCTACGTCGCTCGGGATGATCGGCCCGAAGTGGATACCGCCTGGCTTAACGGTCCTGATCGACCGACGGCCGTGGTCTCCTATTCGCATTACGGCCTGGCCAGCGTGCTTTTTGGTGCCCGTGCCGGAGGCCTGCGCATCCCCCACGACCTGTCACTCTGCGTCTTCGACGATGAGCCCGTCGCGATCGACGGCTTCTTTATCGATACCTGGCAGATCCCCCAGCGTGCCATAGGCCGACTTGCCGCCGACAAAATCGTGCGGCAGGCCCGCCAGGACCGGCAAGCCAGTATGCCTGAGCCAAGCACAACCGTTCCATTCGTACATCAGCCTGGCCCCTCTGTTGCGAGGTGTCGGGATCAGACCCAGACATGAAAGAGTGTCGTCCCTGTTCTCAAACCCCTTTTTGTGGAGGTCAAGTCATGAATATTATCGTCAAGCAGCTCACAGTTTCGGTCGTTGTTGCGGTCCTCAGTCTTGTCGGAGCGTCCGTCGCGTCGGCGGCGATCGTCGCCGACTTCGATTCGGGCCAGTCGTGGGACGGCTATCCCGGTGCGGCCGGGGGTGGTTGGACCGGGGCGTGGGTACCAAGTTCATCTAGCGCCAACAGCCTTACGCGCGAGGTTAGGAACGCCACGCCGTTAACCACCGGCGGCGACAACTATCTTTATTTCCGTGCCACCAGCGGCGCCGGTCAGGCGAATACCGCGTCGCATACGACGGTCATACGTTCTTATGAGTCGTTCGGGCTTGTGCAGACGAACCAACCGCATTTCATTTCGCTCCTGTTCCGCGCCGACAATCTGGCGACCTCTCGCGACGTCCGGATACAGGGCAGCACCGATACTTGGGATATCCGCACAAGTAGCGCCGGCGAGTTCATCTTGCGCCAAGCTGGTGCCACAGAATATGTCACGACAGGCATGAGCATTACAGCGGGGCACGTCTATGCGTTCAACGTCAGTGTCAATCCACAGAGTCGTCAGTACAGCGTAACGATTGACAACCTGACAAATACGACGAGCTATTCCACGCCGAGCGACTTGACGTGGTTCGGCTCAGCCACAACTACAAATCGGCTTGTGCTTCGCAACGGGACCTCCGGAAACTTCGGCAATGCCTATGCGTTCTCCGTAGACAACATCAGCATCGCCGTCCCCGAGCCGGCCTCACTCGCGCTTCTGGGACTGGGCACGCTGTTCCTGTTGCCGCGGCGTCGGGCGTGAATGGACATGATTATCTACGCCGGGTCGCCTTAACCGGTGACCCGGCGATTCTCGATCTCCATCGTGCGATTCAGTTTGTTGTTCCTGCAGGAGGGGGTCGCGGAGACTTCGTCATGACCATCACACATGCTCGACGGCCGAAGGGATTTACGCTCATTGAGCTTTTAGTGGTGATATCAATCATCGCACTGCTCGTGGCGATGCTGCTGCCGGCGCTGGCCGGCGCCCGCGACCGCGCCAACACGGTCAAGTGCATGTCCAACATCCGCCAGTGGGGCGTGGTGATGTCGGCCTATGCGGGGGATTCGAAAGACGTCATTCTGCCGATCTATACGGATGTGCTCGGCTATCCGTCTGGCTCGCGCTGGTACGGCACTTACCGCCAACTCGGGTATACCTCCACGATTCTGCGCTGTCCGGTGGCCAAGGCGTGGATGCCAACCAACCACGCTCAAAACTCATTTGCCGGGGGCGTGATCGGCGGGGCGATGAAATTCGCCGACCTCGGGAAGGTGCGAATTCCCAGCGCCAGCCCGATTCTCGTCGAGGGTGAGTTTGAGAATGCTCCCGGCGACACCGGCTGGTCAAACTTGCGGCGACAAGCTATTTCCCAAAACCCGTGGCGGGGCGTTGGTGCGCCGCACGCCAATGAGTCCGCCGTCGGCCTATTCTTCGACATGCGGGCCCAAATGCTGCCCCGTGAGGAATGGTTGACCGATTCCGCCATCAAGTTTAATCCTTGGTAACCCCCGCCTGAGCCTACGCCAATCCTGGCGACCCGCCTTATTCACTCCACGTGGAGATCACTCGCATGCGGTATCTATTGGCACTATCCCTCTGTCTTATGCTTTGCGCTGCCACGACCATGGCGGCTGACAAAATCTATTTCGTGGCAACAGACGGCGACAACGCCAACGATGGCCGATCAGTGGAAAGTCCGTTCCTTACGATCCGCCACGCCGTGGGTGTGATGACCGGCGGCGATACGCTCTACCTCCGCGGCGGGACGTACCGGGACAGTTTCAAGCTCGACGCCCATCGGCATCGATCCTCTGTGGACAAGCCGACCCGCATCCTGGCCTACGAAGATGAGCGCCCGGTCATCAAAGGCTCGATCGTGGTCGAGAACTGGGAGCGGCACGAAGGCGATATCTGGAAAAGGACCGGATGGGAGGGGCACACCCAGACGCTGTTCGTGGACTTCGACAAAGCGCCTCTAACCTCGCCCCTTCGCCAGGTTGGCACCGCGGGTGGGAAAAACGACAGCTTTCGGAGCAAGTTTGGTTCGGGCGTCGCAGACATGGTTGCAGGCAGCTTCTTCTGTGACATAGAGAACAAGGTGCTCTATGTCTGGCTGGCCGATGGCAGCGATCCGAACCAGCACGTGATCGAAGCTGGGCATCTCACGCGATTGTTGACGGGCAACGTACGCGGCAACGACGCAACGCAGTTTTTCCTGATCCGAGGTTTGACGTTTTATCACAGCAACGCCTCGGTCGACGACCAATTCCTGCCGGCGATTGAAGTGCCCAGGAACTCCGTCATGGAAAATTGCGTGGTCCAGTGGATGGATTTCGCCGGTGTCGATGTCACTGGTGGCTCTATTCTCCGCAACACCGACATCAGCTACAACGGTGGCGTCGGCATTCAGGTCAGGGGCCACCACCACCGCTGGCTAATCACCGGCAACCGCGTCAACGACAACAATTGGCGTCGCTTCGATACGGCACATCACGCCGGAGGCATGAAGATCATCCCCGACGGCTCGGGAACGGTAGAGGCCAACGAAGTGGCCCGCAATAACGGCTCGGGCATCTGGTTTGACTATTGCCGGACCAAGAATCAAATAGTTATTCGCAACAACCTCGTTCACAACAATATGGGCAGGATCATGGACGGCGCGATCAAGATCGAGGCCGCCGACAACACAACAGTGGTTAACAACCTGATCGTCAACAACCGCGGCAACGGGCTTCTGATTTTCGGTTGCGAGAACTCGCGGGTCTTCCACAACACCATTGTCGGCAACGAAGGGATGGCCGCGATCCAGCTCGGCGGCATTCCGCGTCAAAAGCTGAAGATGGAGAACACACTGATCTCCAACAACCTGGTGGCCGACAACCACACCACCTGGGACATCATGCTGCAGGATGACGGTGGCACCCGCAACAACTGGACGAGCCACAACCTCGTCCGTCGCTTCGGCGGGCCGCTGCAACTCAACACAGGCGGGACGTACACCGGTTTCCAATCCATGATCACGAATCTGGAAACCTGGCGCGAAGCCCGTAGCGAAAAGGCTCCGCGCTCCGGTGAGGGAACATTCGACGCAGCTCCGCGCTTTGCCCTCAATGCCACCATGCCCTGGCGTCCGCTCCCGGACTGCCCGAGCGTCGGCAGAGGCACCAGTCTTTCCGATTACATGATGGAAGTCGTGGTTCCCGCCAAGGCCACGGTGGGCACCGAACTGGCCACCGTTCCTGTGGTGGCCGATGACGCGACAGGGCGCGAGCGAAGCGACCGGCCGGCCTTGGGGGCGCTTGAACCCGCCCGTCCCGCAGACCTGGAACAGAAGCCGCGTACGCCGTTAATAGATTTCCCCGGTCCAGCGGTCGATACCAAGCCGGCAGCCGACAACCCGCACGTTTGGGTTGATGACTTTCTCCCCCGAAATGCTCGTCTGGGAATGCAGCAGCCCTGGATACGCGAGAATCCCATCATTCACTGGAACTGGACGTCGGCGATCGATCTCACCGCCCGCCATATCATCGGTCACCCGGGCTATCCGAAGCCCGCGTCGGGAATCCATGCCGTCGATCTGAGGGCAGGTCGCCAGCGACCGGGTGTCATGTACTTCTACGGGTCTGAGCCCTCGTTCACAGTCGGAGCGGGCGAATCTCTCTCGCTGCTTGTTTATATTGACCCCCGTAACCCACCGCGGCAGATTGCTGTGCAGGTTCGGGCCAAGGACCAATCCAGCGGCGACTACCCTCGTCCGACCGCGAGTTGGAATTACGGATTGCGATTGGGTGCCGACGCCATCGATTGGCTGAGCCATCTGCCGTTGCGGGAAGGGCTGCCTGAGGCTGGCGCCTGGGTCGAGTTGCGCCTCCCCGCCGCCGAACTCGGCTTCGCGGACCGTCCATTGATTGGACTGGCTCTGACCGCTTTCGATGGCCGCGCTGTCTTTGACCGGATCGGTCGGGTGGTCAACGATGCGCCGATTGCCGCACCTGTGCCGGTCGAGATTACGGACAAGCCGGACGGAGTCCTTTTCAAGGAGGACGTGCAGGGACGCGGCCCGGCCGGTTCGCCCTTCGGCGACTATTGAGAGTGAACGAAGCCTACCAAACCGTGGAAATGGACCTTGTATTTTGTGTTCCAAGCAGTGTCAATAGAAATGAGGTTACTATGAAGAAGATCAAGACTCTCTTGGTTGCAGGTCTTTGTATCATGGCTTGCAGTCTGGGCCTTTATGCTGGCGTCGCCACTGTCGCCGACTTCAACTCGGACGAGAGTTGGGACGGCTACCCTGGAGCGGCCGGGGGAGGGTGGGCAGGGCCGTGGGAACCTGATCATGAGGGTCCTCACGAAAACGAACTGATAGAGGTACGGGCAAAAGATCCGCTTGTGAAAGACGGCAAATACCTTTTTGTCCAAGCAGTAAGTAAAGCCGGCGACAAGACCTACATGGCCGCAGGTATCAAACGCGCATACGCGAAAACTTGGCCCACGTTTTCCGGAACCGCCCCGGCCGACCCCCATGTGATTTCATTCCTGTTTAGACCGGATCAGATTCAAACATCAGGGCGTCAATTGCTGCTCAGGGGCGCCGAGGGCGTATGGAATGAGCAACGAAAGACCTTCCTCTCTACCTGGGATATTAACGGCGGCGGGGACACCTGGCGACTCATTCATCGCGGCGATCCGGTAGACACGGGTATGAAAGTCATTGCTGGCAACGTCTACAAGTTCAAGGTAACGGTGGACCCTGCCAAACGTCAATACCAGGTAGCCATAGAGAATGTGACTGCTTCCACCACCTATTCGTCGCCGGAGCCGTTGACCTGGATAAGCGAGGCAAGTTCAACAGGTCAGATCAACATCCGCAACGGCGGTTGGAATGGTTTCGGCACCGCGCTTAGGTTTTCCATCGGCAATATTGCCATCGTATCCTCAAAGGACGAGTAACCAACAACTGAAGGTAGTATCGATATGTTGAACTGTTCAGCCCGCTGGCGCGTGTTTGCGGTGAAGCGGTACCTGATATTGTGTTTATTGTTGGTCTTTCAGTGTATGACTCTTCCCGTGGCAGCTGGTACAAACTACTATCTCGCGCCTGCAGGCAACGACGGTAACGATGGGCGATCCGTCGACACCGCGTTCCGAACTCTGGAGCGGGCTGTTGACGCGCTGCAGGGCGGTGACACCCTTTTTATTCGCGATGGCACCTACAGGGGAATGATCGCTTTGGACGTCGCGAAACATTCCGGGACAGCCGAGAATCCCACACGCATCCTGGCTTACGAAGGCGAACGCCCGGTGATCAAGGGCTCGATCGTGGTCGAGAACTGGGAGCGGCACGAGGGCGATATCTGGAAGAAGATGGGGTGGGAGGGGCACACCCAGACGCTGTTCGTGGACTTCGACAAAGCACCCCTAACCTCGCCCCTTCGCCAGGTTGGTACTGCGGGTGGAAAAAACGACAGTTTCCGGGGCAAAATTGGCAATGAAATCGCTGACATGGTTCCGGGTAGCTTCTTCTGTGACATCGAGAACAAAGTGCTCTATGTCTGGCTGCCCGACGGCGGCGATCCTAACCAGCATGTGATCGAAGCCGGGCATTTGCCTCGGCTTCTCTCTTTCAACGTCACCGAGACAGAAGTCACCAGGCATGTGTTGATTCGCGGACTAAGCTTCTATCACAGCAACTCATCGCCAACCGAACAGTTTCTGGCGGCGATTGCTCCGCCCTATAACTCGATCTTGGAAAACTGCGTAGTCGAGTGGATGGATTTTGGCGGCGTTGACCTCACTGCCGACTCCATTGTTCGCAACTGCGATGTGAATCACAACGGGGGCCTAGGCATTCAGGTCCGTGGACACCACGGCGCCCGCACGATGGACCCCTCGAGATTCCTCATTACCCACAACCGCGTCACCCACAACAACTGGCGGCGCTTCAATACGGGTCACCATGCCGGTGGGATGAAGATGATTCCCGGCGCGTGGGGGACTGTGGAGTACAACGAAGTAGCCACTAACTATGGGTCGGGCATCTGGTTTGATTGGTGTTTAAGCGGCAAGCCGATTGTTGTCCGACACAACTTCATCCATCACAACCACGGCCGAGAGTACGACGCGGGGATCAAGCTCGAAGCGGTGCACAACGCCACAGCGTCGCACAACCTGATCTGGAACAATCAGAGCAACGGCGTGCTGGTGTTCGCCAGTAAAGATGTGCGGGTCCTGCACAACACGATCGTGGAGAACGAAGGGATGGCGGCTATCCAGGTCGGCGGCGTGCCACGGGAAAAGCTGACGATGACTGGGGCCCGCATCCTCAACAATGTGATCGCCGACAACCGCACCACCTGGGACCTGATGATTCAGCGTGAACCGAGCGATCGCGTCCATGACAACCTTTCGGACCACAATCTGTTGTTCCGCACGTTCGGACCTTTGCAGTTGACCGATGGCGGCACCTACACCGGCTTCAAGCCAATGATCGACAACCTCGAGCAATGGCGACAGCAGACCGGCCACGACCGCCACAGTCTCAATGCGGACCCTCGCTTCCTTGTCGGCCGCGGACGGGACTGGCGACTTGCGTCGGATAGCCCGGCGATTGGTCGGGCTGTTAACACGTCAGACCTCACGCAGGACACGGTGGCCATCCCCGACGCGGACGTGCGGGGCGACTTGGGGGCATGGCCGCACGTAGCGGTCGTTTCGCTTGACGCGATCCGACGTCCTCCCACGCCTTCACCGGACGTCTGGGTGGACGATCATCTGCCCGACGGTGCGGTCCCCGCAATGCAGCAGGTGTGGGTGAAGGAGAATCCAGTCCAATTCTGGAACTGGGTCACAACCAACCCTGTACCCATGTCAGGCAGGCTGGCCATCGATGTGCAAGCAGGCAGCAAATCCCGGCATCAGTGCTTCGAGGTCGCCGATACGCCGCCGTTCGTCGTTCGCCGCGGCGAGTCGTTGTCTTTGCGAGTCTATCTGGAGCCCGCCCAACCGCCTCGCGAGATTGCTATCCAGTTCAAGGATGCTGCCACCGCCAACGGCGAATATCCGTTTCACACACGGACGTGGAAATTTGGGGGACGATGGGGTGAGCAGACGGCACCATGGATCGAACATCTTCCGAACCGGGGCGACCTGCCGCAGCCGGGGGCTTGGCACGAGTTGCGTTTGTCTGCTGATGAACTTGGATTCGCCGATGTGAAGCTGACCGGGCTTTCGTTTGTCGTGTCCGGTGGCCGCGCGGTCTTCGATGCCGTTCGGCGCGTAGAAAACAAAGCGCCGGTGGCAAAGCCAACAATCCCCGCCCTGTTGAATGACAACCCAACGGCCCCGACCACCCCCTCGACGAGCGATTCTCCGATCCGGAGTCAGGGCCCCGCTGGGTCGCCTATCGGTACCTACTGAAGTGCCCCCCTGGAGTGGTCCTGACCCTCTTTCGGAAAGCGCTTCGTGCAAACCTTAACCCTCGCCGTGTGCGGCAACCCCAGAGTGGGCCTGACCCTCTTCGAAAAGCGCTTCTTGCAGACCTTAGCCCTTGCCGTGTGCGGCAACCCTAGAGTGGGCCTGACCCTCTTCGGAAAAGCCTGTTTCGTCGGATTGCACGCGAGGGCGAACACGTGTTCAGGGCTTGATCATGCCGTCGGATGCCCGAACGACTAAACAAAGCCGCCCGCAAGCCGAAGCCTACGGGCGACCTTCCGGGGGCGAGTTAGTCCGCGCGTTATATTTGATTCACGTCGTTTTGCCATGCCCAACCGCCTTGGGCCACCATCCAAACGGGCAGGTTTCCGCCCGATCACGGGCCTTGATGGTCAGGATGCACCCGCACGTGCCGTGCCCGTCACGCTTCAGCGACTCGAGCATGGGACCGCAGGTGTGCAATGAGCCATCGGCATTGAACGTGGCGTGACCGCCCGGGCATTGGCGACAGACATTAAGGCGGGCGTCGACCTGCTCCTCGGTGGCACGGTCGATGCCGAGGGTAGTTTTGGCGAAGCTTTTGGCAGCGCGGGCGAGGCGATGGGTGATTTGCGCCGCTGTCTTGAGCTTTGAGGTAGTTGGCTTGGGCCCACGTGACGCCCAGCGCCGCCGCAGCATCTCAAAATCCTCGTCGTTTAGCGCTTACCAGCCTTCGTCCCGATTCACCGTCACGGCGTGGCCGCTGATATCTAAAAAAAGGGTCGCAAGGCGACCCGATGTCACCATACGGCGTGTACACACCATGAGGCTCATGCGACCGCTGACATCTTCGGTCAAGCCCCCAAGCCAAGCCGGCCCAACGCAAGTTGGGCCAGATGCTCGGTAAGCCATTCGACCTCCGCAGCCAGTGCCTCGCTGCGACGTTGCAATGGCCCCAGCAGCGGACCGCCGAAGGGTGATAGGTCAGCCTGCCAGCAGTCACCCATCGGCTCGACATGACTGGCACGCTTAATACTTACTTCGCCCAGTGGTCTCAGGTCCAGTTGCTCATCGTAGACATAACACACCGTGCCGTCGGGTAATACAATCAACTCCATCAGCTGGCCTCCCGCTGTGGTCGCAGCACCCGTCGCCGAGGTCGATCAACCATCATGCCGTCGAGACCCGCCTGCAGGGCGGACATTTGTCGTGCCAGGCGGAGACGCAGGGATTCACTGTCACGTACCTGCTGGGCTTCAACGCCACGCAAAGCGTTGCCTGCTGTCTCCACCAACTGGTCGAGTTGCTGGTTGTCCCCGTCACCGGGTTTGGCACTCGGTATCGATCAAGTCCGCGTTGGCTGTTCACCTGAGTTGGGGCTCTTGGGAAAGTCGGTCGAGTGGCCCTGCACTGTTATTCTTCGGCCTGTGGTGTGGCGTTTCTACGGCGATTCTGAGGTCGATGGGGGCGTCCAGAATGGCCAGATCGATGAGACTTTGAGACTTGCCGTCGCAGGTCACGGTGCGATTTGTGTTTATGACACCACCATCCGTCTCATGGCGGCAATTGCTTGAGACCGGGGGCGTAGAACGTGAAAATCGCTGTATTTGGCATTTTCGCTCGTAAGTCCTTGTGAATGCTGGGCCGAAACCTGTGCCATGTTTTTCTTGGTGGCCCCCGTCTCCGCCGGGTGGTTCGTAGGCGGAGCCGCAGAACTTGAAAATGGCTGATTTTGAGACTTTCGCTTGTAACTCCCTGTCAATACAGGGCTGAAACATGTCTCAAGTGTCCACTCGGGGCCCACATCTCCGCCACACCGATGATCCCCTGAATTCGGTGACATTCCCATGGGCGAGATAATTCAGTTCGAACTCGCGGGGGGCTGCCCGTGGCGGATGACGTGAAGAGGCTGTACTGTTCGTGGGGACTACCCGACTTGATGTAGGATAGGGCGTTCCGATCATCGTTGCCCAAGATGCCGTCGTGCGACGCAGGTCATGCATGCGGAGCGATTTAATCCCGGCACGTTCGCAGACACGGTCGAAACCGCCTCGGGGTTCACTCAAATACGGCGTACTGGCTCCTTGCCTATGCGAGGGAAAAACCCACAGTCCATCGGGATCAACCTGCCGGCGGGCTTTGAGGATTGCGAGCACTGGTGCAGCCAACGGAATATCCACTGCCTGACCCATCTTGAACTTTGCTGCCGGAATGGTCCAGACCCGGCGTTTGAGATCAAGTTCGTTCCAGCACATGGAAGCGACGTTTTCCCGCCGCTGACCCGTGAAGAGCAGCACACGAAGGAAATCTCGAATGGTTGGGTTACGTTCGTCCCCAACGGCGTCAAGAAAACGTGGCAATTCTTCGGCGTCAAGGAATCTGTCTCTCGTGGCCTCCTTGAATCGCTGAATGCCTTTGGCCGGATTCGCGCCTGTGAAGCCGACGCCCGTACCGACATTGAAAAGCTTGCTGACCAATGCCAAGAGGCGGTTTGCTGCGATGGGTGCATACTTTCCGACCTTCGCGTGTATGGCGGCGATTTCGGGTCGGGTGATCTGGTCCAATCGACGGCTCGCCAACCGTTTCAAGTGGGCATCATACTGCCGCTCATCCTCACGCCATGTTCGTTTGTGAACTTTGGCATGCGTGTTCAAATAGTGTTGCCAGAGGTCGCCGAGGGTGGTTGCCCCGCGGACTTGTTGGCGTGCATCGGCGGGGTTTTCACCGGCCGCCACCTTGCCTGCGAACTTGGCAGTCTCACGCCGTGCCTGCTCAATAGTGATGCTGGGGAAACGGCCGATCTTCACACGGCGATACCGGCCGCCGATCCTCTTGGCGAAGTAAAACGTCCGCACGTCGGAAGGCAACACCAGCAAAGCTAAACCATCGGCCTCATTGTCGTAGACCCACAACTGTCGATCGGACGGCTTAATGCAACGCAAGGAGCGCACCGTAAATCTGAGCCGTGTTGGCTGAGCTGCTTGGTCCGCGGGGGCTTGCCTGGAGTTTGTTGCGATTATCTGGCTGGATATCATGAAGGCATCTTTCGACGGTGATGTCACTGGTCAGTGCCGATCTTTTTTCGAGCTGGGGGGGCCCATATGAGCATCGGCCATTGAAGCGCCATTGAAGCACGCGACGTCAATTTCGATCAACCGCCGTGCTTCAATGTGAAGGTCCGAGTTGCCGTAAGGCTCGAATATATCAACAATTGTCAATCTGGAACATCAGTGGTCTAGAGGTGCAAAAACTGACTTCGGATCAGAAGGTTGCAGGTTCGAGTCCTGCCGGGTGTATTCTGGTTCAATATGCCCCGGCAATGCTGCATGACATGCAGTGCCCGCCCGCTCGCCACACGCCGCAGACGGTGAAGCACCCGAACCAAGCGGGACGGTCAGGCGAATTCCGGGCACAGCGTCGCCGACTACGGCACCGTCGCGCGGGTGATGTTCGGCCCGGGCGTGACTAAGAACGGATCATGACGGCGCGATCTGAGCGACCCATCGCTCATCTGCGATCCCACTTGTTGGGGTCAGTATCGCGGATATCGCCCAGCAGGTCAGGATCGTCGTACATACCATGCCACAGCCCTTTCGCGCCCGGGACTCGTGGCGTCATAATCTTGCCGTGGCCGTCGGCCCACAGCACATTGCAGCCGTCGCCATGGCGTGTGAAGGCCACCCCAGCGCCGTCATCGGGGTGAGCGTAGACCACGAAACAGCCCACGGGGTCCTCGTTGTTGGTGCCGAATTTGCTGTCGCTGAGCACGATGGTGTCTGACGGCTGCGCGATGGTGTCCTGCCGTGCGGGCTGGAGGAGGTCGTCGCCGCCCCAGCCAGGATAGAACGGCAAGCCGAAACTCATGCCATTAGTCCAGCTCACTCCGCCCAGTCCGCCATGGTTGTAGCCATAGCTGATATTACCACCCGGGTTTGCTTTTTTGGTATTGGGGTCGTTGGGACACCACAGGGGCCAAGCCTTGGCCTGGCTGGCGTTCTTCTCCTGCATCACCGCAAGATACCATGGCCCGGTGCTGCTCCAGTTGATGGCGTCCATATCGGTATAGCGCGCCGGATACACCGACTTGTTGTCGCTCAGGTACGCCCCAAACTGCACGCCCATCTGCCGCTGATTGCTGGCGCAGGTCGTGGTCTTGGCGACTTCACGCGCCTGGCCCAGTGCCGGCAACAGCAGCGCGATCAGCAGGGCAATGATCGAAATCACCACCAGGAGTTCGATCAGGGTGAACGCTCGCGAAGTACGAATGGGTGACATATCGATGCTACTCGATTCGTGTTTACTTACATGTGTAGACTCATGACATCTATCATACGAATGATAGAAACTCGGGAGCAAAAGCCCACCAGCTCCGGCGGGTGGGCTTCCTGTTGCATCACGTCATTTCGCGACCGTCACCGCATCGGCGAACTCGATCTTGCCGGTCTTGGTTCCGTCGGTCAGCGGTATACTCAGTGCCAGTTGCTTGATTGGGAAGTGGATTTTTCCGTCGTTCTCGCCGCCCCAGTGCTCCAACTTTTTGGTCAGTGATATCTTGATCGTCTCCCATTCGCCTGAGCCTTTGACGGTGACTTTGGACTGATGGGTCTGGCCGGTGTCGTCCACCAGGCGCACGGTGACGCGTTGGGCATGCCCGGCCCGCGCTTTGAACTGCACCGTGCCGGCCGTGTCGGGAACGCTGATTTTGGTCGTGGCCAGCACGTAAGGCACGTTCGTGGTCGTGGACTTGGAGAAATCAAACGCCAGAATGCCGACGGGTTTGTCGCTGTCGGCGCCCAGGGTGAACGAGCCCTCGCCGGTGTTTTTGAGGAACTCCCATTCGCGCCCTTTTTCGAACAGTTTCAGGTCCGCGTCACCGCCGCCGGTCGTGGCCTGCGGCGCCGTGGCCGCTTGAGCTTGGGCTTGGGCTTGCGCCTGCGG
>JBGSTK010000055.1:0-3668 GCA_041736565.1 Phycisphaeraceae bacterium | reverse complement strand
TGCGAAAAATCTGCCAGCATTGCCGAACCCAGGTCCCGCCAACCGACACCGTCGCCGAGCACCTCGCCATGCAGGGCATCGCCGTCGACCAGGTCTGGCAAGGCAAGGGCTGCGAGCGCTGCCGCAACACCGGATACGCCGGCCGCCTGGGCATCTACGAATTGCTTATGCTCGATGACGCCCTGCGCGACAAGATCGCCGCCAGCCCCAGCGTCACCGAATTCCGCCGACTCTGTCTCGAACGCGGCATGGTGAACCTCCGCACCGACGGCTTCCAGAAAGTCGCCCAGGGACTCACCACCGTCGACGAAGTCCTCCGCGTCACCGAAAGCACAATCTGATCGAAGCACGCTTGCGGTTTAGCATCACTGCGACACGGTCGCCCCCCGCCATCGCAGCCGCAGCCGCAGCACGCTTGCGGTTTAGCCCTACCAATACCGCTCATAATGCAAATTCCGCTGCTCGTGGCTCTCCACATCCCGCCGAAACCCGCGAGGCTCCAACATCGCGCTGACATCCTTAATCATCTCCGGATTCCCGCACAAAAACACGTGCGCATGCTCCGGGTTCAACGCCTGCCCCGTCAAGCTCTCATACACATCCGGCGATAAAACCGTCTGCACACGACCACACTGCCCCGTCCAGTTATCGCCATCCACTACACGCGAGCACAGCGGGATGTAGCGGATCGTCGAGTCATCCAACGTCGCACGCTGCAGTTCCTCGCGATACGCCAGGTCCTGCGGAAAACGCACCCCGTGGATCAGCACCAGTCGCCGCCAGCGACCCGTGCCTCGGTAAGCGCGGATCATCGACATGAACGGCGCCAACCCCGTGCCCGTGGCAATGAACACCAGGTCAGCCGTGTGCGGCACGTTTGCCAGCGTGAACTCGCCCTTGGCCGTCGCATCCATGTAAACGCGACCGCCCACGGGCACATCGAAAAGCCGCGGCGTCAACTTGCCATCATCCACCCGCACCAACAGAAACTCCAAATACCGACGCTGCTGCGGCGACGAGGCAATCGAATACGCCCGACGAATCAAGCGAGGCCCCTGACTCCCCGCCCGACTACGCATCACCGCCGCCACCGCCGACGTGTCCTCACGCCCCCGCGGCAAACCAATGCTCACAAACTGCCCCGGCTCAAACTCCACCGCCTGCCCACTCAACGGCGCGATGCGCACAATCGCCAACGTCGCCGTCAAATCCTGCCGGTCAACAAGCGTCGCATTAAGCGAATCAACAGCATCCAAAGTCATAGACGCAATGGTAGGCCCCCTCCCCACCCTCCGCACCGCATCACCCCTCCCCCACAAGCCGGTCCCTTCAGGGCCGGATGCACGCGCAATTTCCGCAACAGACCCCCCCCGCGCAACCACTCCCCACCCCACTCCCCCAAACCCTCACCGCCGCCGACGACGCAACATCATCAACCCACCCACCCCCAACAGCGCCAACGACCCCGGCTCAGGAATCGGGTCCGCCACACCTGACGCCCACAACACCAGCCGCTGCGCATACTCCGCGTTGTCCACGTGCGACAGCCGCGTCCCCGCCCCAGCATTCCAAAACGTGTTGCGGTCAAACGTGCCGATCACTCGCCCCTTTTCGATCTGTGCGATGGCCATCGCCGCATCCGTGTCCGCATTGATCGCACCGATGTTCGAGTCGTTCGTATCATCGTTGTGCAGTCTGATCTGGCCGCCAAGTCCACCAGCCTGCAACTTCGCCACCAACTTCGCGTCACCACTGACGCGGACCACGCTGACGCCTTCGCCGCGGAAGATCACGCCTTCATCTTTGTTGTTGTCGTTGAGGTAGTGGTTGAATTCGTACTGCTTGATCGCATAGTTGCCCGCGCCGTTATCGCGCATAAAAACATGCCGAACTGCGTGGTGATCGAGTTGTTGCTGTCTCTGCCGACGGGGTTGCCCACGCCCACCTGCGAATGATTGCCGCCGAACGCCGAATCGCTCCAGGCGATCAGCCCGCCGCCAGCCTTGACCCAGTCGCCCACCGCGTCGCGCTCGGCTGTACTGAACACCTTGTTGTTCGATCCGAGGATCAGCACGTTGTACTGCGCCAGCAGCGCGCTGTTGAGCGTGGTAGCCGCATCGTACGCCTCGCTGATCTGGAAGGTCGTGCCCGACGCCTGGATGAGTGACCCGCCCTCGATGGCCGCCTTGAACTGCGACATGCCTTCGTTGCCGGTGTCGTTGAGCCGCATCTGATGGAACTCCTGCCCCGGCGGCGCGGGGATCGTCCCATTAGCCGAAACGCTGCCGTAAAGGTAAAGCACCTTCTTAGGCTCCGCCGCCTCCGCAACTCCCACGACCGCGCCCGTCACCCCCATCAGCACCAAGCCCACCACGAAAGCACGCAACTGCATCATGACAATCTCCTTTGACTCGTTGACTTCGCGACCCACCCAACCCCCACCCGACGGACCCGGGGACCACCGGCCCCAACGGACCAATCCTACGCGCCCACCCCACCCCGAATCCACGCCCAGCGCCCCCACCTCGCGCGCAACATCGCCCCCCTCCCAACACCGCACTTCCATGCGGTGCTTTTACCCCAAAAGCCCTTTTGCACACCTATGCTTGCTTCTCTCAGAGCCGATCACCATTCCACGATTCACAGCCAGCCCCAATCAGCTTGGCGAAGATGTTATGCACACTTTATCCACATTTCATTTGTTCTTTTGAGGGAACACTTGACAGCCTGATTTTTTAAGATTACTATTTAGTCGTTATCGTTTCTGTATTTATCAGGTATTTAGTTAGTCGTTATAGGTATCCAATGCTGAAAAGACGAAAAATCGACACAGGACAGCTGCCGGATGTTCTGCGACACAAATGGCCAGGAGGCGTCCTGAATGAAGGGTTTGTGCCGGTTCCTAAGCGGCTGCTGCGTTGCCTGCCCCAGATTATCTTAGGTGAAGGGGCACTTGAGAAACTACAGGTGATCCTCGCAGTCGTCGACTACGAACGCCCGAATCTGCCTCGACCGCCAGCACTAGCGTATCTCGCTTTCAATGCGGGGCTTGAACCCGAAGAATTTCGCGCAAAATTAAAGGAACTGGGAGACGAAGGGCTTCTTGAGTTCAGCGGTCCAGACGACGCGATGGCAATCGACTACAAAGGGCTTATAACGCGAATCCAACAGTTGACCCCTGAAGAATAATTAGCGGCCGGGTGGGTCGGCCCTTCCAAAGATCTAGAAGGGCCTAGCAGGAGCTATGTGACGCCGATACACCGTCATCATAGCAACTGTCGATAGGGCCTCCAAAACCCTTCCCCGCCCGACCGCTACTTTTCTCTGCTTGAGGTCAAAGGGGAACACATCGCCCGCTCTATGCCGCTGTCACCTCAGCGTCGCCGGGCGCGTTAGCCAGTCGATCGCGCCGAGGCTTTGTGACCATCCTGTTCGATGGCGCGCGGGGGCGTGACGAGGTCGCGCTTCAAGTCGAGAGGGCGTGCATCTGGTGGCGCGCGCCAGGCAAGAGGTGCGCGCTGTCATCATCTGTGCGCGCGTGAAAATCGCAGGTGTCAAAAACCCGGGGGTTTTGAGGGGGTGGGTTTTTCGATTGGTGACGAGTAGGTGCGTGTTGGCGCGGGATGGTGGGGGGTACAGGGGGGGGTAGGTGGGGGGTTGAGTCGAGC
>JBGSTK010000035.1:0-11687 GCA_041736565.1 Phycisphaeraceae bacterium | reverse complement strand
GGGCACGGCGAGAACTGGGGAAACGCTATTTCTCGCTGACCTTCTGGTATGACGAATCCGGCCATTACGTCGGGCACTTCGAGGGCGACCTGCTTGATTCGCAGTACAACCCCATGGGCGGCAAGGACACGCCAGGTCCGGAGGCGGACAAAGGGACGGGAGTTAATTAATTCGTATTACCTTATTGATTGCGTGGATCTTAGAAGATGAAGCCAGTATTTATATTTATGTGCGTAGTTTATCTCGCGTTAGTGTTAACCGCGTGTGGTTTCCAGACAATTGCCCATGAACGCACTGGAATAAATGCAATAGCCATAGAACGCGATGGTAACTACTACGAAATGTCGCGAGGGAGTCCTAGAAAATACCGAGATATAGCCAAAGAGCAATTCAATGAGTATAATCGTCTGATGAATGCAGCTACCAGTGTCGGTCGCATTCAGGTGATAATCCTGCCTTTTTTGATAGGATCGGGTATATGGATGTTGGTGCAAAGATACGGGCGGGCCAACGACAATCGCGCGAAGGTGCGAATTAACTGGGACGCCGACCCCAGGAGCGAGGGCGATGGGAAGGAGAACAGAAATGTGGATGCGGGAAAAGGGACGGGGGTAACTAACTCGGTAGCAGACTCGAAGGCAAACCCATGAGAATGATTCCTGACACCCCTTCTGTCCCAAATAGCAAGCAGGAGCCCCTACGTGTATCACGATGGGTCATCGGTGGCCTAGGGATATTGACGGGTTTGTTCCTGTCCGCGCTCACTGGAGCTATCGCAATCAGCATTCGACAGCCGACGCTGCAATACCTCGGAGCGGTCGCTATATTATTGATGTTATCGCTTGTCTGTGGGAATCGCGTCGTTCAATGTGTACGATTCATCCGAATGCGGACTCGCATCTTTATTGATGTGAAAGGAATTGAGGTTCACAACGGCCCGGTGGCAAGGTACTCGTGGCGTGATGTTCAGGTCATTCGGAGGCCAGAGACGGCATTTCGTGGACCTGAGATGGAGCTTGTCTTCCCCAACGGGGATATGGGTCTTGTGCTTCCGGGGTGCGTAACACACTATAGGGACGTGCGCCAGTATCTTATCGGCTCTCGCTGTGATATGGAGGATGCGGAAAAAGGGGATGCGGAAAAAGGGACGGGAGTTAAATAACTCGCGTCGCTTGGTACCGCCCTGTCCGTCGCTTACGCTTCCGGCTCGTTCCAGGCGTTGACCATGCTGCCGACGTGCTGCGACGGGGGGTTGAGTTGGTTCGATTATCGGCTATTGGCTTTGCTGGGCGGGTGCGGTGCATTGCGTCCTTCGCCGGGGGGCCTTCCAGGCCTTAGTGGCTTCCTTAAGATCCTTACCGGCGTCCTAACGATTCGTACCGGCTTCCGAGCCGGGGGGTGCGGATTGGGACCGGGGGGGCCGCTCTGGGAAATGGCGGGCCTTGGCGGGGTTTGCTGGATGGCTGGACTTGCATCGTCTGAGGTTATCTGCGTTAATCTTTCGTCGCTATTGATTTTCACAAACCCCGCATTCACCTTGGAGCTCTGTTAATGGCCAATCCGATCCGCGTCACTGTCTGGGGCGAGAACGTCCACGAACACAAGAACGAGACCGTCGGCAAGATTTATCCCGACGGGATGCACACCGTGATCGCTGAGGGCCTGCGCGAACATCTGGGCCAAGGCGTCGTGGTGAAGACGGCCACGCTGCAGGAAGCGGAGCACGGCTTGACTGATGACGTGCTGGCGGCGACGGATGTGCTGACGTGGTGGGGCCACTGTGCTCACGGGCAGGTGGACGACAAAGTGGTGGAGAAGGTGCATCGCCGCGTGCTCCAAGGCATGGGCATCATCGTGCTGCACTCGGGCCACTATTCCAAGATTTTTAAGAAGCTCATGGGCACCGGGTGCGGGTTGAAGTGGCGCGAGGCTGCGGAGAAGGAGCGTCTCTGGTGCGTTAATCCCGGGCACCCCATCGCCGACGGATTAGGCGAATATTTCGAGCTTCCTCACACCGAGATGTACGGCGAGCTCTTCGATATTCCCACGCCCGATGAACTGGTGTTCATCAGTTGGTTCGAGGGTGGTGAGGTCTTCCGTTCGGGCTGCTGCTGGACCCGCGGCAAGGGCAAGGTCTTCTACTTCCGTCCCGGCCATGAGACGTTCCCGATCTATTTCGACGCCAATGTGCGCAAGGTGATCGCCAATGGCGTGGGTTATGTCGCGCCGCGCATCGGCAGCCCGTACAGCGTGGCGGCTCCCAACATTAAAACGCCGCTGTCGCCCATCGCGTCGAAGCACAAGGTTGACGACTCCCTGCATAAGCACTGATGTGGCATCATGCAATGTCGCACTTGTGGCTATGCACTGCTGAATCTTTCTGAGCCGCGTTGCCCGGAGTGTGGCAGCGGGTTTGATATACGCTCTTACCGGTTCGTGCCGGACACGGTGGCGTTCGCGTGTCCGTATTGCGATCACCTTCACGGCGGCAGCGGCGAGTCGTATCTGCCGGCCACGACCGAACAGGCCACATGCCTGGGTTGCGGTCAGGCCATGACCGTCAGTGCCATGCGTGTGGTGCCTTTGGCGAACGACGTCAAGGCCTACAGCACGGATCGGGTGCCGTGGGAGGATCACCAACAGTTGGGTCGCTGGCGTGCCTTCTGGCGCACCTGGGGGCTGGCTATGGTGATGCCACACAAACTCGGGCCGATGGTTGGCGGGCCCGGGGGCAGTTTTGTCGCGGCGCTGGGTTTTGCCATGATCGTCAACGGCGTGGCGTTTGCCATCTTTAGTCTGAGTTGGATCGTGCTCTTTGCGGTTTTCTTTGTACTCTTCGACTCGATGGGGACTGGGTCAGGGCTAGGGATGTCGGAGATTCTGTTCGCCTCGGGTTGCTGCGGCGGTGTGACACTGTTCGGGTTGCTTTTGCCGCTGCTTATTACGGCGATTCACGGAGGCGGCGCCCACCTGCTGCTCGCCATCACCGGGCGCCACGATGGGGATTTCAACACTACCGCCCGCTCACTGCTCTATGCCCAGAGCCCGGCGCTGATCGTAGCGATGCCCTTCTGCGGCGTGCCTTACGGCTGGGCTGCGGCATACCTGTGGACTTGCATCAGCGCCGTCTTCGTGCTCATGGCTGCGCACCGCATCGGTCCCTGGCGGGCGATTATTGCGAGCTTCTGGGTGCCCACGACAGTGTTTGTCGTGGTCGTGGGGTTCTACACCACTGCCGTGGTCTGGCAGATGCAATCAGTTTCGCAGATGCCGCACCCGGTGCCAATGCCCCCGCCGGTGAATGTTCCAAGTCAACCCGCGCCGCCCGTGATCCCGTGATCGCGTGATGCGGGGCAGTCATCGTGGCTTATTTTTCTTTCCAGCCGCACGATAGACGGCTCGTTGCCGGGCGTACTCCTCCGGCGAGACGGGCAAATCAGGCTCCGCCACGCCTGAGGCCGCTTGGGCATGCAGCTTCTCCAGAAACGGAATACACCAACCGCAACCCGTGCCAGCCGACAGACACTCGCTGATTTGGCTGACCTTTTCAGGTTGCTCACGCTTGAGATAACTCACGATCTTCCGCTTGGAAACCTGAAAGCACAGACATACGGAATCATCTTCATTCATGGGAGATCGTATGCATGAGGCCTAGTGCCTGGTGTCAATCAGCGGCGGTCGGGGTCACTTGCCAACCTCTCGGGCGAAAGCCGCGGGTTGAATCTCGTGGCCGCGATACCGCATCAGTAGCTGCGTGATTTCGGCACCAAAGAAGAGGATCAAAGAGGAGTAATACACCCAGACCAGCAGGACCACGAGCGACCCCGCGGCACCGTAGGCGGAGCCGACACTGGCGTGGCCCAGGTACATGCCGATGAGAAACTTGCCGATGCCGAAGAGCCCGGCTGTCACCAGCGCGCCGAGCCAGACATCGCGCCAGGCGATGCGGACATCGGGCAGGTACTTGTAGATCATGGCGATGAGCACGGTGACGACGCCCAGCGAGATGCCGAAGTTGAGCAGTTCCCACAGCCACGCCATGCCGCTGAGCTTCGCGTCCATGTGGTTCTTAAGCGCCGCCAATGCTGCTGAGAAAACCAGCGACACCACAAGAAGGAAGCCCATTCCCAGCACGATGGCCATCGACAGCAAGCGTATGCGAACGAAGCTCCAGATGGCGTTGCGGCGGGCTGTGGTGCGGACGTTCCATATCTGGTTGAGCGAGGCTTGAAGTTGCACAAAAACGGTGGTGGCGCCAAAGAGCAATGTTGCCAAACCGATGATCATGGAGATGACGCCGGTCTTGGTGTCGCTGGCGTTGGCGATGATGGTGTTGATGACGCTGGCACCATCGGAGCCCACGAGTTGCTCAAACTGCCCGGTGAGTTGTCCCCGCACCGCAGCTTCACCCCAGAAAAGTCCCGCCGACGCGACCACCACCAACAGCAGCGGTGCCAGTGAAAGCAGCGTGTAAAACGACAGGGCCCCAGCGAGTTGAAACGGATTCTCCGAAAGGAACTCGGTGAACAGATTGACGACAAACTCCCGAGCAGTTTTGAACATGGCGAACGCTCGCGGCGGCATAGGTTCGATTCGGCGGAGTCCTCGGTTGGCTAACGAGCGACAAACTGAAATGGGCCGGGCGGGATTTGAACCCGCGACCAAGCGATTATGAGTCGCACGCTCTGACCCCTGAGCTACCGGCCCAGGGCGATTTTACGCTATTTGCGGCGGGCGGTTCATGCCGGCGTTCCCCCGGTGTTCCCGGGGCAACGCCACTCATCACGGGCCATCGCACAAGCAAGCTTAATCAACTCACTCGAACCTCAGCACCGCAAGGATGGCCTCTTCACCAGCAGGTTTGTCGCGACCCCAGGCTGGCACGTTCTGCGTGGGGAGCGGTTGCCCTTTGAGAATGCCCTGGTCATCGACCTCCTGCAGGCCGGCGATCATCACGCCGCCTTGAACGGGCCAGAGCCCCAGGAGATGCGTGTTGTCTCCGCCGCTGCCCGTCTTCTTGTCCCATTGACCGGTGAGTAGACTGCAGTATTCGATGCCCGTTAGGTCGGCGTTGTAAACACGAACGAACTGTGCCCAAGTCGACAGACCTTGTTCGGGCTTGAGCATTTTCTGATACGCGTTGGCTGTGGTGAGCACCCGGCGACCGTAACCGATGACGTAAATGCGTCCCTCTCCATCGATCCGGATGTTGGCCCCCAGCCGGGTGGTCGCGAGGTCAGCCATGCCCAGGTCGTGATTCAGCCAGCCGTCGTACTTCGCTTCGGTATACCTCTGCGCATCGTCACGGATGGCCATGCCCTCCGCATATTCGCCGACGTAGGTGGCGTGCAACAGGGTGCCGTCAGCGAGACTCAGCCGTCCCAGCCAAGCGATGGTGGCGCTGTCGAGAGCGCCATCGAAGCGGGGTTGGAATGAGCGCCCCGGGTTGTCGGGATGCTTGACCTCGTCGCCGCGCCATAGGTTATATGGCGCATTGCCGTAGACCGAAGCCGCCACGACCAGCACGCCCTGCCCCGCAGAGTCGGAATAGTCGATGGCCAGACTGGTGGCGGATTGCTGCGGTGGGGAGTTATCCGCTTGCTCGGTGTAGAGTCGGCTCCACCATTTGAGCTTGCCCGTCGAGGTCATCGCCACCACCGCAGGCTCGGTGTCGAGTTTCTCATTGGGCAGGCGGGTCTGAATGCCCATCGCGAGGAACACATCGCCAGTGCGGCGATCAACGGCGATGCTGTTAACGCAAAGGCTCTTGGCGGGCCCCATGGAGTAGCCGGTGTATCCCGGGCCATGCTGACTTTCCCCGGGCTCTTCCACGTTGAACGGCCCAGCATAGAACGCATCGAGCGGCCAGCGACCCTGCTTCGTCCCGCCGTTGCCATCGGGCAGTCGGGCTACGTAATCATCCTGCGTCCAGGAGCGCAGCGATCCGCGTCGTTCGAGGGAAAGCGACAGGCCGCTGTACTTGACGTCATCGCGTTGCGACGCCGGTGAGCCGTGCCATGCGCCCTTCTTGGTCAGATGAAATCGCCAATCGTTGACGATGTCTAGTTGGCCTTGTGCGGTGAGGCGATAGACGGCTCCCCACTGTTTGCCGAACGGTTCACCTGCGACGAAGTAAACCTTCCCGTCGCTCGCGACATCCCAGCGGGGTTCCTCGCGATAGAGGTCAATCGCTGCAACGTTGTGAACCCACTCCAGGGCGGTAGGGGGTTGATTGACAAAGTTGCCGTTGAGCCTGGCGATGAAATACCCCGTTACCCCGCCGTCCTTGTTCAGATCTCCGTTGTCGCGTGGGCCAGCGATATAGAGCGCCCCGGTGGGCTGCCCCGGCTCGTTGGTGGACTTGATCATGCGAATGTCGCGAACCACCCCGGCTGGCAGCGAGACGACGCGCAGGACGCTCTGCAGATCGCCGCTGATGTGGAGCAGAAACGCTGTGCGATCAGCCGTGCGACTGTGGATGGCGGTGGTATCGAGTTGAACCCGAGGCGCGTTGGCGGGCACCCAGTCCAGCGATTGGGCACTGCCTGCAATCAAGAACGTGCCATCTGAAAGGCGCATTACGTCGGTGAAGCGCTGTGCCCGTGGCCCGCCGATGTAGGTCACGATGTCAGCCGGTCCCGCCATAGCCGGGATGGCCATCAGCAGCGTCAGCACCATGGTCGCCAACGAGCGAAAGCAGAAGCTGGCGACGCCCGGCGAGGATGAAGTGCGGATTGATCTGTGCATGGTGGATAGTGTAGTTGGGCCAGGAATTTGGTGGTCGCGTTGCAAAGGGAACTGTGACTAGATGCGGGATACCGGATATTATCGGCCATCCCCGGGCGGGGTTGATTGTGATGTCTCCTTCACGATGTCTCTTTTACGCCGGGTCTAGGCGAAAGGTTTGCTCGAATGAAACGTAAAACCACGGTAAGCATTCGCGGCCGGGATTTCCTGATCAACGATAAGCCGGTCTACGAAGGGCGGCAGTATCAGGGCAGTCGCGTCGAGGGGTTGTTGATGAATGCCCGGCTGGTCCAAGGCATCTTTGACGACCTGAATCCTAAGACCCAGCCCGATTGGGCTTACCCCGATGGTGCGTGGGATGCCGACCGCAACACCCGCGAGTTCATCGCCGCCATGCCCCTGTGGCGTGCCCACGGTTTGGTGAGTTTCACCATCAACCTCCAGGGCGGGAGTCCGCAGGGTTACAGCAAGGAGCAGCCTTGGCACAACTCCGCCTTTGCCGCTGACGGCGGCCTGCGCGACGAATACCTCGTCCGCCTTCAGCGCATCCTCGACAGAGCGGATGAACTGGGCATGGCACCCATTCTCGGCTTCTTTTACTTCGGCCAGGATCAACGCCTCGAGGATGAAGCCGCTGTGGTCCGAGGCGTTGAGCATGCCGTGGACTGGCTTCTTGCCAGGCAATATTCCAACGTGCTCATCGAAGTCAACAACGAATGCAACATCAAGTACGACCACGCCATCCTCAAACCGCAGCGCGTCCATGAACTCATCCAACTGGTGCAGACGCGGTCACAAGGCAAGGTCGCCAACCCTGCGGGGCGGCTGCTGTCGAGCACCAGCTACGGCGGCGGGACGATCCCCGGCCCCGATGTGACCAGGCACGCTGACTTCCTGCTGCTGCATGGCAACGGTGTCGGCGACCCGGCGCGCATCGGCAAAATGGTCGAACAGACCCGCGCCGTCGAGGGATACCACGATCAGCCCATTCTCTTTAACGAAGACGACCACTTCGATTTCGACAAACCCGTCAATAACATGCTCGCGGCTGTAGCATCCGGGGCGGGTTGGGGCTACTTCGACTACCGCTTCAAAGGCGAAGGTTACGAAGAGGGATACCAGTCGGTGCCCGTCAAATGGGGCATCAGCTCGGCACGCAAACGCGGCTTCTTCGACCTGCTGTCCAAGGTGACCGGGGAGAAACCGTAACTCTGCTCATCGCTTAAATCGCAGCTTCAAAACATACGCCCGCCAATCGCGCTCGAACGTCGCCATGTCCGGGTTGCCCAACACCTCGCACAACGTGGCATAACCCGTGGGGTCTTCCTCACAATCTGCCACGAACTGGGCGTAGTACTTGCGCAGCAGTCCGCGCTCTTGGAGGTAGTAGCAGAGGTATCGGGCCTGAGCGTAATGCAGACCTGCGCCGTCGCCGTAGAACGCATCATCATCCAGAGCCGTGAGCTTTTCAAAGGACAGCGTCTTGTCGGCACGGATCGCATCCTGCAGACCGGGCAGGCGCCAGTTGGTGAAGCCCACGATGTGACCATCGCGCTCTCCGCTCTGTTCATAGAGCGAGCCTATGCCTTCGTTGAACCACGCTGGGCAATCGGGGAAGTTGGCCGCCATGAAAGGGTGGACGATTTCATGCACCAGCGTGCCGCCGCCGGTGGCGATGTTCATGACCAATGCCCCGTGGCGTGAAGAGTAGTAGCCGTAGGGCGTGGTGGGGGTGTCGCCGAAAATTTCCTTGGTGTGTTTCTCGTAGCTCTCCTTATCTTTGAAAAGCCAGATGTCCAATGTCTTCTCGGGGTCACGTGCGAAGAAATCTTTCTTGAGCATGGCGACAGCCCACGCGACGGTCAGTCTGGCTCGATTCGCCACGACATCCGCCGGCTCATCCCCGACGACCGCAAACGGCGGCGAGGCGACCACGGTGAACCCCTTGGGGACACGCTCTTTGAGCGCCGCGATATGCTGTTCATAGGCGGCCTGCTTGGCCTGCGCATCCTTCCGAGCCTGCCGAGCCTGATCGGCCTGCTCGGACGTCGCTTCCCCGGAAGCCGACTCGGGCGCATCGGTCGTCGAAGTCAGCGCAGGCAGCGCCAGCAGCGCCAGGATGCCCACCGCCAAGAGCGCCGACCAGACAAGAATCCCGTGTCGGCCAAGCTGCCAGTGTCCAATCATGCCTATGCTCCCGAACGTTGGCACCGTCGCCGATGCCTTTTGAAAAGCCGATCCCCTATGAGTGATACGCCTCAATCGCTGCCCGGTTCCACCGAACCAAGTCCCGTGAGCCCCGAGTTGCTGCGCGGCCTCGTCGCGGCGTTGATTCTCATTGCCGCGGGCATCATTGTCTATCAGAGCAGTTTCAGCATCCCTTTTATCTTCGACGATCACAACGCCATCCCCAACAACCCCTACATTCGCCAGATTTGGCCCCTGACCGAAGCGCTGAAAAGCCCGCCGCAGGACACCACTGCCGGTCGCCCCATCGTCAGCTTCTCGCTGGCCGTCAACTACCAACTCGGCGGCGTGGAGGTATGGGGCTATCACGCCTTTAACCTCATCATCCATCTCGCCAACGCACTGCTTCTCTACGGCATCCAGCGACGCAGTCTGCAACGCCCTCAACTCGCTGCCCGCTTCGCCACCGCAGCACCCTGGCTGGCGCTGGCGGTCAGCCTGCTCTGGGTCGTTCACCCGCTCCAGACCGAAACTGTGGCCTACATCATTCAACGCACGGAACTGCTTTTCACCTTCTTCTATCTGGCGACCCTCTACGCCCTCATCCGTGGCAGTCAGGCCCACGACCACGACATCGCCGTGGCCGCCGCGTGGTATGCACTGGCCCTGCTGGCCTGCGCGCTGGGCATGGGAACTAAGGAGGTGATGGTCACCGCTCCGCTCTTTGCTTTGCTATACGACCGCGCTCTGCTGGCTGGCTCGTTTGCACAAGCCTTCCGCCGACGTTGGCATTTGTACCTGGGCCTCTTTGCCACATGGGGCATCCTCGCCTGGCTCGTGGCTCAAACGCCCCGCAGCGAGACCGTCGGCTTCTCACTGGGCGTCCACTGGCTCGACTACCTCCGCACTCAGGCGCAGGTCGTGGTCTTTTACCTCCGCCTGTCCATATGGCCCACCGGCCTATCCATCAGCCATGATTGGCCGCTGGTCACCACCTGGGGCCCCGCGATTCTGCCCGGCTCGATCATCCTCATCCTCCTGGCGCTCACCGCATGGGCTTTGATTCGTCGCCCCGCACTGGCGCTGCCAGGCCTGCTCTTCTTTTTCATCCTTGGCCCAACCTCTAGCTTCATTCCTATCACCACCGAAATCGTCGCCGAACGACGTATGTACCTGCCCCTGGCGGGGGTCCTGGTGTTGCTCATCGCTGCGCTCTACATCGTTCTGCGCCAGGCTGCAGGACTCCGTGGTCGCGCCTTGGCTGCCACCTTCACGCTCGTCACCGCTGCACTGGCGATAACCCTCGCGATCACATCGGTGGCGCGTCTCGGCGACTACCACTCCGAGATCACCATCTTCGAAGATGCCCTGGCTAAAAACCCCCGCAGCGTGAAGCTCCTCAACAGCGTGGCCGGTGCCTATCTCGACAGCGGGCAGCCCCGCCGCGCCATCGACCTGCTGCGCGAGGCTCACCAAATCAAGCCGACCTTCATCGACACATGGTTCAACCTCGGCAACGCGCAGATGGCGTTAAAGAACAACGAACTGGCCGAGGCCGCGTTCAGACAGGCCATCGACCTCGTGCCCATTCACAACAAAGCCCATCTCAATCTCGCAACGGTGTTGCTTGATAAAGGCGATCTCGACCAGGCCGCGTTTCACGCCAATCGCGCCATGGAGCTTCGTCCCGAAGACTGGCGGCCGCATGTCACCCTGGGTGCCATCGCCTACCAGCGGGATGAGATGGACCTCGCTGCTTCGCATTTCGCCCAGGCGCTGACCCTCAACCCTTATTCGCCCGAAGCGCTGTTGAACTTGGGCATGGTCATGTCGCGTCGAAAGCAATTTCGCCACGCTGTCACGTTGCTGGATCAGGCAGCTTTGTTTGCGCCCAACGATGCCGACATCCACCACGAGTTGGCGCTGGCCTTGGCGCAGACTGGTGAGCCCAGCGACAGTCAACGGGCCGTGGCTTCGCTGCAACGCGCCATCCAACTGTCGCCCGCCAACGGCCCAATGCACGACAACCTTGGCCAAATGCTCGCCCGGGGCGGCGACATCGAAGCTGCTGCGCTGGCCTTCGATCGTGCCGTGGAACTTATGCCCCAGCGGTTGGCCACGCGCAACAACTACGCCATGACCCTCTTGCTCCTTAACCGTGTTGAGGAAGCTGTGACGCAATACGAAGCCGCGTTGGCCATCGACGCGAGTTCCGCCATCACTCACCACCAATTGTCGCTGGCGCTGGAGCAACTGCGTCGCTACGGTGAGGCCATCGAAGAAGCTCGCCAGGCTGAGGCTCTTCGTCCGGACTGGCCGGCCGCACGCCATCACCTGACATGGATGGTGGCCACATCGCCGACCTCGGAAACCGACGAACTGGCCTGGGCGCTGCAGCGTGCTCGTGCCGCCAACACCGCTGCCGAGGGTCAGGACCCCATGCTCCTGGATCTTCAAGCCGTCGCCGAAGCCCGTGCGGGTCACTTCGACGTCGCCGTTACACTCGCCCAACAGGCCCTCTCCCTGGCCGACACCGCTGGGCAACGCGCACTGGCCGACCAGATCCAATCCCGCCTTGCGCTCTACCGCCAGCGCCAGCCGTTTATCCAGGAGCGGTGAACAACAGAGCTCGTGTCGGTGGGTGTGCTGCACACCGTCGTCGGTGGCTTTTATATCTTCCCGGCAGGCGTTTTGACTACGAAAGCATCTTTTCTTGGAGCGCGCGCGTTGTTCCTTGGCGCGCGCGCGTTGTT
>JBGSTK010000233.1:0-6899 GCA_041736565.1 Phycisphaeraceae bacterium | reverse complement strand
GGCCGTGGCCATCGGGCGACTGCTGGCCGACCGGGCCCTGGCCGCCCGCCTGGCTGCTGCGGGGCGGGAATGGGTCCGCAGCGCTTATGGCGGGCCAAACATTGCTACGCGGTTCGAGGCAATCGTTGTGGAAATGATGGGAGGCAATTGGCAAGGTGGCAATGGCGAACGTCAGTCGCAAGCGGTGTCGATTGGGCCTCTGCTGTGACCGTGTCGCCCCTGCGGTCGACCTTGCGGCTCCAGAGACTGCAAACCAACGGGTCATTTCATTATTCCATTTGGCCATCGCAGATGCCGGTGTAAGTGGCAAGTCCTTCATAGGGTGAATCGAGTGGGGCTCTGAGACGGTGGTTTGGCTTCTAATCGGTTACATGTGGTTGTTCATCCACAGGCCATTTGAAATCTGGCCGGTGTTGGCGGCGATCCGCCTGGAGCGCACCTACATGCTCGTGGTGATTGCCTGCTGGCTCATCAGCGGCCCGTCGCTGCCACGCCGTAACCGGCTTCACTGGTGCTTTCTGGGCTTCATCCTCGTGCTGGTGGTCAGTTGGTTGGCAAGCCCCTATCCCGGGGCCGGCCGAGCACAGGTCGAGGACTATCTGAAGTACGCCGTGTTTTACGTACTAATGGTCACGTCGGTGCGCGACCGGCGCGGCTTGCAGATCATCCTTGCCGGCCACCTGCTAGTAATGACGCTGCTGATGGTCCATACGTTGCGTGAGTACTTCTGCGGAAACGTGTGGTATGCCCAGGGGATCATCCGCATGAAATCCCTGGGGAGCACCTTCTCCGATTACAACGATTTCGCCGGGCTGGTGGTGTGTGCGTTGCCGTTCGCGTGGGTTCTTTGGCACGAGTGGACCACGCGGTGGGCACGCCTGGCGCTAGTCACGTACTTTGCCATCTCCGCATATTGCGTCGTCCTGACGGCCTCTCGAATGGGGGCATGTGGTTTCGTGGCAGCAGGCGCAATGGCCGTCGCCGCCTCGTCGCGGCGGTGGCTGCTGCTGGCCCTTTGCCCCTTTGTGCTGGTTGCCGCGTGGAGCATCCTGCCCGAGGATCACAAGGAGCGCTACCTCACGCTCATTGATCCCAGCGCCGGCCCCAACTCAGCCGGCGCGTCAGCCGGCCATTGGCGCTTCAACGGGTTCGAGCATGGGATTGGCCTTTGGCAGGAGCGGCCGCTGCTGGGTTTCGGTCCGCAGAGCACCGGCACGGCCATCGGCACCGGCATGATGCCACATAATCTCTACGGTCAGTTGCTCGGAGAGCTCGGCACTGCAGGAGCCCTGGCCTTCGGACTCATGGTGCTGGCAGTCGCCGGGAACCTCCGGGAAGCGCGACGGATCGTACGGCAGATGCCCGACACTTCCGACCTCCTGGCATGGCGCACGGTGCTGGCCGCCTCGGCCGCCTATGTGCTCCTGCTTTTCATGGGTTGGGGGTTCAATTTCCTGTTGTGGCACGTGTGGCTGTGGTTCGGCGGGTTCCAGGTCTGTGCTTTGCGCTGCCTCAAGGCCCAACACAACGCTGCGCCGAATGTGGAATGCTCTCCGGAGGGAATCCCATTGCCAAACACAGGTACTGCATGGGCATAGACTCCGCTCATGAGACTCAGCGCATGCGCCGCGTGTTGGCGGTCGTGCGACATCCACTCGGGGGTGTGCGCACCCACATCCTCTACACGTACCCCCACCTGATCCGGGCGGGCTACCGGTTCACGTTTGTCCTGCCGGCCGACGAGCAGTCGAAGGCCTTCCGCGACGACATCGCTTCATGGGAAGGAGTGGAGACCGTCGAGGTGCCTCCGAGAAGCCGCTGGAAGCGCACCTGTAATTTCGTCCCCGCTGTGAGACGGCTGCTGCGCCAGAGGCGTTTCGCACTGATTCACACCCATGGGCTCGGAGCGGCGGCCCAGGTGGTCCTCGCCAACGTGGGGTTCGGCCTGCCTCACGTGGCGACCTCGCAGGACGTCTTCGACCACGTTCCCGTCTCTCCAATCGCCGGCCGGGCAAAAATGCATCTGCTCGGCCAGGTGCTTCGTCGGCTCGACGTGCTGATTGCCGTGAGCGAGGATACTCGCGAGGATCATTTGCGGCACTTGCCGTCCCTACGAAAAGGGCCGTGCCGGCTTGTAACGATTCACAATGGAATCGATATCGACACGTTCCTCCGGCGCAACGGGGAGCCGGCCGCCAACCTCCGCGGGCGCCTGGGGCTTGGGAACGACGTGTTCCTGATGGGGTTCCTCGGCAGATTCATGGAGCAAAAAGGCTTCCTGGTCCTCGTTGACGCGCTTGCCGGGCTTGTTGCGCAGCCGCAGCCCAGGCCGTTCCACCTGGTGGCTGTCGGCTCCGGTGACTTCCTCGAGCGCTACCGCGCGATCGTCGCGAGCAAGCCTGAGATTCGTGGCCGCGTCTCATTCCTGCCTCACGTGCCCAGCGCCGCTCCGATCCTTCGCGAGTTGGACCTGCTGGTGATGCCATCTCTGTGGGAGGCCCATCCGCTGCTGCCGATGGAAGCGATGCTGTTGGGTGTTCCTGTCGTGGGTACGGATTGCCTTGGACTCCGTGAGGTGCTCCGCAGCTCTCCTTCCTCGATGGTTCCCAAGGGTAATGCACACGCGCTCTCGGAGGCGCTCCGCGAAGCGATTACCACTCCGTCGCGAGATCAAGCGGAAGAGTATCGTACCACAGCGATGCAGAGGTTCGATTCCGCTGCGACAGCAGAAGCGCTTCGGGCCGTCTTCACAGAGGCCGTTCGTATAGGCTGGTCACCGTTTTCTGATTGCGGACGTTCCGCGTCCATGAAGGTGACCCCCGGTGACTTCAAGTAGGCTTGAAGCAGTGTTTGTTAACCTTGACGGCAAGTTCCGACGATGCAGGGCGTCAGCTATGAATCGCACTTCCGAGGGAGCAAGTACTCGGCGCTCGTGCCGAGTGGTGATCCCCGAAGCAATACCATCAAAGAACAAAGGCGAAGCGGCAATCCTAGAGGGAATCATCGAGTCCTTGAAACTAGGTGGCCCATTTGATTTGACTGTCTATTCGCCGCCCTCATGGCTTCACGACGACACGATCAATTCAAGAGGGTTGTATCAGGTCGTGAGTGGCTTGAACCTGTTCGGGTTTGCGTCCACCGCGCTGAGCCGCTGCAGGGCCGAGTCGTTTAAGCCTTGGGGTATTCTCTTGTTGTTCTCCCTTTTGCACTGCATCTCCAAGCGACTCGCATGTCGTTGCTTTCGAGATTCATTGCTGCAGTCGTTCAGTGACGCCGACATCATTCTCGCTGGGCACGACGGTATGCTTACGCCCGAGCATTTCTATCTTGCGTTCGCGTCCCGAATCTTAGGCCGACCGCTCGCGCTGTTCGGTGGCAGTCATGGCATGCAAGGAAGAAGACGATTTCGGATTCGGAAGTACCTCCAGTGCCTAATCAAGTGGTCATTCCTCGTTACAGTCAGGGATTCACGCGCGAAAGCCTTTTTCGTGGAGAATGATGTGCCGGCGGGAAGCATCGAGGTCTTTCCAGATCCGGCGGTGTTGCTCCGCCCCTGTGAAGACGACAGAGTACACGCTATCCTTGAAAAGGAGAGGGTCGCGTGTAGCAGCCTCGTTCCTCTCTTTGGGTTGATACCCGTTGGTGGCGGCATCGTGTTTGATTCGTCCTTCGTGCATGAGCGCGATCGTCAGCGGAAGCATCGCCTGAGAGTGGAACTGTGGCGCGACCTGGTCATGCACCTATTGAATGCCACGCCTGCTCATTTCCTGTTTCTTCCCCATTGTGTCGGTCCGGGGGTTCACAACGACGATCGCCTTATGAGCCGAGACGTGTACGACGCTATACCACATCAATCAGACCGGTTGACTCTTATCGAGACTGAGTATCCGCCAGATGAGTTGAAGGGCCTCATGAGGCGGTGTGAGTTTGTCGTGGGCGAACGAGCTCATGGACTGATTGGCGCAGCGTCGGCCGGTACCCCATGTTTCGCCTTAACGACCACGGCGGACTTAAGAATGCACGAGATCGTGAATGGCACTTTCGGCCTTCCGACATACAATCTGGATGACCCCGACGGCGTGCAATTGGCACGAGTTGTGGCTGACGCATGGAGCCGTAGAGACGAGACTCGGAGTGCATTGATCGCGAGAGTTGCAGCCGTCCGTGCAGAGGCCCTCCGGGCGGCACACTTGTTGAATTCGAGGATTGCTGAGGCCACGCGTGGACATGCGTAAGATGAGATCGCAGATGCGCTGGTCTAGTACAGTGGCAGCGCCTTAGTCATAGCTTGGGCAGGAGGTTCGCATTGCCACGCAAGGTGTCGTCAATCGATGAGGTTGTTCGGCAGCAGCTTTGCGTTTCGTGTGGAGCGTGCGTTAGCGCGGCACCAGAGGGGGGCATCCAGCTGTCATACGACGAAAGCCGAGGAGTACCGATCCCGAGGATTGCGGACACGAGGAGAGTGTCGGGAAGCGGCCCCGAGTTGTCGGTCTGCCCGGGTCGGGGTGTGCCGATCTGGGCACTGAGCCGTGAGCTATTCGGGTCAGGTCGGCCGTTCTCCGTAGAAACGGGGCAGTATCGCGAGGCTCTCATAGGGCGCACTAATGACGAGCGAATTGCGCTTGGAGCTTCGTCGGGCGGCGTGATGACGGACATTCCCCTTTTCTTGATCGAAGAAGGCCTGATCGACGGCGCGACGAGTGTACGATTTGAGCCGAGTGTGGATGGTCCGCGAACCCGGCCACACATTGCGACGAATCGGGACGACCTGATCGCCGCGCAGGGATCGAAGTACTGTCCGACATCAACTAACCTGCTGGTGCGTGAGTGTCAGCGTCAAGGGGGGCGTTACCTTTTCATCGGAACCCCGTGCCAAGTGTCAGCTCTTCGCATGGCGGCGCGCCAGGATGCCTCGGTGCGCAAGACATTCCCATATGCCATGGCCAACTTCTGCGGTGGATATCGCGACTACCGGTATCTCGAGGGCATCTTGCGGCTCGGCGGCGTGCAGCCGTCTGAGGTCGTTTCCTTCAGATTCAGGGGCGGAGGCTGGCCTGGCACGCTTCGAGCGGAGACATACGACGGTCGAGTGTTCACACAACCCTATCCCCATTTCAGGTTTTCTGCCCTCGTTAACAAACAGCGCCGCTGCACGCTCTGTGTCGACGGCATGGGGCTACTGGCGGACTTCGCCTGTGGCGACGCATGGATCGATCGCATGCGTGGTGAAGGACATGGATGGTCCGTAATCTTGACGCGATCCGGCTTCGCAAGCGACGTCATCGAGAAGATGGTGCGTACTGGGAGGCTTGTCTCCCAGCCTGTTGCACATGAGGAAATACTGCATTCTCAACGATTCAATCTGGATTCCAAAATACACCGGCAGAGGAAGCGCAGAAGAGTGTTTGTGGTGCTCGGGCGTACGTGCCCCGAGTTCGACGTCGAACTGCCCGCAGGTACCACTTCATATTGGCGGGAGATGAAGATCATCGCGCTTAAGACTCGGTTCATGATGGCTCTTCTCATTGGATGGAGGTTTACGGCCGCAGGCCGTGTCGTCGTTGGATCGTTCAGAAGGTTGCTTCGGCGTCGCTTCAGGCGTCACAGCACATAAGTGAACGCGGCATCGAGCAGGTCTACGTGCATTACGATTCACCTGCAAGACCGTTTGGTGAGCTAAGAGCTGGCAGCTTCCTGATTGGAAGGGTTTTCGCATCGAAGTGTCTGGCGAACGTCAACGCATCCTAGCAAACGGCGCCGCCAACGCGGTTCACATGGTGGCGGCGGTCGCGGTGACGTTGATCGTCTCGCCGATCCTTGTGCGCGGACTCGGCGATACGCGTTACGGCCTCTGGATGTTTGTCAACTCCATCGTCGCCTACATGACGCTCGGGAACCTCGGCGTCGGCCAGGCCGTTATCCGTTACATCGCCAAGTACGACGCCCTGGACGATCTGGATCGCATGAACCGGGTGTTCAACACGGCCACAGCCTTCTTCGCCTGTGTCGGCCTGATTATCTGCGGCGTTGGCGTCGGGATGGCTTGGCTGTGGAAGCAGCCCGCCGGCGCCACGCCCGAAACGGCTCACGAAATGCGATGGCTGCTTGCGCTTATGGGTTGTACGCTTGGGACGGGCATGATGCTCGTGGCGGGCAAAGGGGTGCTCGTGGGGCTGCGTCAATACCCGGTTCTGAGGACCATCACCATCGCGAGCCTCGTTCTACGCAACGTTCTGCTTGTCGCTGTCGTCTGGTGGGGTGGTGGTTTGGCACTTGTGGGGGGCGTGATCTTTGCGGTGAGCATCGCCGATAGCTTCTGCGCAATGGCGGTGGCTCGGCGCTACGCTCCGAGCCTGCGTTTCTCGGCGCGTTCTGTCGATTGGGAGACCGGCCGCGCGCTGGGCAGCTACGGAATCCACGTCTTCGTGGGCATGCTTGCTGGAATCGTCGTGGCCCAGAGTGCTCTGGTCATCATCGGCGCGTTCGTCGGCGCGGAAGGAGTCACGTACTACAGCATCGCTTCGTTGCTGCCGGGCCAGGCGGTCACAGCGATCGCCGCAGTGGTGGTGGTTCTAACCCCGTCGGTGAGCCATTGGGAGGCGGTAGCAGACCACACGGCGATCCGGAAGCTGTTTCTCATGGCGACGCGCTATACGCTTTATGTCGCCGTGCCGATTGAACTTGGGTTGCTTCTGTTCGGGGCTCCGTTCCTGGCGTTGTGGATGGGTCGGCAGTATGTGACTGCCAGTTACATGGCGCTCGTGGCGTCGTCGGCTCCGCTGTTCCTCGCCGTGTCGCAATTGACAGCCGCCCGGATCCTGGAAGGCATCGGGAAGGTGCGCGTGCTGGCGGCCATCGGAATCGTGCAGGCGGTGCTGACGGTCGGGCTCGGCGTGGCG
>JBGSTK010000214.1:0-61675 GCA_041736565.1 Phycisphaeraceae bacterium | reverse complement strand
ACGCTACGAGCGTTCGTCGCGCCGGGCACACAACCGACGCCGTACCCATGAACCCGCGTGTTCATTGTGCCGCCTCAGGCCCCTACATGGTTTCACGCTCGTCGAACTGTTGGTCGTCATCAGCATCATCGCCCTGCTGGTGGCACTGCTGTTGCCGGCGCTGGGCTCGGCACGCGCGGCGGCCCAGGCGACCTCTTGTTTATCCAACAGCCGACAGATCGGCGTGGGGATCGCCGCGTTTGCTGCCGACAATAAGGATTACACACCTGCTTCCGCCACCATCGTCTCGGGCGTCGGCTGGGGCTTTGCATACGGCAGCGGATGGGTCAGTCGCTTGGCCAATGGCAACTATGTTCCGAGCACCGCTGAACTCAACCGCGCCAAGCGCGACGCCTTCGCCTGCGTTACCGATACGATGGGGCAGGTTCAACCGGGGGGGAATATGGCGTATTACAGCTCCTATCGCGGGTTGAGCTACTACTGGACGGCAGACCTTCCCGGCGGTCCCGCGGGCGACACCATGTTCAACAACAACACGCCGCTGCGTCTCGAACAACTGGCTCTGCCTTCGATGGAAATGATGTCCTGGCATAACACCCAGGTTTATGACGCAGGCAAGCCGCCGCGTCGCTTCCCGATCATTACCGAGGAACACACTACCGAGGGCATCACGCAAGACCCCTGGGGGTTCTCTATGACCGCGCCGATGGGGCATCCCGACGCACTGAAAACTAATCTGATGAACGACTTTTCGGCGCAACGGATGCCATTGGGGTTCGGGCATCCGCTGGCGACCCCGCCCGTGCTGTTCTACTTCCCCGGCAATCAGTAGCGTCAGCCCCACCCTGCCCCTCGTCCCCCGCAACGACGTCATCGGCCTGACCCGATTCGCCCCCTAACCGGAGTTAGCTTATGTCCCGCTTTCCTCGCTGTCTGAATATCTTCTCGCCCTGGGCGATGCTTTTGACGATCGCAATGAGCAGTCCCGCGCTGGCGGCTGACAAACCTGAGTTCACCGCTGCACCGCCCCCGTCAGGCACCAAGATCAGCGCCAGCTTCGGCACCGAGAAAAACGGCGGTCCTGAGGTGCTTCTCGATGGCGATGAGAAAACCTTCATGCAGGCCCAAGCCAACACCGCCAACGGTCCTGCTTCGCTCTTCCTGCGCTTCCCCAAACCGTTGACCACGCTGGCGGGTATCCGCACCGGCAAAAGCGATCCATACCACAACTATTTTCCCCAACAGATGCGCTTCTACGTTGATACCAACGGCGATGGCGCTTACGACACCTACGTCGGCCAGACCGAGAAACTCGGCCCCGCCGATCAGTCGATCGGGGACCACCTCTTTGAAACCAAGCCCGCCGTTGCACACGGCTTGGAAGTGCGCGTGACCAAACAGAGCAAGAAAGGCGTCGGCCGCGCTTTTACTTTGAACGAACTGGGGCTGCTCTATTCTGAAGAGACCTGGGGCGGCAAGATCGAGGAGCCTGTTGAGCCTGGCCAAGCCCGGCCGGTGAACATCAGCCCCAACGTGGAAACGCCGTTGACCGTGTTCGACCCGGCCCGTCAGCCCCGCATGAATCTCATCAAGGGCGGCGAGTACAAGCAGAGCCTCAACTTCGTGGATGCTCCCGAGCGCGGCAAGGTGATGAGGCTCCACTGGCATGAAGATGGCAGCAACGGCTTTGCTGAAATGCTCGTCAATGATCGCCCCTCTCTTCATGCGTTTGCCAAAGGCGTGTTACTGCGCCTGGAGGTCAACGGCGAGGCAGCTGCGGGACTCGACTTCGTCGGCGTGCGCATCGTCGATGCGAAGGGCGAGGTCTTCCAATGGGGCGGCAAAGTCGATCCGAATCAGAAGGGCTGGCAGACGGTCAACATCGTGCTGGACCCGGCACGGCATGGCGGGAGTTGGGGCGGCCCCAACGAAGGCAAGGGCATCATCGATGAACCCGTCAAACTGCTGGCGATCACCAGCGGTGTGCCCAAAGGCTTCAGGGCACCCGCAACGCTGCTCATCGGCAATGTCAAACGCAACGCGTTCGCGGCCGAGGACATCGCGCCCCTTGCGCTGCTCAACGCTGTGGAGATGAAACTCAAACTCCCGCTCAAGACCCCCGTCATCACCAAGGGCCAGGAAGATGTCCCCGTGCTGACGCTGGAGAACAAGGGCGATTTCGCCGTCGCCTTCAACGTTCGGCTGGACATCACCGATGCGTTTGGCGCTAAGACATCCGTGACGCTGCCCGATGCGCTGTCGCTCAAGGCCAAGGAACGCATCGAACTTCCCGCCAAGCTGCCCTTGAAAACCTTCGGCTGGTTCACGATCGTCGGCGTACTCACCGCCAAGGACAAGGACAAGGACGTCACAGCGCAGCAGTTGGATACTGCGATGGTTTACATCGACCCCGTGGGCATGCGGCCACCGACGCCCGAGGATTTCCAGTTCGCCATCGGCGGAACTCTCCACGACGACGACACCGCTGCCATGGGCGCTATGGTCGGCGTGGATTGGGATCGCGGCGGTGGCCCATCGAAAAATGAAAGCCTGACCGAGCGGCCCAAGGGCGAGTGGCTCAACTTCCAACAGGTCGATCGCGCTTTAGCGCTGGCGGAGAAGCACGGCATCGCCTATCAGATGCTCATTGGCTATCTGCCCCGCTGGGCGGCGCGTGAAGGATACTTCGAAAAGTACAAGCCCCAAGGCTGGCAGGTCTCGACCTTGGCACCCCGTGGCGATGTTTTCCGTGAGTACATGCGAACCATCACCCAGCGCTACAAGGGCCGCATCCACAGCTACGAAATCTTTAACGAGCCCGATCTCGACGGCTTCTTCAAGGGTACGACCGACGACTACCTCGAACTGCTCAAGATCGCTCACGAAGAAATCAAGGCTGCTGCCCCCACCACGCTGGTGGGCACGGGCGGCTTCGCCACGGTGCGACCTCACGGCGGGCATCACCTCAACCCCGATCTCATGGCCCGAGTCATGACCGATGGTCAACCCTATTTCGACATCCACATCCACCACGAGCATGGTGATTTCAACGGCTTTTCACAGGCCGTTGATGGCCCGCTGACGAAACTACGCAGTCGGCTGACGGAAAGCCGCCCGATCTACTACAACGAGACGGCTGTTCCCGCCAGCCCCGACAAGTATCTCTGGCAGGCGGGGGAACTGGCCAAGAAGATCGCCTATGCCAAAGCCAGCGGCGGCAAGGGCTACGCATGGTTCCTCATGATGAGCCGCGACCCCGGTCTGCAGGGCTGGGCCATGTTCGAACTACACACTTACCGACCCAAGCCGATTTTCCCAGCCTTCAACGAAGTTGTCCGGCAACTGCGCAACAAGAAGACGTTGTCAACACCTGACCTCGGCGGCGGTCGATTCGCCCTGGCTTTCGCGGGTGCCGATGAGATCACCTACCTCGTCTGGCGCGAGGACAACGATGTCTCCGATGCCCTTGTCTCGCTGGAGGTGCCCCAGGGTGCCTCGGCCAAAGTCGTGGACCTCATGGGCAACGCCAGCGATCTGACGGTCAAGGCCGGTCGAGCCATCGTCAAGACCGATGCTGTGCCCGTGTACTTGGTCGTCAGCGGAATTGGGCAACGACAGGCAACGCTGCGACCGGTGCTGACCTTCTCAGGTCGTGTCACTGATGATGCGGGTGAGAATGTGGAGTTACAGGCCCGCGGCGCTGCCGCAGGTGCTGATCACACCGTGACACTCAAGGCCCAGAAGCCGAGCGTCAAACCTGATGCGATGATGGAACTCAAACTCGCCTCCGCCGCTGATCTGCAGCAGGCATGGACGGTCCAGCCCGCCACGCCGACCGATCGGCTCAACCTCGCGATGGAAGTCGATGGTTGCGCCTTGGGCATCCTGCACGTCCCGGTGATGCGATCCATCATCATCCCAGCGTCCGCAACCGGCGAAGCACTGATGCAGCGCAAACCCGACTTCGTACTTGAGCGCGAAAATCAGGTCGTCAACTTTTTCCAGAACGATCCGACCAGTGAGCATCGCACCTGGAAGGGTGCCGCGGACCTAAGCGCCAAGATCTGGCTGGCGCACGATGCCGCCGAACTGCGACTGCATGTTGAGGTCACAGATAACAAGCATCACCAGCCCAAGCCCGACGCGGGCATCTGGGATGCTGACTCGATCCAGTTCGGTCTGGCGGTGCCCGGACAAGCGGGGTTCTGGGAGTTGGGCGTGGCACGGCACGACAGCGGCCGGACCACCGTCGCCAACTGGGTCACGCCCGGCGGCACGCCGGAAATCGTCAAGTCGGTCAAGGCCGACGTCACCCCCAAAGGCAATACCCTCGTTTACGATGTGCGCATTCCGCTCGAAGCCTTGGGCATCAAGGTATCGGAACTCGTCACCGGCGTGCGTTTTAACCTCATCGTAAACGACAGCGATGGCCAGGGACGCAATGGTTACATCCAGATCGCCCCAGGCATCGGTGCCGGCAAGAACACGCAGCAATTCCCAATGATCCGCTTTGCCCCGCAACAACCGCAGTAATACATAGACCCGACAGACAGCCAACGCCTTGCTCGTCCCAGATGGTGATCGTGATCGATCATTTGATGATCGTGCTTGGTCGAAGATAATGACCGTTTAACGATCGTGATCGCTTGCACCAGGAGCTGGCTTATGTCGGATTTAGGGCGTGCTGCGTGCTTCGAAGGCTTTGGCTTCGAATGGGACTCGCGTAACTACACCGATGCTGACCTCGACGCGGGGAAGTGGAATGACCTGACCCGGATCGTCGCAGCGATGCGGCCGGGGATAGTGCGGGTCATGATCCAGGCCAAGTGGCACTACCGCGGACCTGGCCAGCACGATTGGGATTCGCCAGATATGCGGGGGTTGGTCCGCCTGCTGAAGTTCTGCCAGCACCAACGTATTGCGGTCATTCTGTGTGACTGGGGTTGCGAGCCCAAGTGGCTCAACCTGCCCGGCATCACCGGCGTCGATGAGCCGGACTATCTCGACGCCGTGGCAGCTTCGGTCGAGCATCTGGTGGTAAGGCATGCCCTGACATGCATCCGCTATGTCACGCTCGTCAACGAGCCTAATCATGAGGTGGGCGACTTCGATCGCTGGGCGAGAGCAGCACGTGGATTGGCCGAACGATTGTCGAAGCAGGTTCCCGCAGTGCGAATGATGGGCAGCGACAACACCGGCGCGCCGGAGTGGCTCGACCGTGCATCAACGGAATTGCGCGATGTGCTGGGAGCCTACGACTTCCACCGCTACGCCTCACGCGACGAAGTGCGAACGGGCGCCTTGCAGTCGTTTATCCGCGGTGCCTGGGACCGAGCCATTGCCGCTGATCCTGATGCCACCACCAAGCCGCGAATTTTGGCCGAAGCTGGCCTTGGTTCGCCCGGCAGCGGCGCTGCGAGCAATCCGCTGCATGACACCGACGAATATGCGCTCTACATGGTGGACTACGCCATCCAGGCCGTGGCGGGTGGTTGTACAGCCGTGCTGGCTTGGATGCTCGATGACGACTCGCACCCCGGCTTCACTTGGGGAATGCTCCACGGATGGGCACATCAACATCGACGTAAGCCCTGGTTTCACACCTGGAGCGCGTTGTGCCGCGCGTTTCCGCCCGGCTGCACATTCAGCTTTGCCCACACACACCGCGAGGGTGTTCGACAAATGCTGGGGCAGCACCCGAACATGGGCGCATCGTGGTGCGCCGTCAACCACTCGGATGATCCCGTAACGCTTCCGCTCCCATCAGTGACAGGGGCCGGGCCGTGGCGACCGGTGAGTGTGCAAGCTGTTCTCGTTGGCGACACTAAAGCCGCCAACGACGTTGACGCAATCTCGCCGCTGGCAGGTGCCACCGCGACCGTACCGCCCCGCTCCGCTTTGGTCTTGAGTACCCAGCCCACATCGCTCGAATAGCTGCTTTGCCAACCCCTGTAGAATCAGTTCGCTGATCAATGGCTGATCAGTCGCTGTCCAGCAGTCGGCCGATGAGGGGCCCTCACTGGGCAAAGCATGTGAGACCCAGTAACCGGCGCCGAGGCGTCAATGTCAGGAGCGAATGTTCATGCACGCAGAGATCATCCCCGGTCAGGAGCGGCCGGTGAACCGCGAACTGTGGGGCTCATTGCAGTGGCACATCGGCGGTGTGTCGCACGGGTGGACGGGGATCACCGTCGGCCGCGTCACCTTCGAGCCCGGGCAGGCCAATCCCCGTCACCTGCACCCCAACTGCGATGAAATCCCTCATGTCCTTGAAGGTGAATTGGAGCACAGCCTCCAAGACGGCTCCACGGGCCTGCTTCGCCCCGGCGACAGCATCGTGATCCGCCACGGCCTCAAACACCAGGCACGCAACGTCGGCACAGGCCGCGCTGTGGCACTGGTCATTTTCAATGACGCGGATCGTCAGGTCGTTGGAGAATAGATGATGAATCACGGAGCAGAACCCATGCGAGCAGCAGTGATCGGCCTTGGACTGGGCAAAACGCACGCCCGGGTGTACGACCGTCGAGCGGAGATCAAGTCGATTGCGCTGTGTGACGCCAGCCTCGACGCTGCCCAGGCCCTGTCGCGCGAGTTGAGTAAGCCCACGACCTGTTACACATCCGTCGACGCCATGTTTGCCGCCGAGAAGATCGACATCGCCAGCATCGTGACGCCTGACAACTGGCATCGCGAGCATGCGACAGCCGCGTTACGCGCTGGTGCCGACGTGTTGTTGACCAAGCCGATCGCCACATCTCTCGACGATGCGCGGGCCATCGTCGATTGTGCCGCAACGTGCGGACGCAAGCTCATGGTCGCCCACGAGCGCCGCTTTCGGCCCAGCTACAAGCGAGTCCATGACCTTATCGCTTCGGGACAGCTTGGTGACCTCGCCTATTTGCGACTGGAGATGTTTCAGTACGCGGCAGGCAAGTTTGCACGTGCGCCGTGGTATGCATCCAAAGAAGCCGGCCGCACCGCCATCACCGGCAGCGGCATCCACCAGGTTGATCTGGTGCGCTGGCTAAGCGGCCGCGAGGTGGTCAGCGTCCGCGCGCTGGGCAACCGCATCGGCGACATCGGCTTCCATCACAACAAAACCGTCATCGCGCTCTTCGAGTTGGAGGGCGGGATCATCGGCGAAGTCACCTTCACGTACGAAGCCACGCCACCGCTGGGCGGAGAGAAAGTCACAGCGATCGGAAGCCGGGGCATGATCGAAGACTGGCGATTCAGCACCCGCGATGGCCAACAGCAGCGCATCGAAACCAAGGGCGAAAACGAGTTTACGGGCAGCGTACTCGCTGTGGAAGCGTTCGTGGACGCCATGGCCAGCGGGATAGCGATGCCCGTGCCGGGCGAAGAAGCCGTGCGTTCTCTGGCCGTCGCCCTGACTGTAGACCGCGCCTGTGCCAGCGGCGCCGTTGAACGGATCAGCCGCGAGGCGCGAGGTTAGCCACGGGCGAAAAAAGCGGCGCAAATTCCGGCGCAGCAACTGCACGCGGGTCGTCGCAAGGTATCGCACGATGAAAATGGAGAAACAAAAAACCCCGCGATTTGCGGGGCGTTTCGAGATACTGCGGGAGGGTGCGATGACCCCAACAACTACCTAATACCCCCTAGGGGAGTCGAACCCCTGTTCGCGGACTGAGAATCCGCTGTCCTAGGCCACTAGACGAAGGGGGCTTCGTGCGGGCGAGCATTGCAGGATACCACATCGTCTGATCCGACTCAAATTGGGCTGCAAGTCAGTTCACGCGTGGATTAGGTTCACGAGGGGCTGCCCATTTCCCTTGAGCGAGTCGCCCCACAACCCGCTCCAGCCACGTCCAACCACACCCATCAAGGTGAGATTCATTCCAGGGAAAAGCTCGAAAAAGCCGACTCGAATCCCCCCGGTACCCGCGCCTACCCCCCCCAATCACGCCCCTATCACCGCCCTATTACCCCCTGTACCCCCACCTACCCATCATTGGTCGCAAAACCAAATACCTCAAAAACCCCGTGTTTCTGACACTTGCCCAGCACGATCAAATCTTCGCGCGCACGGATGCTGACATCGCATGGACGATACTGGACGGGCCCACCCATCGACCCGTCGGCCGTTGATGTCAGGGGCGTCACAGCGATCAATCAAAGAGCGTCAGGAGATCGACTGCTCCCGATGGCGACGACGGGCCAGAAGAAATGGTACCACTCCGGCAGCGCCGATTACCAGGGAAGATGGCTCGGGCGCGACGGTCGCAGCGAAGAAGCCAGCGTTAGGAAACGCGCTCTCAGTGCCCGCAGCCACAGGCGTCTGTGTCATCACACTTACTGTGATTGTTTCACCAGCACCCGCGTAAAGAATCTCGTACACGCCGATGGAGTAAAAGTTGGTCGGATCACTGGCGGGATTCTCCGTCGGCTCTACGACCACCGACACTTCGCCGCCGCCACTCATGGTCGCCTTAATGAGCATGTCGGCATTGAAGCCCTGCACATAGACGCGCATCGTGCGGGCCTCCGCCGCAGCTGATGCTTGGAAGCTGGCGCCAAGACCGATGGGGTATTGGTTGGCTGCGGGAACCAGAGTCTCGGTAACGACAGTGTCGACCGGGCCCGGTTCGTTGTACATCCCGAAGTTGCCGTTGTCCCAGGTGAAGTTGAGGATGCCGCCGCCGGTGAAAGCGATGAGTTCATCGTCGGCCACGTTATTGAGTGGTGCCAAGCTGCCTGCATCGAAGACAAGGTTGCCGATCTTGGTGGTGTTGAGGAAGGAGGTCGTTTGGTCTTCACCGTTGCCAAACTTGATCCAGTCGATCGTCCCCTCAGCGGAGAGGTCGATAGTCGTTCCCTCCGCCAGCGCGGTGTAGGCAGCCGCGATGGTGCCCGCGCCTGCAATGTCCGCCGACGCTACGATAACGCCAACGATAGCCAGACCGGATAGCGCTTTCATGTTGCCTCCCCAAGTGAAATTCAAGTCCGCCCGCACCGCCCCTTCCAACCGCACATCGAGCCATTCTAATTTGTGGGATGGCTCACGTCAAGAGAAATTTTCGCATGATTCATCCCCGGCTTCCTATGAGCCGAGCGTCGCCGTCGCCGGGGTTATGCCGGAAAGTGTCAGGAGCCGCCACCCCACCCGCCGTGATCGCCCTGGTGTTCGGATCGCCGAGCGGACATTCGAGCGGCGAGAAGCGCAGCCACGGCAGGCACACCCAGCGGGATCGACATCACCAAGGACCCTACAACGTCCGCGGAAGTGAAGGTGACCCCCGAACTATTGGAGGTTGGAACATCACCCGCCAAAGTAAGAATCAGAGGTGCAGCGACCAAGGCTGCGAGGATCACGAATGTTCCCATGGCGTATCCGATCAGCAGCCGAGGCGCGGGGCGGGCAGAGGCATGACGAAAGAAGCCTATGGGAGCAAGCACCGTGAACGCGAGCAAGGCAGGGACCCAGTAGAACGTCTTTACCATCCAAAGCGGAACGATGGCGTGTTTCGGCACGTAGGACCAGTCGATCGGCCCCGGTGAAACGAAGCCGAGGTCAAACAGCAGAAACGCGATAAGCACTACACCGAGAACGACGTAGAGGACCGTGAGCCAACCGAAGATTCGCCAGATTGAGTTCATGTTGGCCCGCCCGCCGATCAGATGCTGGCGATCTGCTTCTTGATCGACGCGTAGCATCGACGTAGTGGAACGAAAAGCGTTCTGTTGGCTGCCGCCGGCCGCAGCAGGTCAAAAGTGATGCGTGGTTAGCCCCTGCAACGGCGACATGCGAGTCCCATCAATCCGACAAGAGCGATGCCCAATACTGTTGGCTCAGGAACGGCGCGAACAGTAACCTGATCAAGGCTGAATCCGCCGTTGCTTGCCCCCACGCGATAATCGGTTGATCCCGCTTTGAGTCGGATGCCGCCCACGTTGATAATTCCGCTGGCTAGTGGAAATGTCGCGGTGGATTTCAGATCGAGGTAGCCGTTGTCTTGGCCCTCAAAGTTCGAGATCAGAATCGAATCAAGGAAGACGTCCTGATCGAAAATCAGGAACAATATCTCTACGCCGTCAATGAGATTGGGGTCGTCGCTCGGATTGGACTGGTCAATTCCAAATGAGGACGCGGTGGAGTTAAAAACTCCGCCATCGCTAAGCGTCATCTGGATACCGTCAACCGTCACCACATGCGGAGACGACAAGCCGGTTCCCATGTCGAGCAGATGGAATGTGGCACCCCGTGTTTGAGGAGGGGTGAGAACGACGAAAAAACTGCAAAAGACGGCTATGCGAAGGAATGACGGCACGACAGATTCTCCGGATAGATAACGCAGCAGGCTCAGTTCCCGGCCACCCGCGGAAACGGGCTCCCAACCGGTAAGGTCATTATACATCGTGGACGCTGCCGTGTCTGCCTAGTAAGCTTCAACGTAGGACAAATGCGTGTAGATTTCACGCGTGTCAGGTCACGAGAGTGCCCGTCAGGACGTGAATTTTGTCCATGATTGCCCGGGAAGGTTCGTCCCGCTTCCTCATGGGCGGGACCCGTTAAGCGGGGTTGTTGTCAATACATGTTATGCATGGGTGGTTCGTTGACTCTCGCCACTCGGCTTTTGAGAGGCCGTATAGCGTCAGGTCTTCGAGCTTGTCCCATTTCCTGACATGCTGCGGCCGGAGTCCTTCGTGGGTCATGCCGAGTTTCTGCATCACCCGGCCGGAGGCGGGATTGCGGGCGAGGTGGCAGGAGTGCACGCGCTCGAGTTCAAGCTCTACAAAGGCGAACCGCAGAACGGCGCGGCCGGCTTCGGTGCAATAGCTTTGGTTCCAATGCGATTTGGCGATCCAGTAGCCCAACTCAGCCTGGTGTTTCTGTGAGATACCCATCAAACTCATGGCACCGATCAATGAGTTGCCACGCTTGAGGGTGATCGCGAGGGTTAAGCTTTGGCCTTTGTCGAATGCGTCCGAGTGTTTGGCGATCCATTGCTCGGCGATGCCATCCTCATAGGGATGGGGGATGTTGAGCGTTGTATCCGCGATGGCACGGTCCCCCGCCAATCGTTGAACGTCGAGTGCATCGCTCGTGGTGAACGGTCGCAGAACGAGGCGATGAGTCTCAAGTGTTGGTATTTGCGCCATGGCATTGCAGCTAAAGGTAAATATAGGTTTAGTTGCCGGGTGCCCATGCAAGCGGGCTTCCTGTCGAGGGCACCATTTTACTCGCAGGTACCGCAGGTCAAGTGGAGGCGGGCCCTCAGTGGTTTCCTGATGCCGATATCCGCCACGCCCTGTACCGACTCGGATTGCCTAACTTACGCTTGAGCGCTACTATACCGATGGCGTGGCTGGAGTGGCTGCGCGTCAGCAAACTAACAACATAGGGAGACTCATCATGAACAAGCTCTGGACTGCGGCGGTGTGCGTGGGTTTGGGCACGGCGATGGCTGTGGGTTGCTCGAACTATAAAGAGGGTCAGGGGGCGGATGGGCGGCGCGACTCGACTAAACAATATAGTGGCGACGATGCTCAGGCGACTGTCAGGGAATTCAGGAATGCTGATCCTTCGATCGGTCGCTTCTTTGATAACGCAGCAGGCTACGCTGTGTTTCCCGAGGTGGTGCAGGGCGGCGCGGGCATCGGTGCTGCTCACGGGGAAGGCGCTGTGTACCAGAATGGGCGACTGATCGGGTATACGGAACTGACGGGCGGATCCATCGGCCTGCAACTGGGTGGCCAAAAGTTCAGCGAGGTCATCTTCTTCCAGGATGCTCGCGCACTCGACAACTTCAAGCGTGGCAACCTGGAATTCGCGGCACAGGCGTCAGCCGTCGCAGCCAGCAAAGGTGCTTCGGCCAATGCTGACTATTCCAATGGCGTGGCGGTCTTCACCATGCCTCGCGGCGGGTTGATGTTTGAGGCGAGTGTCGGCGGTCAGAAGTTCAACTACTGGCCCAACTGACGCGGCAGCTCGGATCGCTAACACAAAAATCATCATTCGAGCAGCCATCCGTGCCGCTACACTGACGCTCATCGTCTCGCTGGGGACGGTGAGCGTGAGCGTAGCAATGGAGTCGGTATGGCGCATCTGGTTTTTGCCCTGACGGTGATCTCAGCGGCTGTGATTTTCGCGTTGCTGGAGATCCAGATCGAGGGTAATAAGGGTTGGGCCACGGGCTTGCCGACCTGGCGTCTGGAGCAGGCGTGGGTGAAGCGCATCTGTGGTGGCCGGGCGATGACGGGCTACCACTTTTACGTTCACCTGCTGGTGCTGACGTTCACGCATCTGCCGTTCTTGCTGGACCTGGCGCCTTGGACGCTGGCTGCGGAGCTTCGTATTCTGGGCTTTATTCTGCTGTTTTTCATTATCGAGGACTTTCTCTGGTTCATTTTCAACAAGTCGTTCGGACTTAGGCGATTCCGCAAGGAGCATATCTGGTGGCATGCTCATGCGTGGTGGTGGTTCATGCCGCGGGATTACTGGATTGCTGGGCCGTTGGGGGTTGGGCTCTATGTGTTGAGTGTTGTGATCTGAGGGTGGCGGGTGGTTATGGGCGATCAACCAGATCTCCGTCGCTAACGCTTCCGGCTCGTCGAGCAGAGGACCGGTCGCTACGCTTGCGGCTCGTTGAGGAGGGGTGTCAGTCGCTTCCGGCTCGTTCACGGTCGCCCCTTGCGTTAAGATGTGCAGGCATCGGCGAATCGGGCCGATGTTTAGGGGGATGGGGACCACGGGGTCGGCCTCCGGTTACGCTTCACCATTAGAGGGCACGGCATATGAAGGGCGTTATTTTGGCGGGCGGGTTGGGCACGCGGCTGCGGCCCCTTACTTTGGTTACCAACAAGCATCTGCTGCCGGTCTACGATCGGCCCATGATCCATTACCCCATTGAGTGTCTCGTCAATGCGGGGATAAGCGATGTGTTCATCGTCACTGGCGGTGAACATGCCGGCGATTTCCTCAAGCTCCTCAAGAACGGCAAGCATCTGGGTGTCAAGCATCTGGAGTACGGCTATCAGGAGGGTGAAGGTGGTATTGCCGATGCGCTCAAACTCGCTGAGGACTTTGCCGACGGCGACAAGATCTGCGTCATCCTGGGTGACAACATCATCGAGAACAACATCCGCAAAGCCGCGGCTGATTTTTATACGCAGCGATCCGGTGCCAAGCTGTTGCTCAAGGAAGTCCATGATCCGCAGCGATTCGGTGTCGCGGCATTCGACGATGCTGGCAAGATCACCAACATTATCGAGAAGCCCAAGGACCCGCCTTCGAACATGGCGGTGACGGGCATCTACATGTATGACGCTGATGTGTTTAAGGTCTGCCAATCGCTCAAGCCTTCGGGGCGAGGCGAGTTGGAGATCACGGATGTCAACAACTACTACCTGCAGCGTGGCGACCTGACGCACGAAACGCTTGAGGGATGGTGGACGGATGCGGGGACGTTTGAGAGCCTGCATCGTGCTGCGAGTTTGGTGGCTGAGGGTGGGGCTAACCACGCGTAGAGTGACCAACAGAGCGATTGACGTTTACTCCCACTGACTTTGACCGGACTTCGCAGCATGAAGATTAACGCACCACGCATTCAGACTGGCGACTTCGTTATCGCGCATCAATCGGCCCTCGATACGAGTGAGCCGGTGTTCGTGCCCGCTTCGCATTTCGCTGATGATCGCGGCTGGTCACTGATGAACCTGCTGACGGGCGTGATGAGTTCGCAGGGCCAAGTCAATTTTTCGACGATGTACCCCGGTGTGATCAAGGCCTGGCATCGCCACCATAAGCAGACGGATTTCTGGATTGTGCTTAACGGGCACCTGAAGGTCGGTGTGCATCGTGAAAGCGATGGTGTATCGTGGATGGCGACGATGGGCGAAAAGCGGCCGGGTGTGCTGATCATTCCGCCGCCGCTGTGGCACGGTGCCGCGACCATCGGCCACGAACCTGCGGGCCTGCTTTACTACGTCACCCACGCTTACAATCCCGCAGCCCCGGATGAGGACCGCCGACCTTTTGATGGCATCGAAGGATTCCCCTGGCATGTGCGACACGGTTGAGCGGTGCGGGAGGCTTTTCGCAGAGCCCAGGATCAAACCATCCCCATGAGTTCACCCACTCAGGACATCACGGAGTTCGCACCAGTGCTTGTCATCGGCGTCGGCGGCATGCTCTATCGCGCGTGGGAGCAGTTGCTGCAGCGCCACGAAGTCGAGTACCTCGCCCCCCCGCTGTCGCAGTTTGACCTGACATCGCTGGAGTCGATTCGTCAGGGCCTCACGCCGGGCATCAAGCTGGTGATCAACTGCGCCGCCTGGACGGATGTGGATGGTGCGGAGAGCAAGGAGAATCTCGCCACGGCGATCAACGGCACGGGTGTGGGTGATCTGGCGCAGCGCTGCCGCGAGGTCGGTGCGCTACTGGTGCACTACAGCACGGATTACGTGTTTGACGGTCAAGCCAAGTCGCCGTACTCGACGCAGCAGAAGCGCGATCCGCTCAATGCGTATGGTCGCAGCAAGGCCGTGGGCGAAGAACTCATCGAGGCGTCGGGCTGCGAGTATCTGATCATTCGCACGAGTTGGCTTTATGCGCCGTGGGCCAAGAATTTCGTCCGCACGATCTACAAGGCAGCGAAACTGCGGCCCACGCTCAAAGTCGTCGCTGATCAACGCGGCCGGCCCACCAGCGCTGAGCACCTCGCGGCTGCGAGTTTGCGGCTGATCGAACATCAGGCCCGGGGCATCTTCCACGTCACCGATGGCGGGGAATGTACGTGGCATGACTTCGCCAGTGTGATCGCCGCGGCAGCCAACCCCGCTTGCGTGGTCAATCCCTGCACCAGTGACGAGTACCCAACCCCCGCCAAGCGGCCGGCCTACAGCGTGCTGGACTTGAGTCGCACCGAAGCGATGTTGGGCTCCATGCCCTCGTGGCGCGAGAATCTCGCCGATGTGATCGCCCGGCTTGAACCCATCGAATGAGCCTGAATCCAGCAGCCCCGAAACTATCACAGCATTCCACACGAGCAAATCCATGCACATTCTTCTTACCGGCGGCAGCGGCTTCATCGGCTCCAACTTCGTTCGCTTTGCCTTGGCGGCTCGGCCGGGCCTGAAGATTACCAACCTCGATGCCCTGACCTACTCGGGCAACCCCGAGAACCTCGCTGACATTGATAAGTCGCACGGTGCTGGTGGCACGGGGCGCTATCGCTTCGTCAAGGGCGACATCCGCGACATGGACCTGGCCATGAAACTCATGGCGGAGGCAGATGCGGTCGTTCACATGGCGGCTGAGTCGCATGTGGATCGCTCGATCATCGATGCCCGGCCGTTTGTCGAATCCAACGTCCTGGGCACGCAGACGCTTCTCGATGCCCTCCGTCGAGTGGACCCCAAGAACACCAAGCGGTTCCTGCATGTGTCAACGGATGAGGTCTTCGGCGACCTGCCGCTGGATCGGCCCGACCTGAAATTCACGGAAGAGACTCCCTACGCGCCCAGTTCGCCGTATTCGGCCAGCAAAGCCGCCAGCGACATGCTGGTGCGTGCTTATCACCACACGTTTGGCATGAACGTCGTCATCACCAATTGCTCCAACAACTTCGGCCCCTATCAGTTCCCTGAAAAAGTGATCCCGCTTTTCGTGACGAATCTGATCGAAGGCAAAAAGGTCCCGCTCTATGGCGATGGGCGAAACGTGCGTGACTGGCTGCATGTCGAGGACCATTGCGAAGCTGTGCTCCTTGCGTTGGAGAACGGAAAGAGCGGCGAGACCTACTGCATCGGCGGGGACAACGAAAGAACGAACCTGGAGCTTACTCATGCCATTCTCGCTGCGATGAGTAAGGACCAGACCTCCATCGAGCCAGTGAAAGATCGATTGGGCCACGACCGTCGTTACGCCATCGACGCCAGCAAGATCAAGCGTGAGCTTGGCTGGTCGCCGTCACGGTCGGCCTGGCCTGAAGCGCTGGAGCGCACGGTGGCCTGGTATGTTGAGAACCCCGACTGGTGGAAGCGGGTCAAGAGCGGCCAATACCGCAGCTACTACGCCCAGCAGTACGATCAACGCTGAAGCCGGTGACGTTGACGCTGCCGATCACAGGCAAGGCGCCGTGGTGCAATGGCGACATGGAGCCCATGCGATTGATGCGGATTTGTTATTGATCGCGGCTCCGTATAAAATCCCTGCCCCCCTGCCAGCCGGACCGCTGGATTGGCCGCCGACATAGCTCAACTGGTTAGAGCGAGGGATTCATAAGCCCTAGGTTCCTGGTTCGAGTCCAGGTGTCGGCATTCTTCATTTCGCGTGCTTCGCTGTGGAAAGCGATCACATTTCTACAGGCTTGAGCCAGGGCATCATCGCCCGCAGTTTCTTGCCCACGACTTCCACCGGGTGGTCGTGATCCTTTTCACGCTGTGCCTTAAACCAGGTGAAACCCTTGGCGTAATCGCCGCGGAAGGTCTCGGCGAATTTGCCTGACTGGATATCAGCCAGCACTTGCTTCATGACCTTTTTGGTTTCGGGTGTGATGATCTTGGGGCCAGTGTGATAATCGCCGAACTCAGCGGTGTTGGAGATCGAGTAGCGCATGTAGTTGAGGCCGCCGCGCTCGATCAAGTTGATGATGAGCTTGAGTTCGTGGCAGACCTCGAAGTAGGCCATTTCGGGGGGATAGCCTGCTTCGGTGAGCGTTTCGAAGCCCGCCTTGATCAGGGCCGACAGCCCGCCGCAAAGCACAGCCTGTTCGCCGAAGAGGTCGGTTTCACACTCGTCCTTGAAGCTGGCGACCAGCACGCCGCTGCGTCCGCCGCCGACGCCGATGGCCCATGCCAGCGCGATGTCCTTGGCCTTGCCCGACGCGTTCTGGTGTACAGCCAACAGGCAGGGAACGCCGCCGCCCCGCTCAAATTCGCTTCGCACCGTGTGGCCGGGGCCTTTGGGGGCGACCATGATTACATCGATGTCCTTGGGCACCACGATCGTCTTGAAGTGGATGTTGAAGCCGTGCGTGGCGCCGAACACCATGCCGGGGCGAAGATTAGGTTTGATGCTCTTTTCGTAAACCTCGGGCTGAACTTCGTCAGGCAAGGTCATGATGAACATGTCGCACTTCTTGATGGCATCAGCGACCTCCATGGGGTCAAAGCCATGCTGCATCGCGAGTTTGCCGTTGGGCGAATCCTTGCGGTTGGCGACGATGACCTTCACGCCGCTGTCGCGCAGGTTCTGAGCGTGGGCGTGCCCCTGGCTGCCGTAGCCCAGCACCGCGACCGTCTTGCCCCGCAACGGCTCAAGTGAGCCATCTGCATCGTAAAGCGTCTCGAGTTTGATGGCGGTGTTGGCGTTCATGGGCAATATCCTTAAAGGCGTGCGTGGTTAACTAGAGTTTGGCCCGTCTGAGCCGAGCCCGAAAGTGTACCGCCCCATCCCACGAGCGTAAAGCCAGCCAATTCAACGGCAAGCGGTCAGCGGTGCGGTCAACGGTCAGGTTGCCAGCTGATGGCCCATCACGCCCCGCGACCTGGCGGTCTGCCGGTTGGCGTGTGGCCAGGCGCGGAGTTAGCATCATCGCCGTTGAGAATCACCAACCAGTCGCCAAACAATCGGCGGCGATGAACACACCCCGGAGTTCCCATGGCAAAGTTGAATATCGCGTTGATCGGCTGCGGCGGCTTTATGGGTCAGCATGCCAACCGTCTCAAGGCCCATCCTGATGTGACCATCGCGGCTCTGGTGGATCTGAGCACCGAAATTCTCGACCGGTTTGTCGCACGCAACCTGCCGGATTATCAACCTGTCCCCCAGCAGTTCACCGACGCGGCCAAGATGTACAGCCAGATCAAGCCCGATGCGGTGTTCGTCGCCACGCCGCACACGCTGCACTTTGAACACGCCGTGCAGGCTCTGGAAGCCGGCTGCCATGTCTACATGGAAAAGCCGATGGTGACCGATCTGGACCAAGCCTATCAATTGGCTGACAAAGTCAAGTCCGCGGGCAAGACACTGGTCATCGGCTACAACAGCCCCTGCTCGCCCGAGTTCACCTACCTGCGGAAACTGATCACAGAGCAAACGCTGGGACGCCTGGAACTGGTCAGCGGCCACCTGTCGCAGTCATGGATGAAAGGCACGACGGGCAAATGGCGCCAGAATCCCGCCATGTCGGGCGGCGGGCAGGCCTATGACTCCGGGGCCCATCTGCTCAACAGCCTCTGCTGGAGCGTGGGTCAGGATGTCGCAGAGGTCTTTTCGTTTGTTGACAATCACGGCACGCAGGTGGACATCAATTCTGTGTTTGTCATTCGCTTCGCAGACGGCGTGCTGGCCAACATCGCTGTGGGCGGTAACTGCCCGGCGGATACGGGGGTGCTCAACTTCGTCTTTGACAACGGCCGCGTGGAAATCGACGGCTGGCAAGGCGGGTGGATCCGCGTCTGGAAGGGCAAGGAACTGATCAAGTATCCACCAATCACGCAGGACATGGGCTCGCCGACGCCGACGCATAATTTCGTGGATGTGCTGATGGGGCGGGCCCAGCCACGCACCAGCCCGCGTAACGGGATCGTCCAGAGCCAGTTGATGGACGCCATTTACGAATCGGCCCGCACCGGTCAACCGGCTCGCCCCAAAGCGACGGGCAACGCGTGATCTGCTGACCTCCGCGATTGAGCAGTCGCCATCAGGGCGCCATCGGACGCGGTGACGCAGATACCAGCCAACCCGCGCCTGGATCACCTGTATCATTAGGCCTCGTCCGCTGACCTCCACAACGTGACCAGGGCGGCACTTCGGCCGCTCGTGCAACGTCCCAACGTCCTTGATGCCCTTGTTATGCCCACGGATATCGTCGAATCCCGCCGAGTCGTTGTGTTGGGCTCCACCGGAAGCATCGGCGTCAACACGCTGACCGTTGTCGACCATCTCAACACATCCGGTGCCCTTCCGATGCAGGTCGTGGGCTTGGCGGCAGGACGCAATGTCGAGACACTCATCGCCCAGGCTAGGCGTTTTAATGTGCCGAGCGTGGCGATCGCAGATGCGGCGCTGGCTGATGAAGTTCGGGCAGCTTTGCCGGGCGTGACCGTGCATGTCGGCGACGATGCTGCCCTGCGACTCGTGGAGCAAAGCGATGCCACGGACCTGACGGCTGCGATCGTGGGCAGTGCCGGGTTGCCTGCCACACTGGCGGGCATCCGCAAGGGCATGCGCATCGGACTGGCCAACAAGGAGACGCTGGTCGCGGCTGGGGCGCTGGTGACACCGTTATGTCGAGCGCACAACGCCCCACTGCTGCCTGTGGACAGTGAACATTCCGCGATTTTCCAGTGCCTGCAGAATCAGGCTGTCGGGCAGACAGCCGGAGCGCCGGCGGATCGTGGCGGCGCTGCGGAGGCGAGGGTGGATAAGAACCCATCACGGTTGCCCGACCACGCGGGTTTTGGCGCTGCGATCAAACGCATCGTCCTGACAGCATCGGGCGGGCCGTTCCGCACGGTTTCACGCGAAAAGATGAACGAGGCGACGGTCGAGGAAGCCCTGGCGCACCCCACCTGGAAGATGGGGGCCAAGATCAGCATCGACTCGGCCACGATGATGAACAAGGCCCTCGAGATCATCGAAGCGCATTGGCTTTTTGACCTTCCGGGCGAAAAGATCGCGGTCATTGTGCATCCGCAATCGATCGCCCATTCGTTTGTGGAGTTTTCGGATCATTCGGTACTGGCACAACTGGGCCCGCCGGACATGAAAACCCCGATTCAGTACGCGTTGACCTGGCCGGGGCGGGTCGCAAGCTGCAGTGCAGCGATGGATTGGTCGAAATTGTCAAAGTTGGAATTTGAGCAACCGGATATGGAGAAGTTCGGGGCGCTGCGTTTGGCCTATGATGTCATCGAAGCGGGCGGGACGGCCGGGGCGGTGTTCAATGCCGCCAATGAGGCGGCGGTGGCAGCCTTCCTCGAACGAAAGATCCGGTTTGGGCGTATTGTGGAGTTGGTAACCGAGGCGCTTAGCGCCATCGAGCCCGTTCCCGCGGATACGCTTGAGACGGTCTTGGCTGCTGATCGGGAAGCGCGTGCCTTTGTGGCGGGCCGACTGGCATGACCGCCCTTTGCCGACCTCGCCCCGAGTCCAGACGATGACCCCCGTGCCAATTTGACCCTGACTGACTAACGAGCCTTACACGTATGACGGAATTTCTTCCCTCGCTGGACTCCTACCCGGCCTTTGCCCTGATGGTGCTGGGCTTCGGCTTCATCATCTTCGTCCATGAGCTGGGCCACTTCCTTGTCGCCAAGGCGGTGGGCATCAAGGTCACGCAGTTCGCCATCGGCTTCGGCCCTGCGGCTATCGCGTGGCGCAAAGGCATCGGCTTCCGCCAAGGCTCAACCGAGACCGAACTCCAGCGTCGCATCGACGCCCGCCTCGCCAAGCAAGCTGAATTCCTGCCCAAGTCCAACGAAAAAAAAGCCGACGCGACGAGCCCGCATTCAGCCAAAGACATCGAAACAGCGCTGACGGCATTGCAGATCGGCGAAACCGAATATCGGCTCAACTGGCTGCCCCTGGGCGGCTACGTCAAAATGGTGGGCCAGGAGGATATGGATCCAACGGCGACCAGCCAGGACCCGCGCGCTTTCAATATGAAGCCTGTGTGGGCGCGTGCCTGTGTCGTCTCGGCGGGCGTGATTATGAACCTCATTTTCGCGGTGGTGTTTTTCATCATCGCCTTCACCAACGGTGTGGCGTTTCCCCCCGCGCTGGTCGGCGATGTGAGACCTGATAGCCCCGCGGCAACGGCCTATCCCGTCGGCCACGCCAATGACCCCGCCTACCGCGGTCTGCAGCCCGGCGACCACATCGTCATGATCGATGATGCCCGCATCCGCGATTTCACCGATCTGCTCATGGAAGTGGCACTCGCTCACCCTGACACCACCCTCAACGTCCATGTACAACGTCCCGGCCAGGGCGACGCGGAAAGCCAAACCCTGGTCTATCCCATTCAACCCAAGCAGATGGCGGACACCGGCCTGCTGATGATGGGCATCGAGCAGCCTGTCTCGACGACCGTGGCTAAGTCCAGTCGCATCGAGTTGCCCGACGCTCTCGTCGCGGCGGGCGTGAAGCATGGCATGATGGTGGTGGCGGTCAATGACAAGCCCATCACACGCTTCGACGAAATCGACAAGGCAATCCGTCAGGCTCGAGGCGGGGAAGTCATAGTCAAATTCGAGTCGGAGCAAGGCAACTCGGCGAGCGTGACTGTACGTGCTTGGCCGACGCTGGTGTTTGATGACAACGCTGGGCCGAACCTGTTGGGGTTGATCCCGGCTACGGAAGTTCCGCGCGTGGGTAAGGGAAGCCCTGCGGAGGCGGCGGGCGTTAAGGCGGGTGACATCATCGCAGCCATGAATGACACGCCCTGGCCCACGACGCTTCAGATCAGCCAAATCGTCAAGGCATCAGCGACCAAAGCCATCGCCATCACGGTTCTGCGCGGCGAAGGTGCAGGCGAACTGGTTGAACTTCCGCCCGCAACGCCAAACGCACAGGGCGTGCTGGGCATCGTCATGAACCCCGCTGTCAATCGCAATATCGTCAGCCAGACGCTTGCCGACTCGTCGCTGTGGGCTGAGCATGCGCCGTTGACGCCGGGCTCACGTATCACCGCGCTAAACGGGACACCCGTGAGCAGCTTTGCCGACATGCAACGGTTGTTGGGTGACGCCATGGGCGCGATCGCGACGGCAAGCGCGGAACCAGCTAAGGACTCGGCCGCAGACTCCCCCGCAGATCCGGAGGCGACATCCGCTGATGCTGACTCGGTGGCGACGGCTAACTCGACTGACGCCAAATCGGTGGCGAAGGTGCCGCCGGTGGCGACGGTGACGATGACGTATCAACTGGCGGTGGCTGGCGAGCCGACCGAGACGGTCGAACTGCCCGTCTCGAAGAAAGAGGCCCAGGCGCTTGCCACAGCTCAATGGACGCTGCCGCCCGCCATCAGTGGGTTTGAGATGCTGCGGCTGCCTGTCACAGCCGATGGTCCCATTGATGCGACAATGTTGGGGATCGAGAAAACTAGACAGTTCATGATCCAGACTTACCAAACCCTGTTGCGCCTCTTCCAGGGTTCGGTGCCTGTGCGCGAGTTGCGCGGCCCGTGGGGTATCTTCGAGGCTGGAACGGTCGTCACGCGCGATAACGGCATTCCCTACCTGCTGTTTTTCCTGGGCATCATCAGCGTCAATCTCGCCGTCATCAACTTCCTGCCGTTGCCTATTGTGGACGGCGGATTGATGGTGTTCCTCATCATCGAGAAGATCAAGGGCAGCCCGGTCGATCCCCGAATCATGGCGGCCGTCAACTACGCAGGCCTTGCGCTCTTCGTCAGCCTCTTCCTGATGGTCACCTACTTCGACATCGTTCGCGGCTAAGTCGCCTGCTTTTCCAACGCCGCGAGAAGCGCATCGATCTGCGCGGGCGTGTTGTAGAAGTGCGGGCTGGCGCGCAGTCGACCGTTACGGGTGACGATGATGATGCCGCGCTGTTCGAGGCTTGTCACCAGGGCGGCGAGTTCCTGCGGGCTGCGTTGTGGGCCGCGCGTTTCGAATACGACGATGCCGCTGCGTTCCCCTTCGCCGCGCGGGCTGAACACTCGCCAACCCATGTCGTGCAAGCCATCGCAGAGGCGTGAGGTCAACGTGTCGATGGCTGCCCATACTCGTGCAGCACCGAGCTCCAGCAGCAGCGCCAGACTTCCGCCCATCGCCAGAATGCCCGGGATGTTGTAGGTGCCCGGCTCGAATCGCCGCGCATCGGGCTGGAACTCGAAACGATAGTTGCCGTAGTCGTGGGCTTCGATCATGTTCATCCAACCCACGATGTTGGGATGCAGTTCCTGCGCCAATTCGCGGCGGCAATAAAACAGCCCCGCACCCTCAGGCGATAGCAGCCACTTGTGGCCATCCGCTGCGAGAAAGTCAATGCCCATCGCCTCGACATCCAAAGGCATCGCGCCAAGGCTTTGAATCGCATCGACACAGAGATGCCCACCCACGCGATGAACCATGTCGCTCAGCGGGCGCAGGTCGGTGCGAAAGCCCGAGGCATACTGCACGTGCGAGATGCTCATGATCCGCGTGTGGTCTGTCACCGCATCCATCAGCTCATCCTGATCGATGCGGCCATCGGCGTGCTGGGGCACTTCGGTGATCTCTACGCCAATGCGGCGGAGGTCTTCCCACGGATAGCGGTTGGCGGGGTACTCGACATTGGTGATGATGACGTGGTCGCCGCGTTGCCAGTCAAGGCCTTTAGCCACCAGACTGATGCCCGTGGAGGTGTTGGACACAAACGCGATTTCCTCCTCACCCGCTGCATTGAGCAACTTCGCAGCCATGCGTTTGACCTCGCGCGCCTGGGCGTACCACTGGGCCTTGTGATACGCGGCATGCTCAGCCTGCGAGGCATAATTGCGAATGGACTCGGCGGCTCGACGCGAAATCGGCGCGACACCAGCGTGGTTGAAAAACGCCAGATTCTTGAGAATCGGGAACTCGTGGCTCCAATCCGTCTGCGTTAAATCCTGAGCCATGGCATCACTCATCGTCAGTGGGAAACAACCGTTTGGAGGCCATGCTCACGGCCTCTTTGCTGCCCCTGGCCGCCACCAGCGCGGCAGCCAGTTCCATGTCGCCGGGGCGGGTGATTTTGAAATTCGTGGCTTCGCCTTCGACGGCCATCACGGGCTGCCCCAGGGCCTCGATGAGGCTGGCGTCATCGGTGATGCCTGCGCCATCGAGTCGGCCGTCGGCAAGTTGAGCATAGGCACGACGCAGCAGCGAAGCCTCGAACACCTGGGGCGTCTGTACCTCGACCAGATCGCTGCGATCCACTGTGGCCAGGACCTGCCGCACGATCATCGCCGGCTTTCCGACACTTCCAAGAATCGCGTCGAGCGGGTCGGCATCATCCGAGGCTACCTCCACGGCCGCGGTACGTTTGAGCGTGGCGCTGACAGGCATGGCCGGGATCACCGCGGCATGGCGTACCGCTGCCTCAAAGATACGGTCGATGAGTTTGATGCTGCCCAGCGGGCGGGCGGCATCATGGATGGCGATGTGCGTGCATTCGTTGTTGACCGCATTCAACGCCTTGAGCACTGTCTCCCAGCGTTCCTTGCGTCCCCCCGCCACCACTTCTACGCCGTGAAACCGCAGCCGCTCGCCCCATCGAAAGAGAAACTCATCCATCGCGTCTGGATTGACCGCCAGGATGATTTGGCCGACGTCGGCTCGCCCCATAAATAGCGACAGGGCCCGCATGAAGACGGGCTGGCCACCCAGGTCAAGTTCGATCTTCGAAGCGCTGAGCGGCTGCTGACTTTCCTCACTGAAGCGCTTGCCCAGACCCGCAGCGGGAAGAATGACGGCGATTTTCATGGCGTTTCCGTTGAATATTATCTCGACTGCCTACGCCCCAGAGTGCGAATCTTACCGCGATACCACCCACAGTTCCGGCCATGCGTCACGCGACATGATTTCCGCTTACACTTTGGCTCATGTCGCCACGCGCTATTTTGCTGGGCATCGCACTTGGCCTGCTGGTCGCATCGACGACATACTTCAACGACTTTGTCATTGGCCAGACGTTTCTCATCGGCAACCATTTGCCGGCTTCAGTCTTTGGAATGGGGCTGGTGCTGCTGCTGGGTGTCAATCCACTGCTGCGCCTCGTGTCGCCGAACTGGCCGCTGCGCGGTAGTGAGATCGCGTTGATTCTGGCGCTGGGGCTGGCGGTTTGCGCCTGGCCGGGGTCGGGGTTGCTGCGGTACATGGGTCAGTACGTGGTTACGCCCGGCCATACGCTGCAAATCAAAAGCGCTTGGCAGGCGACGCGTGTGATGTCGTATCTGCCCGGCGGCTCAGCCCAAATCGCTGAGGGATACATCACGGACTGGGATGCTCTTCTGGCAGCGATGGCAAGCGGCTCCGACGCCAATGCGTCGCCGCCCTGGCCGGCGGTTTACCAACGCCTCGATGAGCCGGCGCGGCAGGTGGTGGACAATCACATCGCAGGGCAGTTGCTCAAACCGACGCAACGTGAGGCTGTCCTCGTGGGCCTGAATCGTGCCGTCTCCGACCCCACGTTCAGCGTCGCAGCGCTGGCGACCTCGCTCGCCCCTCCGCCATCGCCCCAGCTTGCATCACAAGAAGAGGTGGAGGCACGCAATCGCGAGATACTCGTGGCCGCACTGCCCGGCGTGATCAAACCACCGCCGCACGGCGAAGGGCTGCTGCTCAACGACGGCATCATGACCCCCGACATCCAGCCGTTGCTGTCGGGCGGCGTCGGTGAGGCGACTCGCATGGGCGTGGTCGATGTGCCCTGGGGCGTGTGGTGGCCGACGCTGCGCCTCTGGGGCGGCGTGTCGCTCTTTGCTGGCCTGGCGGTCCTATGCCTGCTGGTGATAACGCACCCGCAATGGTTTCACCGGGAGGTGCTGCCTTACCCGACCGTCCAGTTCGTCAGTGAACTCACGCGGAGTCGCCCCGGGGCTGCATTTCCCGACGTCGCTTCCAACCGTCTCTTCTGGTACGGCCTGGGCTCGGTGACGTTCCTTCATCTGCTCAACGGCATGCACGCCTGGTACCCGCAATGGCCGTATATCAACATGGTGCTGCCGTTCGACCCGCTCCGCGAGCTATTCCCCAACGCCAGTCAAACGCCGGGGTCCTGGGGCTTGTTCAAGCCCATGATCTATCCGTCGGTCATCGGGTTTGGATTTTTCATTAACACGCGGGTGGCATTTTCTGTAGGCATCTCGCAGGTTCTCTGGGTCATGCTCGGCGCTTGGATGATCTCGTTTGCCGTCCCGCTGACATCCAATCGCTTTGGCATCGATAGCAACGGGGCATCCATGCGTTTCGGTGCCTACGCGGGCATGACGCTGATGATTCTTTATTTCGGTCGCCGCCACTACTTCCGCACCGTCCTGGGTGCTGTCGGCTTCAGGGTCGATGCGCAGACACCTCGTTCGTCGATCTGGGCTGCCAGACTGTTCGCCGTCTTCATGGCACTGTCTGTGTTCACGCTCGTTCGCTGGGGCGGTCTAGGCCCCGTTCTGGCGACGATGGTGGTGGGGATGGTGGTGATGATCGGGCTGGTGCTGGCGCGAATCAACGCTGAGACCGGGCTGTTCTATGCCCAGCCCGACTGGTTGCCAGGCACGGTGCTGGCGGGGATTTTGGGGCTCGAGGGGATCGGGCCCGAAGCACTCATCGTCTTAACCATGACCGGCGTGGTCATGGCGGGCGACCCGCGTGAGAACATCGGGCCTTATCTGGTTAACGGCCTGGCCATGGGCCAAAAGGTTGGGGGCCAGCGGCCCGGACGAGTGTCGCCCTGGATCGGCATGATGATCGTGCTGGGGCTTGTCGCTGCTGTGCTGGCGACCACCACACTTCAATACAACCACGGCTTTTCATTCGACGGCTGGGGTGCCGGTCAGGCCGACCAGACCTTCAACGCCGCGTCCATGGCGATACGCAAGCTATCGGCGGCCGACGAGTTGTCGCAGTCCACGGGCTTGCGGGGACTGGCTCCATTTCAATTGGCCCAGCCGGTCAGTGCCGCGGTGATCTGGATTGGTGTCGGGCTGGTGTTGTTACTGGGCTGTGCTGTGGCACGGATTCGCCTGCCATGGTGGCCGTTGCATCCGGTCATCTTCCTGGTCTGGGGGAGCTATCCCATGGCCATGTTCTCGTTCTCGTTTCTTCTGGCAGCGGCGGTGAAGTGGGCGGTCATACGACTGGGTGGCGAAACCAGCTACCACGCCGTCAAGCCCCTGATGGTCGGCATCATCGCTGGCGAAGTGCTGATGATTCTTTTCTGGTCGGCGGTAGGTACGATCTACTGGTTCAACACCGGCGAGTCACCCCCGCTCTATCGCATTCTTCCCATTTGAATTGGCCGATAAAGAGTAAACTCGCTGTTGGGGGATGTTCCGCCCCGCAGACCGGAGGGTGCCGACCTTGTGAAGGAGCTGTTTCGATGATGAAGATTCGTAAAGCGATCGTGACCGCGGCCGGCGCTTCTCAGCGCAGCCTTCCGCTCCAACGTCTCGTTGACCGCGATGGCGTCGAGAAGTCGGCATTGCAGATTGTCATCGAGGAGATCGTCTCGGCGGGCGTCGATGAGATCGCGTTGGTGGTCTGTCCCGGCGATGGTGACTCCTATCGGCAGGCTGCCGGTGACCATGCCGGGCGACTGCACATGGTGGAGCAGCACAACCCTCGCGGTTACGGCGACGCCATTTTGCGGGCTGCGGATTTCGCCCGCGATGAGCCGGTGCTTCACCTCGTGAGCGATCACCTCTACGTGAGCCGCGAATCCCAACGCTGTGCCCAGCAGGTCGTCGAGATCGCTTCGAGCCAGTCCTGCAGCGTCTCGGCGGTGCAGTCAACCCGTGAGAGCATGTTGCCCTACTACGGCACGATCGGCGGGCGACTGGTGCCTCAACAACAACGTCTCTATGAGGTCGAAAACGTCATCGAAAAGCCCACGCCCACGCAGGCCGAGCAGCAACTCACCGTGCCCGGGCTGCGGGCTGGGCATTACCTCTGCGTCTTTGGCGTTCACGTGCTCATGCCCAGCGTAATGGAACTCCTCGCCGCGGAGTTGGCAGCCACACCGCCGGGAAGGAATCTGCAACTCTCAGCAGCACTCGCCAACGTCGCCCAACGGGAGCGTTATCTCGCTCTGGAAGTCGCTGGTGATCGCTACAACATCGGCGTCAAATACGGCATCCTCAACGCGCAACTCGCCTTGGCACTGTCGGGCAAGGACCGCCAGGCAGTGCTGACTGACATGCTCGAACTCCTGGCATCGCGTGATCGCCAGACCGAGTCGCTCGCCACCGCCAACTGACCACCACGGACTAATCACAACCGCCCGCCCCCCGCCAACTGACCACGACCAACTGTCCACCGTTTTCAGGGATCCACGATGGCCCGCAATCTTATCGAGCTCATCACATCGCCCGATGCCGCTGTGCGAGACCAGGCGCTGGAATCCGTCATCCGCGGCATGTCTGCGGCGCAACTGCTGGCGCAGGCCGCGGAGCTCGACGCCTTTCGCCGCCAGAGCGAGAACCTCTATCAACGGGTGCGGGCGTTGTTTTTTCTCTACGCCATCCACCGTTTTCACCTGCCGACGATCCTGGAGACACAACCCCCTACCGCACCCGGGCAGGGGCTGGTGCCGTACGACGGCTACACGCATCTGCTCCAGCGCCGCTTCGAAGAGGCCATTGATCTTTTCCTCTCGCAGCAACGGCGTGAAGGGCCCAGCGATGGGCTTAGCAGTGCGCTGTCGCTGGCATATCACGACCTGGGGTTCCAGACCCTCGCCAACCAGGTTCGCCGCAGCGTCCGCTCCGTGCGAGGTAATCAGTGGATATTCCGTATCGGTCACCCCGCGGATCAGCCTCTGCGAATCCGCCGGGAGTTGTTGCAGCGTTCCTCGCCGCAAGAGCCCTACCCGATTCTCGTCGAGAAGACGCCGGTGCGGATGGACCTTACGCACAGCGCCTGGAGCGACATCTTTTTCCTGGGCATGGATTATCCCGAAGGTGCACGGGTTCTAAACGTGTCAATCGATCTTGGAGTGCATGGGCGTGATGCTGTCCCGCGCCCGCCGGTCGAAGCGTATTTGCGGGTCATCGATCAGCCGGTGCTGCGCCTGGTGAGTGTGGACCTCGGTGCCACCGTCGAGATCACCTCGCTGGCGGAGGTGTTTGATTTCGCGCGCGATTACCTCGGCTTGCTCAAGGCGGCCCTGATCGCCGGGGGCATCGTACCCGCCGGTCTCGAAGGCTCCCAACAGAGCCTCACCGAACTGCTGGAACGCATGGTCGGCCCGGGGCTGGGGCTCGAACTCGTCACCAGCGTCAACGATATTCCCAAAGGCTCCCGCCTGGCGGTGTCCACCAACCTGCTGGCAGCCATCATCGCCCTGTGCATGCGTGCCACCGGACAGACGCGTGAGTTGGTCGGCGGACTCGACGAGCCCGAACGACGCATCGTCGCCGCTCGCGCCATCCTGGGCGAATGGATCGGCGGCTCGGGCGGTGGATGGCAGGACTCCGGCGGTGTCTGGCCCGGCATGAAACTCATCCGCGGCGCTGCGGCTCAGCCCGGTGATCCCGAGCATGGCATCAGCCGTGGACGCCTCCTGCCCGACCACCACATCCTCACCCAGCAGGAATGCTCCAGCCAAACCCGCCAACGCCTCCAGGACAGCCTGGTGCTCGTGCACGGCGGAATGGCGCAGAATGTCGGGCCCATTCTCGAAATGGTCACCGAGAAATACCTCCTGCGCACCCAGGCCGAGTGGAGCGCCCGTCGCCAGGCCATGGGCGTTCTTGACCATGTGCTCGAAGCTTTGCGCGATGGCGATATCCCCCGCGTCGGCCAGCAGACCACGCACAATTTCTTCGGCCCGCTGCAAACGATCATCCCCTGGGCCAGCAATCTATTTACCGAATCGCTCATCGCCAAAACGCGGCAAGAGTTCGGCGATGAGTTCCTGGGCTTCTGGATGCTCGGCGGAATGTCAGGCGGAGGCATGGGCTTCATCTTCGAACCCCAGCGAAAAGCCGACGCCCAGGCCTACCTCCAAAACGCCATGAGCGATCTCAAGCGCCAGATGCAACATGCCCTGCCGTTTGCGATGGAGCCCGTGGTTTACGACTTCGCCATCAACCCGCATGGGACCATGGCGTCGCTGCTTGAGCATGACCTGGCGATGATGCCCTCGGCCTATTACGCCTTGCTGGCACCACGCTGGCTGCGCACCGAGCCGCGAGACCTGACAGCGTCGGCGCGGGATGAACTCGAACGTTTCGGCGGAGCCTGTCGCACCGATCCACAGTTTGCCGACATGGTGCAGACGGTCTTTGATCGTCTCTTCCCCCGTCGCGCCGCTGAGGGCGAACGCTCGCATGATTTGGCGGCATTGCTCGAAGCCTATGGGTTTGACCGCCAGCATCACGAGCAGATTCGTGCCGCTCTCAAGCATGGGCGTATCGGCTTAGCGCAGAATCGCCTGCCGCAGAACACGACCATCGCGGATGTCACGCCTCATATGGTCGTCGATGCACGGGGTGGCCTGTCGCCGGACGATGCTGCGTTGGGACGTCGCGCTATTGCCGACGGCGAGGTGGCAGTCGTGTCCCTCGCTGCGGGGGCGGGCAGTCGCTGGACGCAGGGCGCTGGCGTATGCAAAGCCCTTCACCCCTTCTGCAAACTTGGCGGCAAACATCGCAGTTTCATCGAGGTCCACCTGGCCAAAAGCCGCCGCATCGCTCGTCTCTGCGATGGCCCGCTGCCCCATGTGCTGACCACCAGCTATCTGACCCACGAACCCATCGGGCGGTATCTGAACGCCGCGGGAAACTACGGCTACAACCAGGGCGAGTTGATCCTGTCGCCCGGCCGCGCTATTGGTCTGCGGCTCGTGCCGATGGTGCGCGACCTGCGCTTCGCATGGGAAGAGATGCCCCAGCAATTGCTCGACGAGCAAAAACAGAAAGTGCGTGACAGTCTGCGCACCGCCTTGCTGGGATGGGCGCAGGCAGCAGGCCAAGGTAGCGACTACACCGACAACCTGCCCCTGCAATGCCTGCATCCTGTGGGACACTGGTACGAGTTGCCCAATCTGCTTCGCAACGGCGTGCTGCGGCAACTTTTGGAGGCTCATCCGCGCCTGCGCTACATCATGCTCCACAACATCGACACCGTCGGTGCCGACGTGGACCCCGCCCTGCTGGGCCTGCACATGCGCACCGGGCGGACGCTTTCGTTTGAGGTCATCACGCGGCGAGTCGAAGACCGGGGCGGCGGCCTGGCCAATGTTGACGGCCGCGTCCGGCTCGTCGAGGGGTTGGCCATGCCGCGTGAGGCCGATGAATTCGATCTCTCCTACTACAACACCATGACCACCTGGGTCGATGTGCAAAGCCTTCTGGATCTCTTCGGGCTCAGTCGTCAGGATTTGGCCGACGACGACAAGACCGCCGCAGCCGTGCGCCACATGGCCGATCGCATGCCCACCTACGTCACCCTCAAGGACGTCAAAAAGCGCTGGGGCCACGGCCAGGAGGATGTCTTCCCGGTCGCGCAGTTCGAAAAGCTCTGGGGCGACATGACCGCCCTGCCCGAGGTGAATTGCGGGTTCGTGGTCGTGCCGCGGCAACGGGGTCAGCAGCTCAAGGATCAGGCGCAGCTTGACGGCTGGCTCCGCGATGGATCGGCTGATTATGTCCAGTCGCTTTGCGAATGGGAATAACCCGCCGTATCACCGATGCGATATCCCCGGCCTATACTCTTGGCAACGGAACACACATCCACAACCTTGGGGATATTCAGCCATGAAAACGCAGCTTCGCATGAGGATTTACGATGGCGAGGGCGATCGCCTGATGGAGAATCGCAGCGCCACCGAGCAGATCAACCTGATGCCCGACACATCGGAGACCAAGACCGCCGGTACCGGTCGCCGCCTCCGCATCCTCTGGGGCCAGCATCTCATCGACGATCTTCTGGATGGCCGCTATCGCACGCTGGTTTGTGGCGTTAACGCCCAAGACAACAGCCGAGGCATCATCGGTCAGGTTGCCGCCATGCTCCCCACCAGCCAGTGGGATCACCAGGCAATCACCGACCACGCCCGCCGCCTCGTGCAGAAACACACGGTGGCGGTGGTGAAATACGACATGGACGCGGTGGAGGTGTTGGGGTTGCTGCGTCCCAGCAGCCGCAAGCATCTGACCCTCGAAGACCTATCGGTGGGCTTCGGTATTGCCGCGGAAATGATTCGCCGCAAACCACAGCGAGACCCGTCGGCTTCGGTGTCGTTCCTGGGCGCGCAAGTCAACCGCCTCTTGGGCGACGATGGCGAAGATCCCAGCTTCGAGACGGTGCTGCGCACGATGCACCAGTCCGGGTACGGCGGGGATGTCTACCCGGCCCCCGGCTTCTGGCAGATGGCACCCACGGGCGTCTTTGCACGCTACCCCTTTCCACCCGCTCTCGAGACCATGCGCCAAGGCGGCTTCTAGCCCTCGCCCGTGATCCTAGCCTACGACACGATCCGGCGCTGCACCGCAGCAACGGCGCTATCAGCCCTTTGGAAACACCAAGGGGAAATCGCTATCATGCTCGTCCGGCCTCAAGCCAGCGCCACCTTAGCTCAGCGGTAGAGCAATGCTTTCGTAAAGCATAGGTCGTGGGTTCAAATCCCACAGGTGGCTTTCCTATCCGCTTTCCAAGCGTCCCGATCATTCTGATTAAGCCATTTAAGCCAATTAAAGAAAAAGCCCACGGTTTGGGCCGTGGGTTTGTGTATTCTTTTTGACTGCCGGGCGTCGCGTTAGCTCTTGACCCAGCTTGAGTTCATCAGGATGTCCGCCACCTCGGGGCGGCTGAACTCCTCGGGCGGACGGATGCCCTGCTTGAGCAACTCGCGGACCTTGGTGCCCGCCAGGAACACGCGGTCTTCCGGGGCGCTGTTGGTCGTCTTGTCCGAGGCCATCCCTTTGGTCTTCTTGCAGAAGAAGGTGTTTTCGAACTTGAGGATCGTCAGGCCGATCTCCGCCGTGGTGAAGTTGTCGAAGATTTTCTGAGCGTCGTATGTGCCGTAATAGCTGCCCACCCCGGCGTGGTCGCGGCCGACGATGAAGTGCGTCACACCGTAGTTCTTTCGCACCAACGCATGGAGAATCGCCTCACGCGGCCCGGCGTAGCGCATGGCTGCGGGCATGACGCTGAGCATGGTTCGCTGGGTGTTGTAGTACTTGTCAATGAGCACGCGGTAGCATTCCATGCGGGTGTCAGCAGGAATGTCGCCGGGCTTAGTCTCTCCCACCAGCGGGTGAATCAACAGGCCATCGGTCATCTCCAAAGCGCACTTGGTGAGGTACTCGTGGGCTCGGTGGATGGGGTTGCGTGTCTGGAAGGCCGCGATGGTCTTCCAGCCTCGCTTTTCAAACGCGGCGCGGGTCCCAGCCGGGGGCAGACGATATTCGGTGAACTGCTCGCCGGGCTCGCGTTCGGGCGTGACGGTCAGGACATCGATGGGGCCAGCCACCAGCCAATCGCCTTCCTCCATGACCGCCTTGACGCCGGGGTGGGCGGGATCTTCGGTGCCGAAAACGTTGGGGATTTCCAGTTTTTTGTCGTGGGGGTAGATGGCCTTGATGTCGATCACAGCCATGAGGGTGCCATCGTGGTGCTTCAGCGCGGCTTTGCCACCCTCCTTGAGCGTAGCTTTGACCGCCTCATCGACCGCCAGGGTGATGGGAATGGGCCAGGGGGCGTTGTTGCCGGTGCCGCCCCACTCCGAGCGTTTGTCGCTCAAGCGCATGTGCTTGCAGATGCTCGTGAAATCGTCGGGGCCCACAAACCCGGTCAACGGGCTAAAGGCACCAATGGCGATCATTTCCAAATCGCAGGCCTGCTTGGCGGAGAGGGTGATGGCGGGCAATTTGCCAGCCTCGGCGGTCAGTGCAGCCTTGCGGGCATCGCCCACAATGCGGTTGACGAGCGTGCCACCGTGTGGTGCAATTAGATTCGCGGACATAACTTCGAACTCCCTGATTAAAATTACTCAAATCTGTGGAGGGGCATAGTACGGGCGACTTGACCTGTGGGCAAGTGGGCGAAAAGACAACCAGGACAGTTCATAAAGCCTAGACTTTACAGCGTGAACCCGCTTCGGTGGTGTGCCCACCCTTACGACGGAGTTTCGACCATGACACGACTTTCCTGGGCCATGTTCGCCTACATGTTAGCGCTGACTATCGTGTTGGCACCTTCCGTGGCCGCCCCGCCAGCGCCCGGGACCAACCCCGCTACCGATCTGCGCGACAAGATACTCACCGCCCACGCCAAGGCACTGACCTACAGCGCTAAGGCTGAGTTCAACGTTCGGCAAAAGCAAGGCCGATGGACCAACGACCGTCGAACCTGGTACACGGTGGCTTACGAGCGCCCCGGCCGATTGGCTCTGGATCACCCCGACTACCGTCTGGTCGTAGAGAACGGCAAGATGCGCGCGGTGGTGCGCCAGGTATCGGGCCATCACGTCGAAATGCCGCTGGCCAGCATCGACTACAAGGCGCTGCAGGCCGCGTTGCCCGGCATATTTGGCAATCCGCCCCTACCCGAGTTGGTGATGTTGTTGAGCAGCGACCCCATGGGCGCGCTGACGGGCTTGGCTGCGGCTCCGGTGCAATTGGTCCCGGCTGACAAGGACCACGCTCAACCTGGAATCACCTTCGCCGATTCCGACGGCAGCCAATGGACCATTTGGCCCGAAGCCTCCGGCCTGATTCGCGAAGTAGCCCTTGCGGTCGACGCCACCGCCATGGGTGGCCAGCCCGGCGACAGCGTGACGGTCAGCTTCACCTACCCCGATGCCGCAATCGACGCCAAGCTCCCCGACGACGCCTTTGTGCTGGACACGACCAACTCCACCGCCATGCCGTCGCTTCAAGCCTTGGCGCAGGCGGCAGGGGCGCAGCAGCGTCAGCATGCCTCCGTGGGCAAGGATGCGCCCAAGCTCGTCCTGCCCATGCTCGATGGCAAGGTGTTCAATCTCGCCGACGTCAAGGCGGAAGTGGTGATCCTGGACTTCTGGGCGACCTGGTGCGGCCCCTGTCGCGTCAACATGGAGATCCTCGAAAAGGTCAAGGTCTGGGCAGATAAAGAGAACAAGAGCCTGGCCATCTACACCATCGACATCATGGAAACGCCCGAGCAGGCGCAGCAATTCATCAAGCAGACGGGTTTGACCCTGCCCGTGTTGATGGACGCCGACGGCGCCATCGCCAAGGCCTACGGCATCGGCCCGATCCCCCACACCGCGATCCTGCATCAAGGCAAGGTTGTGGAAGTTCACTTGGGGGTCAATCCCGCCACGATGGAAGAGTCGCTCAAGCGCCGCATCAACGAACTGCTGGCCAAAGGGCAAGCCGCTGGCGCCGCCGGGAAATCGCAGTAAGCGACAATGCGGCAGGCGGCGTGCAGCATGCGGGGCAATTGCAGCAGACTGGAAAGCGGCGCACGCATAGCACAAGAAAATGCCCACGGGTTTGAGGCCGTGGGCATGGGGCGTGCTAGTTTTCACATCGGCTATCAGTCGAGGTTCATCGTCAGGAGGAACTCGGCATTGGTTCTGACCTTGCCCAGTCGGCTCTTGAGAAGCTCCATGGCCTCGACGGGGTTCATGTCCGCCAGCACCTTGCGAAGGCGATAGACGAGCTTGAGTTCCTGCGGGTCCAGGAGCAGTTCCTCGCGGCGGGTGCCGCTGGCGCTGATGTCAATGGCGGGCCAGACACGCTTTTCGACCAGTCGGCGGTCGAGGTGCAACTCGGCGTTGCCGGTGCCCTTGAACTCTTCGAAGATGATGTCGTCCATCTTCGAGCCGGTGTCGATGAGCGCTGTCGCCAGGATGGTCAGCGAACCGCCGTTCTCGATGGCGCGGGCTGAGCCAAAGAACTTCTTGGGCCGCTGCATGGCGCTGGTGTCCAGACCGCCGGTGCCGATCTTGCCGGAGTGAGGCATCTCGGCGTTGTAGGCTCGCGCCATGCGGGTCAGCGAGTCCATGAGAATCACCACGTGCTGGCCGAACTCGACCATGCGGCGGGCCTTCTCGCTGACGATGTCGCAGACCTGCACGTGTCGGCTGGTGTTTTCGTCAAACGTCGACGCCACCACTTCCACTTCTTTGGGCGTGTTGGCGCGGAAATCGGTCACTTCTTCAGGCCGCTCGTCGATGAGCAACACGATGACCTTGACCTCGGGATAGTTGGTGATGATGGACTTGGCCATCTTCTGGAGCAGCACTGTCTTGCCCGTGCGGGGCGGCGCGACGATCAGCCCGCGCTGACCACGACCCAGCGGCGTCACCAGGTCCACGATGCGCATCTCAATGCAATCATCCGTGTCGGTCTCCAGCACGAACCGCTGATCAGGATGCAGGGGCGTGAGGTCCTCGAACGTCGTCATATCGTTGAGCGCATCGGGGGGCAGGCCGTTGACCGCATCCACGCGAAGCAGAGCGAAGTAGCGCTCACTCTCCTTGGGCGGGCGGATGGTGCCTTGGACAATGTGGCCCACCTTGAGCCCGAAGCGGCGGATCTGGCTGGGCGAGACGTAGATGTCGTCGGGGCACGCCAGGTAGGAAAACTCGGGACTCCGCAAGAAGCCGAAGCCGTCAGGCAGAATCTCCAGCACGCCGTCGCCGTACATCAGGCCCTGCTTGGCGATGTGCTTCTGCAGGATCTTGAAGATCAATTCCGCCTTCTTGAGGCCGCGATAATCCGTGACGCCCTCTGTGTCGGCGAGCTTGTGAAGGTCTTCGACCTCCATCTTCTGCAAATCGCGAACAGTCAGGTCCTGCTTCTTGGCCTGCTCATAGCGTTCCTGCGTCTCGGCTTCGAGCTGTTCATCGGTGTGCGCTCGGGGACGCTCAGGTTTCGCCGGTGCCTTCTTGGGCTCCTCGGCGACGACTTCGCCCTCACCCTCTTGCTCAGCGTTGGCGCCCGCCTCGTCCGGGGGAAGCTTCTCAACCTCGACGTCCTCGCTCTTGGTTCGGCGGCGCTTGGGGGAATCTGTTTGTGCCATGGTGAAATCTCCGGTCAATGGGGAGCCGCGGAGTGCGTGCCTGGGAACGTCGTTGTGACGAAAGCAGGCGGGCTCGATGCGTGGTCTGAAGTGTTAATCCAGTGGGGGTGGGTGGGGAACCGGTCGCACTCCGAACCGGTCAAACGTTGGTAGGTTGATGTCCGAACTCTCGAAACGTGTCTTCGCCTGTTGCGATTTGGCGGGGAACGCGGTCAATTCAAAGCGGCGGGATCCGGGGTCCATCGTGGGGTTGGGGCCGACCGACTTACTCACCACCGATCATGGGTTCCATGCAAGCGGGCATTCCGATAAACCGGAAGGCCTGACCCCGTGGACCATTTGATCGTAGGCATTAAGTCGCTGCCGTGGAAGAATCCTGTTGGAGGATTCGGGTCAGCAGTTGTCGGACTTGCCGGAGACTGCACGCTTCGTCAGCGTTATTGTCAACAACATAATGGGCATGTTTTCGCTTCGTGTCAAGTGACACCTGATTCTTCTGACGCCGCGACAGTTCCTCGGACGTCCACCCCCGATTGGCTGCGACGCGCTCCCGACGGGCGGCCTCGCTGGCATCGACGAAGACCACGACATCGCAGTCACGCTCCAGACCCTTTTCCATCAACAGCGGAACATCCTCCACGATGGCCTTGACCGCAGGATCGGCCTGATGCTGCCTACGCAGCTCCGTCCGGCGGCGATGCACTAGCGGGTGGATCAACGCCTCAAGCCGGTGCAGTTGCTCGGCATTGTCAAACACGACGCGACTGATGGCACTGCGATTGACTTTGCCCTGCTCGTCCAAAACCTCGCCCCCCCACCATGCCGCGAGTTGACTCTTCACGCCCGGCTCTTCCAACGCCTGTCGCGCCAATCGATCAGCGTCAATGACAGCACAACCCAGCGAGGCAAATTGCCCGGCGATGGTGCTCTTGCCCGAGCCGATGCCTCCTACCAGGCCGATGATCGGTTTTTGCGGTAGTTGTGGCATTAAGGCGATGGCAATGGCCATGACGATCGCAATGACGATGGATGTTCGACACCACGGCCCCGAAGCCGCGATCTTGGCGATGATACACGTGCCGTTGGCGATCAGTATCCACACGCACGCCGACGTCAGACCCGTGACTCTCAGACTGTGACTCGGTTCTCGTATCGGTTCACGACGTCGAGGAGTTCCTCGGCTGTCTTGGAGTTCTTGATGCCGTTGCGCATGACGGGGTCGGTCAACATGCGGCTGATCGACGCCAGTGCCTGAATGTGCGGACCGGTTTGGTCCACCGGGCTGGCCAGCAGAAACACCAGTTCGACAGGCTTGCCGTCGATGGCGGCAAAATCCATGGGCGGCGAGACCTTGCCGATGGCCATGCAAAGTTCGTGAAGGCTCTTGCACTTGCCGTGGGGAATGGCCACGCCGTGGCCGATGCCGGTGCTGCGGGTCTGCTCACGCTGCCAGACGTTAGCGCGAAGCTCCATGCGGCAGGCGTCGGCGATGCCCTGGCCAGCCGCAAGCACGTCGACGAGCTCGAAGATCGCCTCTTGCTTGGTGGTGGCCTCCAAGGGCACCTTGACACATTGCGAATTGAGAATATCCGTCAGCCGCATCGGTCTGATCCTGGGAAAGCGACAACTATTCTAGTATCGGCACTCTGCGTGGGGGGCTTGGGCGGGCTTCGCCGGGGAGCGGGGCCCGAGGGGCAGGACACAACTCAATTACGATACCCACACCGGACCCGCGAATCAAATCCCGCGTGTCTAAAGCCGACGATTCGACAATCAAAACCCTTCACACGAACCGAGGCTGGTTGCTTACGCGGCACGGCGACGACGAAACGCCAGCAATCCAGCAACGCTCAGCAACGCCAGCGAGGTCGGCTCGGGGATGACCCAGCCGATGTCGGCCAAGGCGTACACATCGACGTTGGTGAAAAGCTTGCGGTCGCCCTCGGTGATGGTGGGATCCATGGCCGCTTCCTGAAGCGTGTCGGTGCCCCAGATAAAGGAGGATACCGTTCCATTTTTCCAGTGGGGGTTCGAGGCGCTTTCCAACGGGATGCTGCCGAAGTTGGTTCCGTTGTCGGCATTCCAGGCCGCCAAGGCTTCGGGCCCGAACCATTGGTCGCCGGAGCGAAGACCAACAAACTCGGCGACACTGGAGTTGCCACCCAGAGCGTGAGCAAGTTCGTGCAACGCAACCGAGTAGAAGTCGTTGGTTCCCGGCGTCACGGCTGCTTCGGAGTTAAAGGACCAGTCCGTCGAGATGTCGTTGTCGAAAGTTAAGGAACCGCCCCACGCCTGGAATCCCGATGCCTTGCCACGAGTTTGGTAGGTATCTTGGAACTCATCGGTAATGAACTCTATCTCGTCAATCTCGTCGGACGTGAAGAAAGCGCCACTGGTCGTACCAGCGCTGAAGTTGAAGCCGCCGGCCCCCCCTTCGCCCAAAGTGTCGCCCCCGAGTGAACGACCACCCACATAGATGCGGTACTCGTTGGCGGCAATTGTCGGGTTGTTGACCAACACCTCGTTGCCGGTGCCTGGACTGTCAAACTTCAGCTGCCAATTCCACGTAAACGTACCGGGGTTTTGATCAGGCGGCAGACTACTGGTATACGGTGCGGGCGTGCTGATTGACGAAAGCTCATCGGTGATCAGATTCGAAAAGAACGACCCCGCCTTTTCCAGCGATGCCTTGGCCACGGTGTTGCTGAAAAAATTGTTGGTGTCGTAGGTGTAATCAAAAACAATATTGATCGCCGGAGCGGTCTGGGCACCGAGCGCCAGGGTGATCGTCGCCAGGGCCAAACCGGTAATTTTGCGCCTAACCATTCAAGCCTCCAGTGGTGTCTAAACACAGGTTAATTGTGGTGCCCCCAAACCTCCACGCCCCGATAGCATGCCTAACGCCGTAGAGTATAACCATCTCTCCGAGAAATTAGAAGAGTTTTGACGAGATTTTTTCCCTAGCCCTGGCCCCCCGCGGCGTGCCCCAGCCACGTGTGGTACATTGCCCGACTTGCCAAGGGAACTCGTTATGCAGATTCAGGGCACTTTAACCGCGATTATCACACCTTTTGCCCACGGACAGGTCGATTACCACCGGCTGGCGGCCAATGTACGCTTCCAGATCGACCAGGGCATCGACGGGCTGGTCCCCGTGGGCACCACCGGCGAATCGCCGACGTTGAGCCACGAGGAGCATCGTCTGGTCATCGAGCGCGTCGTCGAGGCTGTGCGCCAAAGCAATCGGAAGGTGCCGGTCGTGGCGGGCACGGGCTCCAACGCCACCAGCGAGGCCCTTGAACTCACCCGTCACGCCGCGAGCATCGGGGCCGATGCCGCCCTGCTGGTCAATCCTTACTACAACAAGCCCACGCAGGAAGGTCTCTACCGCCACTTCATGACCGTGGCTGATGCGGTTGACCTGCCCATCGTGCTCTACAACATCCCCGGCCGCACGGGCGTCACCCTTTCGCCCCAGACCATCGCACGTCTGGCGCAGCACGCCCGCATCGTCGCGGTCAAGGAAGCCACCGGCTCGCTCGACATCGCGTCGGAGATCGCCACGCTGGTCGATCCGTCGCGGCTTACGATTCTCTCAGGCGATGATTCGCTCACCCTGCCGCTCATGGCTGTGGGTGGCAAGGGTGTCATCAGCGTGCTGTCCAACATCGTGCCCGCCAAGGTCAAGGCCCTGACCGATGCGGGTCTGGCTGGCGATTTCGCCAAGGCACGCGCCATGCACCTCGAACTATTCCCGCTTTTCAAGGGGATGTTCGTCGAGACCAACCCCATCCCCATCAAAACCGCGATGGCGTTGGCCGGCACGGACACCGGCGAGTTGCGCTTGCCCATGTGTGAACTCACCAGCAGCCTTCGTCCCGCGCTAGAGGCTTTGCTGCGGCAACACGGCGTGATCTGACACTGCACACCGGGCTAAACCCCATAGCGCCCTCTCTATTTGGCACTACCTGTAACTCATCCATCATCTCCCTGTTCCTCGACATCACCAGGTTCTAGGCTTATGCACGTCTGACGCATCGGCGCGGGAGCTCCCGATTTCGCCGTGGTGTTTCGCGCCGGATAAGCATTACAACTCCAGAAAGGACTTGGCCATGGGTTTCCTAGCCAGTCTCAAATACGAGACTATCGAAGACCTCTTTCATCACGAGCTGCGCGATCTTTACGACGCGGAGCATCAGTTACTCGATGCGTTGCCCAAAATGGCCGAGGCTGCCAGTTCGCCGCAGCTTCGTGCGACACTCGAAAGTCATTCGCTCGATACGCGCGGCCACGTGCGTCGTCTGGAGGAAGTTTTCGCCGCGCTGCACCAAGAGCCCGGCCGCGATAGTTGCCCAGCGATGAAGGGACTCATCAAGGAAAGCTCCGAAGCCATCGACGCCGCCGGTTCCGATAGGGTGCGTGATGCAGCATTGATCGCCGTGTCCAACCGCGTCGAGCACTACGAGATCGCCGGCTACGGCACGCTTCGTTCGTTAGCGCAGGAGATCGGGCGGCCGGATTTGGCGGACCTGCTCAAATCGACGCTGCCGCAAGAGAAGGCCGCTAGCGCCAAACTGACGGGCCTCGCCAAACAACGGGTCAACCCCGATGCGGCACGGCAATCGCGACGGTACTGAGGTCGAGAGACGACACCGGCTTGCTGAATGTAGGCCTCTGGAGAAATAACGTTGTCCCGTATAAAACCGCAGGACGCACCGATAAGGGTGCGCCCTGTGGCTTATGGGTGCGGTTGGCCCCGGAACCATTCCGCCAAACCAGCCGGAATGCCCAACCGCACGCCCCGGATTGTGCCCCGGCCCCGGCCCCCGGCCCCCGACCCCCGGAGGCCCCTTTGACCCCCGGAACTCCCGGAACCACCGGAACCCTCGAAACCCCGGAATTTGCTAGCGCCTACCGCTTAAGCCTGTCCGAATCATGTCTGATCTCGGTCAGGTTGACCGTCGGCCGGTTTGCCGCGGCCCCCGTCTGGGCTCGTGTCGCTATTATCGTAAGAGGCAATAGTGAGGTGTGCCAACAGGTTGGCATCCCGACAAATTAATCTTCTTTTCTGCGCCTTGGTTTTTACAATGTCCTCAATGCCCCCGATCACCGCCCCACCGCCGCCACGCCGACCTGAAGAGGGCCACAAAGGCACATTCGGCACGGTCATCGTCATCGGTGGCTCACCCACGATGCTCGGAGCCCCCGCGCTTACCGCCAGTGCAGCCTTCCGCAGTGGCGCTGGCCTGGTCAAACTTGCCATGTCGCCCGCGCTGCTGCCTTACGCCATCGGCATCGAGCCCTCCGCCACCGGCATCGCACTGCCTGACGATCCCGATGCGGCTGCGACGGCCATCGACGAAGCTGATGCCGATGGCCACGCGGTGCTGGCCGTCGGACCCGGCATGGGCTTGGGTGATTCCGCAGCTCGCCTGTTGGCGTTACTGCTGGCGGGCAAGCGTCACATGGTGATTGATGCCGATGGCCTCAACCTCTTGGCCGCGACGGGACAGCCCCGCACGCGCAGCGCCTCGCGCGAACCTCTTGCTGTGCTCACCCCCCACCCCGGCGAGTTTCGCCGACTCGCCAAGCCGCTGGGTATTGTCGAAGACCCCACCGATCCCGATGCGCGGCCCGCGGGCGCTGCGAAACTGGCGGAGGCACATGGCGCGGTGGTGGTGTTGAAGGGCCGCCACACCATCGTGACCGATGGCACACGCCTCTATCGCAACGACACCGGCAACGTGGCGCTGGCCACGGCTGGCAGCGGCGATGTGCTCACCGGCTGCATTGCAGCACTGATGGCACAAGGCATGATGCCCTTCGAGGCTGCGGTCCTGGGCACGCATCTCCACGGTGCCGCGGCTGACCTGTGGGCTGCGGACCACGGCTCATCGGGTATGGTCGCACGCGACCTGGCCGCTCGCTTGCCCGATGCGTTCAAAGCCTATCGTGCGGCGCGCGGCATCGGGTCGATCTGACGGCGTGATTTACGATACTTCACTTTCGCCGGTGTCCGTTCGCATTCGCCGCAGATGCCCCGCGACCATCAGCCCGACGATGACACCCGGCAGTGCAATAATCACATCGGTCGGGTCCGCCAGGCGTTCATCCCCCGCCATTTGCAGCACCTCAATGAGTAACAGCGTGCCGACGGCGATGCCGATCACGGTCAGACGTTTATACAGGCCGTGCCCGCGATGTGCCCGACCCGCGCCATAGGCCGAGGCGAATCGGGGACGTTGAAACGCCATGCCCAACAGCAGTCCCAGCGGCAACGCCAGCAATGATTTTCGCAGCATCTGATCCAGCGCGACATAAGGCGAGCCTGCCAGCAGATTGGCAAACGGCATCTGAATGAGATGGCTGACGAGTTGATCGGGGCTGATGCGATGCAAGGCGAACGACCAAGGCCAGGTGTATCCCGCCACGAGAAACGCCGCATAACACATCGCGACCACGGCGACCCATCGTCGGGGCCAAGCGCGCACGATGGCCCAGTCGATCTGCCGCAACAGCACGCCCACCGCGATACCGATGAGGCCCGCGACAATATCACTGACATCACTGACGCGCGAGACGAGCAGAATTTGCACCGCTTCGATGGCGGTCAGCAGCGCCAAGCCAACGAGCAGAGCATTGCGCCATCGACGGGGCCGGGATGCGTTGGGCCACAGCGACGCCAAGAGCAAGCCAATCGGGATGGCAAGCACGACATCGCCTGTAACGTTCCACAGGAGTCCAACGGGATCGGACCATGCCCCGATCTGAGGCCACGGCCAGGGTCGCATCTGCCCCAGTTGTGCCTTGCGGCGTAGTTCCGCCAGATTCAGGATGAAATCCAGTGGCATCACCGCATAGACCACGTAACCCGCCAGGTAAATCTGAAGCAACAGCCGATCCAGTCCGACGCGACCGACGCCGACGATGGCCTCGAAATACCGCATCCACCGATGGTGCCCGGCACGCCACAGCAGCAGGCCGATGCCCGCGCCGAGCATCTGCGCTAGAACATCGATGGGACTGGTGATGCGCTGCGGAAGAAAAAGCTGCGCAAACTCCAACGCCATGCCCAACATCACAACCGCCAGTCCGATGCAAAGCATGGCGATGATGCTCAGTCGTCGGGTGCCATGGCGTGATATCGCCGACCATGTCGCCGCCCACACGACGGCGAGCAATCCAAAGAGCATGAAGTTGACGACCCAGTCGAGGCGATTGGACTGCACCTGCTGGGCGAAGGTCATGATGGCCGCGAACTGTCGCATCGCCTCGTCCAACGGCATGGAGGGGGGCGACAGCGGCATGAGTGAGCCATAGATGATGAAGATCGTCACGGGGATGGCGACGAAGAGCAGCAGTCGGTGGGCGGCGATGAAGTTGCTGGAGCGCGAATGGTGTACTGCAGTCGCTGAGGTTTGGTCGCGATGTTCCGTCGAAGGTTCGATTGTGAACTCGCCAGACCTCCGACTGCCTGCAACACCATCCGTGATGATGCGACCGGGCGACGATGCCAGACGCAGACCCAGGACGACACCAACGCCCAACGTGACGATGGCACCCAACCACAGCGCACTCCAACGCAAAAGAATTTCCCAATGGTTGAGCGTGGCCTGGCGATTGGCACCAAGAAGGAACTGCTCGGCTGAAAAGGTCGTGCCATATTTCTGGAGATCGCTGACGGTGCCGAGTTGAAACAGCCAGAGCCCTACAGGCGCAGCGATGAGCGTCAGGCCAACGACGATCAATCCGCGGCGAAGTGAACACATCGCCACAGCGGTGGCGGCAAGCGCCACGTTGATGCCCAGAAGCAGGAGCATGAGCCCCAGAAATAACTCACCGGGCCAGGCGATCCACGTGCGAGCGATGAATGGATCGCCGCCGGCTGCAGCACCGGCGATGAGTTCGGTGATATTGTCCGTGCCCGCTAGCGTGATCACGATGCTTCGCCCGATGAGCAAGCCGAGGACCGCCGTCAGCATCAGGACCCAGCGGCGACCATTCGCACGCGGCGCTGCGATGGCGACCCCCGCCAGAACCGCAGCCAGCGGCAGCAAGACAAGTCCCGCCAATCGCAGCCACAACTCGGTCCACCAGAGCCAACCCCAACCGGGCTCCCGACCTAGCAGCGGTGTACCCGCAAGGTCCTGGAGACTCTCGCCCGGTGCGATCACGATGATGATGCCCGCGACGAGCATTGCCGCTGCCATGAGCCCCGGTATTGCTCCCCAGCGAGCGCGCGACAGCCAGCCCGGCGCCATGCCCAGAAGCAGTACAGCGAAGGTCAATCCCGCAGCGCGAAGAAAGCCCTGGCCGCCTGAGCCGAGGAGTTGCGCAACGTTATACGGCACACCGGGCAGATGGCCCAGCACTGCGCCGATGATGCCAGCCAGACAACACACGCCTACCACAACCAACCACAGCATGTTGTGCCGCCAATGCCCATGGCGCACGGCATGCTTTGGCGCACCAGAGGCTGGCGAAGATGGCGACAACGGCGGCGAGGGGGGCAGCAGAGGAAGCGGGGACAGCGGAGGCGGCGGAGACGGAGTTGTCGCACCGGGCGTCACCTTGATCGACGGTGGCAACGCGGCGTCGGCGCGACCGCGCGCGACGGCAAGGTCGGACACCGCAACGGTGGAGTCGTTGGTCGCAGCGGCGAAGCCGGTCATCGCAGTAAGTGACGTAGTTCCATCGCCTGCATCCGCCACGGGGTCCATCCGCATCAACCCGGGGCGATAGCGTGCCCATATGAGCCCCAACCCCACGCCGATGAGGCCCGCGAGCATATCCGTCGCATCCATCACGCGGCTGCGGATGGGCCATTGGAGCAACTCAGTGAACACAACGAATGTACCGGCAAGGAACACTGTTTCGAACCACGGTAAGGCCCCGCGACGCCGCTGGTAGTAGCGCCAGCGCAGCACGCGCGCCAAGGTAAACGTCAACAGGGCGAACATCGCGACGCTGATCGTGGCACCGCCGAGTTGCCACAGCGCTGAGTAGATGAGCGACATCTGGCCGGGATCGCGCAGGGCTGCCAGCACATCGCTAAATGGCCAACCGGCGTAGTAGGTCTCCTTCAGTGCGAGTCGCAGATCGCGTGTTTCGGGGCTGATGTGAAACGGCGCCGTGCGCACGATGAAGACCGCCAACGTCAGCAAGCCCAACCGACGCGCTGGGGCTCCGGTGGGCAGTCGTCGGATGAGACGCACAAGCCACCAGTCCAGACGATGTCCCCGCGCGTAGCCGACGATACCCGCCACGGTCACGCCCAAAGAGTTGGCCAGCAGATCGACGATGGAGCTTTGTCGTGAAGGCAGGAAAACCTGAAGCGTCTCACCGATCAGCGAGATGCCGCCACCGATCCCCAACACCGCAGTGATGGCCAGGGCGCGATTGACACCGCCCCGCCTCAGGCGCCAACCCAGCAGCAGGCCCAGCGGCACAAAAAGCACCAGGTTGCCCAGCAGGTTGATCTTGTGGATGTCGGTCTCGTAGAGCCAGGAGGATTGCGCCTCGCCAAACCCAAAAGGGTAGAGCAATTGCCAGAGCGTCAGCACTGCGACAAGAACGACGAGTCGGGTGAGGGTGATTCGCATGACCTCGGCTCAATCGTTCTTCGTCAACACCCGACGCACCGGTCCCGGCCGCGGCGCGCGCACCCTTCGGACTCACTATCGCATCGTCGTCACTTCGGAAGCTTGGCCAAAGCCTCGGCGGCCTCGGCGCGAATCTTGTTGTCAGGCCGGTCCATCGACGCCCGCTGCAGGTGGTAGCGAGCCCACTGCACATTGCCCGTATCGCGATAGACCAGGCCGATGTGATAGTGGACTTCCGGCACGTTGGCCAGGTACGGGATCGTCTTGCCGAGGTGAGCAAGCGCTTCCTTGGTGTTGCCGCGGCGATACTCGATCCAACCCATGGTGTCGAGCAGGGCCGGCATGCGCTCGCTCATCTTCCATGCCGTCTGCGCCACAGCGTAGGCCTCGTCGAGCTTGCCGGGCTGATGCTCAGCCATCAGGTAGCCCAAGTCATTAGCGACGCCCAATTGCAGCGGCCCGCCTTGACCATAGAGAAGCTGCAACTCCTTGATGGCTTCCTCGTAGTTACCCGCAGCAGCGAGCATCTGCGAATGGAAGTAGCGGAGCAACTGGTTGTCAGGCTCAATGGCCACGATCTTCCCAGCGGCATCGGCGGCGGTGGCGTAATCCCTCGAGGCATTGGCGCCCTGACTGCGGAAATAAAGCGCCAACGTCGAATTGGGCAAAGACGAGGCGATTCGGGCACGCAACGGCTCAAGCGGCTCGTTCATGCCCATCAACGCCTCGGCCCAAAGGCTGTAGGCTGGGGTCAACGACGGAACCACGTTGGTGACGCCCTGACAAATGTCGGCCGTCATTTTCGCGAGGCGCGCCTCGCTCGCCACTCGGGCGGCAGCCAGTTGACGGAACGCATTACGCATATCCACGCTCCCAGCGTCGGGACGCTTGACGATCACGTCCAGGTCGCTGCGGAAAATGGTGCGCATGGATCGCGTCTTTTCCACCGCCTGCCGCGCAGCATCGAGATCACCGCGCGACATGGCGATGATAAAGGCATCGAACCCGGGGTATTCCTCAGGCGGCTTGACGCCCGGTTCGCCGAGCATGGCTGCGAGCATGGGCCCGTACCATGTGTCGTTGAGTGTCGGGGTGTTGAGATAGAGTTGGCGTCCCTGCTCGCCGCGCTTGGTGCTCACCAGCGTCACGATCCGCGCCGCAATGAGCTGCGGTGAAACGCCGATGTCGCGGTTGATCGTCTCCAGTTCAGCCAGCAGGCGATCGTAATCCTTGGCGCGATCCGCCAGTCCCACGCGAATACTATACCAGGCCGTTCTGACTTCGGGGGGAAGGCCCTGTGTTGCCAGCTTCTCCTGACTCCATCGCAGTAACTGCTCGCTCTGGGCACTGCTCAAGTCGAGCTTGAGCAATTCGAGTGTCGCCAGGTTGGCGTAGCGGGCATCGGAGGCCAGCGTCTCAAGCCGTTTACGGGCATCGTCGACTTTGCCCATGCCCTGCTCGATTCGGGCCACGATCACTTGCGCTGCGGGATACTGTCCGGCGTAGTCGGGAATCTGCAGCAGGCGATCGCGAGCCTGTTCATTGCGATCCAGCGCCCATAGCGCCCGGCCCATGGCGAGGATCACCCGCGGATCATGGACGCGCCCCTGAGTTTCCAAGCGGTCAAACGTTTGAGCTGCCTGCTCGTCCAGCCCCAGCCCCACGAACATCTGGCCTAACTCCGCCAACGCGGTGATGCGCGAGGGCTCGTCGAGCTTGGCCATTTCTGTGTAGGCGATTTCAGCGCCGGGATAATCAAGCTGCGCGATCCGCGCCGCCGCCAACTGCCGATACAACGATGCCTCCTGGGGAAAGGCCTTGATGGCCCCCTGGAGCGTGCGTGCGGCATCTTCGTGACGGCCAGCCTTGACGTAAACCTGGCTCTTAAGCAGATGCAGCCCCGGCTGGTCGGCCCGCATCGCGATCCACTCGTCCACCAGCGACAAGGCGCGGTCATACTGCTCAATAATCATGTATCGCTGCACCAGACCCAGACGTACCTGCGTCTGCTCGGGGGGCAGCTTGGCAGCCACGGCGTCAAGCTGAGCGGTCACTTCCGCCGGTGTCTTTTCGGTCCAGAGGATGTCGATCTGCCGCAGTCTCGCTTCGGCGGTGTTGAGGTCCGCCGTGATCATCGCGTCGTAAACCGCTGCGGCGGGCTTGAAGCTCTTCTGCGCCAAGTGGACCCGCGCCATGGCGTCGGCGACGGCCAGCGCCGTCTTGTCACGTGCCTTGATGGCAGGCGCATAGACCGGCTCCAGAAGCCGCAACGCCTGATCGTAACGTTCCCGCGTAAGGAGAAGACTCGATTGCGTCAGGCGCCCAAACGTGTCGTTGAGCGGTTGTAGCTTGGAGAGTTCCAGCAGGCCGCGGTCAAACGACTGCTGCTCCAGATAGAAGCGGCCGAGGATCGCCCACGCCTGGGCGTTGGTGGGTTGACTGCGCACCAATGCCTGGAGATTGGCCTCAGCCTGGTTGGGGTCCTTCTGCCTGATGGCGACCAGCGCCAGGATCTGCCGCAGCGTCGGATCCGGGTTGCCTGCCGCCAAAGCGCGGTTGGCGATATCACTGGCTTCACGCAGGTCGCCCTGACGCAGTTTGAGCATCGCCAGCAAGGCGGGGTTGGAGCGCTCGTTGACGTTCTGGGGATCGACCTTGATGAGATGCTCGTTGGCCTTTTCAGTGTTGCCCATCGACTGGTAGATGCGCACCGCCAGCAGGTGCATCTCCGCGTTCTTGGGGTCGGCTTCGAGAATCGTGTTGACCTGCGTCAGGGCATCGTCGTAGAGCGCCAGCGAAGCCAAGCCACGCGCCAAAGTCGCACGAGCACGATGGTTGCTCTGCTCACGCGCCACGACTGGCTCCATGAGTGCCACGGATTTGTCAAAGGCGCCGCGCTGCAGATAAAGCTCAGCGAGCATCTGGTCCACACCCGTGATATCCGGGAAGCGATTACGCAGTTCGGTCAGCATCTGCCGCACTTCTTCATCACGGTTAAGCAGCAGCATTACCTGCGCCAGGCGAAGGTGATTGGTAATCTCGTTGGGCTGCTGGGTGACGAGTTCGCGAGCCCATTGATGGGCCTTCTCGTTGCTTTGGATCGCCATGTAGCCATCGACGAGGATGGCCATGTGTTCAACCGTCAGCGGACGAATGTTCTCGACGTTGCGCAGCACCTCGCTGATAACATTGGTTCGATTGGCGGTCTGCTCGAACTGAATCTTGAAACGAATGGCTCGGGGATCGGCGGGGTTGCGACGGTAGTAGGCGTCCACCTCGCCCTGGGACTCGCTGAAGGTGCCCGCATCGGCCTGAGCGCGGAGGAAAAACTGCCGCGCCACGTGGTCTTCGGGATTGAGGTCCAGCGCCGTGCGGAGAGCTTCCTTAGCCAACGCCACATCGCCAGTCTCCAACAACGTCATGCCGTAAACCCGATGCACCTCGTTGGAGCGAACCTCCGTCGATAGTTGCTGGAGTATCTCCTTGGCGGCGACGAAATCCTTGTCGTGGAACTTGACTTGGGCATCGAAGAATCGTGCCAACTGGTCCTTGGGATCAGTTTTGAGGATGTCAGCCAGGATCGGCTTGGCATCGTCATATTTCTCATCGCGCAGCGCCAGTCGGGCCTGGGTAATCTTCCACGCCAGATTGTTGCGGGCTGCCGAGTCAACACCCTCCTGGAGTCCCACCGCCAACTCGCGACGCTGCGACCAGGGATGCACTGAATCGGGCATGCTGATGAGGCTCATGACCGCCCCTGCGGCGAGGGTGGCGGGAATCTCCTGCTGCTTGGACAACGACTGCGAAAGCACCCAAAGCTCGGGCCAATCCTGCGCTTCGGTCAACAATGCCAGTTGCAGTTCAGCCGCCTGAAAATGCCGAGGGTCCTTTTCAATCACGCCGCGAAGAATCTTGCGCGCCTCCTCGCGCGCCAGGTCGGTGTCACGCTCCAGACGGCGAAGCTCCGGCCCCGGGCGAGCCACGCCCTGCTCATCCATCTCCATGCTCTTGATGTCCGCGCGCAACGAGTAGGACATCACACGCAGGCGGGTCACCTCCACCAGCTTGAGCCGCGCTTTGATGAACTCGCTTTCCAGTTCGCTGTTGTCATTGGTCGCCAGCCATTGGGCCTGCGCTCTGCCCACATCCATGGCGCGGTTGAACCGCTCAAGCTGCTCGGGTCTGGTGGCAAAATCGCTCTGGCCCAGAAGATTGTTCATCCGCTGGAAGGACCAGGAAATCATCATCCGCCGCGCCTTGGCGTTGTCAGGCTGCGCATTAAGAATCTGCTCTAACGTCTGCTGCGCTTCTTCAAGCAGCGCCAAGCGCATTTGTGCTTCGCCCTTGACGAGCATGGCCTCCTGATCATCCGGCCGCTCACTGAGGACCGACTGCGAAAGCTCCAACGCGGCATCGGCCTTGTTATTAGCCAGCGCTATCTGGGCACGCTGCAGGCGGTGATCCGCTGATTCCCCGCAGGCCGTCATCGCGGCCACAAGCAGTACCAGGCCCAGAAGTTGAAATTTGCCGGCAAGTTTGTGAATTGTCATCGCATGTCTCTCTTACGTTCGAGGCGTCATTCGACGCCATGAGGTTACCGAATGTGACCCTCGGCGGCATCTTTGGCCAGGAGGACTTGAATCCAGATGCTGGGCACGGCATAGCCGATGCCCGTGGGACGTTGAATCAGGTGCTCGCGCGTTTTGTCGCCCAGAGCTTTGTTGACAATCGCCAACACATGCCCCGTGCGCGCGTCGAACACCGCGCTTCCACTGTTGCCAGGCAGGATGGTGACGTCGAGCTGGTAGATGTCGTAGGGGTTGCGGATGGCCTCGACGAGCATGGGCGTCAGCTTGGCGCCGCGCGGCAGGGGCAGCACAGCGGGAACCACTGCCGCCACGCCACCACGATGCACAGCCGGCACCAACCCCAGCACCGTGCCCACCGGGTAGCCCATCACGCCAATGCTGCGGCCTTGATGCGGCGTTTCGCTATCCAGCGTCACCGCCCTTCGCGCCGGCCCCTCGAAACGCAGTAACGCCACATCGTGCAACTCATCGCTCTGCACAAGCTGTGCGGGTTGACCACGACTGTCACGACCATCCACAAAAAACACGCGAAGGTCATCCAGCGTCTTTTGCGTCTCACGCACACCTTCGACGACATGAGCATTGGTAGCGACCGTCAGGCCATCACCCACGACGAAACCCGTGCCGAAGTAGCGGATGCTGGGAAATTCACTGGCGTTGTAGGCACCGATCGCCACGATACTGGGACGAAGCTCCGCGGTATGTCGGACAAAGGGGTCAGCGTCCTGGTGAGCCTGACGACGAGCATCCTGGCCAGTGGCCTGGGACAGGGCCATGCCAGCGAAGACGGCCGCGACAAGCGCAGCGACCACAACCCATCCGCGCATTGTGCTGTTGTGTGAGAGGCCGCCGTTCATGGTCTGGCCTCCACGTTTGGGGGTTTGACCGCGGCACTTACCGGTGGGGCAGTTACTGGCGGGGCGATGTTCTGGAGGTTCTCCAGTTCGCGCAGCGCCGCTTCGGCTGCGGAGCCGCCCTGCCGAAGCAGTTGCTGATAGGCCTCCATCGCCATCGGCACATCGCCTCGACGTGAGGCCAGGCGGCCCTGCAGGACCAACACCCGCGGCGAATCGCCACGGCGAGCCGCCAGCGACCGAAGCGTCGCAGCGGCCTCGGGCATTTGCCCCGTGTCAATGAGAGTCTGAACCTTGTAGGCCACCAGCACATCCTCATCAGGCCTATAGCGCAGCAGGTTGTCGCAAAGCGTCAGCAGGCGGTCGGGCGGCATGATTAACGTCGCCCGCGCCAAGAGCCCGTCCATTTGCAGCGAGGTGGTGCGTGGGTCGGCCAAGGTCGTGGTGATCGTGGCCGAAGCCGCAGGCGTGCGACCAGCGGCGAGGTAAACGTCCAACACGGCGATCTGCATCTGCACTTGCCGATGCGGCGTGGAAAGAGCCAGATTCTCAAAAGCGCCCGCTGCGATCTCGACCTGCCCCGTCGCCATGTTTGCCCGACCCCGCAATTCACCCGCCAGCCCACGCAACTCCGACCCGCCCGGCTCGGCGCTGATGGTCATCTCCGCGGCATGCAGCGCATCGAGCGGCTTGCCTACCGCCAGATCAAATCTCGCCAGGCACAATGAAGCCAACTGTGGGTTGACGCTGCGGGCCAGTTCCACGTAGCCCCGCGCCTCGAGCGGATCGCCCGCTGCCATGGCGCGGCGCACCGGCATCAGCACCGCTGGTTCGCACCACGGATGCCGCGACAGGAGCAGTTGCATCGCTTCGCTGATCGCCGCCTGATTGCCGCCGTTGGCCGCCTGGGCAAGGTATATCCAATCGTTGAGCACAGCTCGCTCATCGGCGAAGGCCGTGCGGCCGGAACCGATGAGTTGCGGAGACTTGGCGACGTTGATGGTGTCGGTGGCGAGCCCGACATCGGGATCCTGCGGCGCGAGGTTGCGCCAATGATCCAGATGCGCCAGTGCCACCTCCTTGCGTCCCAGCATCCACGCCAGCAACGTGGCCTGTTGCCGAAGGGCGACGTCCTGGGGCCAGCGATCCAACGCCGAGGTCACCATGTCCAAGGCTGCTTCCTGAGGCCAAGGGAGGAACCACGATCGATGAAGCGACGTGGGGTCGGGCTTGGGCGCGTTGCCTCGTCGCCTCGGGTCGTATTCAGCCGCGGGAGTGTTGCGGGATGAATCCCTATCCTCGGCCTGAGCGGAGCCGCCCGCGCCTGTTGATGCGGGCCGTATGCCCGTCTGCGACGCCATGTCGAGAATGTCGATCCGCGGAGGCAGGGCCCTCTCCATGGGGTCAGCCAGCAACAGGTCGTGACAACCGGTGACGACGATGCTGGCGATGAAGAAGCGTTGCCGGGGAGTCGAACGCACCCAGCGCTGCGCCACCACGCCCGCCAGGTTTGTGCCGTCGTTTTCGAGCATGGCGGTGGAAATACCCGCCACCGTCGGCAGGTCGTCGAGCACCATGCCCGCAGCCATGGCGATGTCTCGGGCATCCAGCGCCTTGCGACTATCGAGGTAGCGCTGCCACATGGCCATGAGCCCGGGCCCGTCAAGCTTTTCGATGAGCAGCCGGGCCGAAAGCGAAATCACCCGCGGGTGGTCGGGACTCATGGCGGCGGCCGTGAGGATGTCGGGCTCAGCTTCAAAAATAAAGCCGCCTTCCACCATCGATTCGGCCAGCAGCAAGCGAGCGGGCAGCAGTTCAGGTTGTTGCTCAAGCGCCTGACGCAGCACCTCACGTGCCGATTTGGTGTCGCCGGACTTCATGTAAGCCGCGCCCAGCACATAGCGCATCAGCGGAGAGGCCACTCGTTCGTTAACGGGCACCAACTGTCGGGCAGCATCCGAGGCGCGGCCCTGGCCGATGAGTGCGCGGGCCCATTGCGAAAGCGCCACCGGATGGTCACGGTATTGGCTCAGTACGCTTGATGCCATCGACTCAGCATCGGCATAGCTCTCTTTACGTAAAGCCAGTTCCGCCCTGGCCAGATCGAAGTGGACCGACTGCGGACCCGTGATGTTGCGGTGACCCAACAGCGCTTCGGCCAGGCGTTGATCCGCGAAGGTGACCTCGCGGCCCGAAGTGGATTCCTGCTCAAGCATTGTCAGCGCCACTCGCCCCGCCAAGGCACGCTCCAGCGCGGGCTGGTTGGCCATGGCACCGGCGGCCTCACGAGCCTTCTCAACATCGCCGACCCGCATCCACATGCGAAAACGCATGGCGTGGGGACGGGCATCAACAGCATTGGCTTTGATGGCGGCCTGCGTGGCCTCCTCAATCTGTTGATGCTCCGCGTCCATTCGCCGACGAAGCTCATTGGCCTGGACGCCCGCCACGTGAACCTGATCCTCCCTCATCGCAGCCCGCGCCTTGATCAGGTCCATCTCGTAGCCGTGGTACTGAACTTCAAGAATCGTGGCCCGCACATCGTGAACCCGCGCCTGGATCATGGCGCGATCCACCGCGGTTTCGGGATGATCCCCCAAAGCTGCCTGAATGGCGGAGGCTTCAATCAGCAGCGGATCGACCTTGCCCGTCAGCAGGTCCGCGCCAAGGCGGCCCGCCTCCACGACAATCTCCTCCGCCTGCGCCAGGTAACTTTCAGCCACCAGCAACAAAGCCGCGGGGCGACCGGCGGCCTTCTGATTCTGCGCCAGCGCGTTGAGTGAGTCGCGCGCCGTCGCATAGCGACCTAGTTCAATCAGTCCACTGGCGTACGCCAGCCGGGCCGGCTGATCCATCGGATCGGTTCGCAGCACATGAACCGCCGCATCAACACGCAGACGCGGGTCGGCGTTGTCGAGATTCTTTCGATAGATCGCCAGCGTTGCCTCAGTCACCGGTGTGCGCAGCGCCATCAACGCCAACGTCGCCACGAGCACGAAGACGATCACAGCTCCGAGGATGACCAGCACGACGCGATTCACGGCTGCCCTCCACGCGGCATGGCTACCTGTGGCTCAAGACCGATGTGCTCCGGGTCCTTGTGATCCTGGCTCATGTGCTCCACGCCCCCTTGCTCCAAGCCCGTCACCGCCTTGCCATCTCCCGTCGACACATCCGAGAGGCCCTTGTCAATCTGAGGCATGACTTGCTGGGCCACGGTCAACAATAGGTCGTGTGCTTCGGCTTGCCCGTTCTGCGGCGCACTGACGGTGATGCGGATCAAAGCGCCCGCCGGATCACTGCCGTAGAGCCTGCCTACGAAACCATTGTAGAACACCGTGGCCTGCTGCATGAAGAAACTGGGCGTGTAATGCTCGCCGCTCTTGTAAACATACAGAAAATACGTCGCCTGGTTGTTCCATTGCGCCAGCAGTTGCTGCATGGGCACCGCCTCGCGGTCGGGCATGGCCACTGGAACCACCTCGCGTTCCACGACGTTAAACCCGCCGCCTTTAAGGCAAATCTCAGGCGGGTGGACCGCCTTGCGATTGTTGGCGCTAAACACGACAAGCACCTCAAACGCACGCCCGGTACCCTGGTGCCTGAAGCGGCGATAGAGATAGGAGGGATTCTCCAGAATCTCCATCTCCAGTTTGGTCATTTCAAGATCGGGGCCGTGCGCCGCAAACACGCGCCCGTCGGCCATAGTCAGCGACATGGGCAGCAGGCTCTTGGCCAGAGCGGTCCTGTCACTGGGTGCCGGTTCACGCGCCAGCAAAACGCTCAGCACGGTCGCGGCAATCATCACGCCCACCAGTCCCGGCCGCCACAGACCCAGCGACGCACGACGCACCGGCGGAATGCGATCGAGGTAACCCAACAGCCGCTCATCAGTCCAGTCGCGTTTGAAGATTCCCGCGAGCTTGATAATCGCCCATTCCATCGCAAAGAGAATCGCCAGTGCCACAGCGAACACCAGCAGACCGCTGGCTCCGTGGAAGGCACTGTCCTGATCCGCAGCCTTGGTCCCAAACCAGTGCGACACCAGCGTCAGCGATGTGATGCGCACCACGTTGGCGGCAATCGCCACCGGCACCGCCAGGACCAGCATGACAATCCGCCAAGCGCCTTTGACGCGACAGACCATGGCGAAGAGCGCAGCAAAAAACGTCAGCGAAATCAAACTGCGCAAACCGCTGCAGACGTCCTCGACCATCAGCGTCTTGGGCGTGCCATCGGCATTGGGCAGGAGTTGCACCTCGCTACCGTCGAGATTCACCGGAATGCCAAAGACATTGTTCGTCACCCAGACCGACGTGTTGGCGGCGACAATTTTGAGGCGGAAGTTGAGGTCGTCGATGGCGACTTCAGGCAGAGGCACAGCGAAGATGAGAATCGCTGCCGGGAGCCAATACGCTCGCATCAGCGGCCAACCGCCCCACAGCAGCATCAGCGCCAACAGCACGCCGATGAGCGAGAAACCCGAAGCGAACGCCACGCCCGCCACCACGCTCACCAGATGCAGCATCAGCGACATGATCAGCAACACCCAACCAGCCGCGTTGGAGGACGTCGTGCGGGCCACCGGTGCGCCGATGCGACGGTAGATGAAGAAGCAGATGATCAAGCCGGTGATGATCACCAGCGGGCCGTGGGTGTAGTAGGAATCCCCAGCCGTCAGGCGATCCATCAAATCCATGCGGGTGTGCTTCCAATGCGGGAACCATCGGTCCCAGATATGGAAGAACGTGCCCCACCAGGCAATCGTGATCAGACCCAGCGTCAGCAGCAGCCCTAGAACGGGAGCTTTGCTTCGTACAGCGGCCGGTGGGGCCTCGGCAGGCGACGCACGCCCAGACGCAGCATCACCACCCCGATCAGACGACGCCTTGTTGAGGGCATCGACGCGGGCCTCGGCTTCGTGAATCGCACGTTCCCGCTCGACTTCAGATGGATTGGTGTTCTGCGGGTCGCTCACGGTATGCCCCTCACAATGCGCGGGCCGACAAGACGTGTCAACCACACCGGCAATTTCTGCCAGGTGGCGATCCGCCGCTGGTATCGCGGATTATCCGGCCTCATGCTGTTAATGTCACCCTCCCGCACCACGTACTGCCAAACCGTCGGCCGGGGCAACGCGCCCCACTGTTTCTTAAAGCGATACGTACCAGAGCCTTCGCTGGATCGCCCGAAGTCAAATTCGCCACTGCCCCGCTCAATGGCGCGAAGCAAAAGACGATGGTACATCCACATGTTGGCGTTGGTGTGATTAAACGCCCGTAAGCAACTGGCGGAGGGCACCTGCGTGACCCCCGGACAGCCTTCCCCGCCTCGGCCCGGCTCGTGGAGCAGCAGCGCCCCAGCCACCGGCTGGCCCTGGCAATCCACCACCGCAAGCTCTGCCTCTTGCTCAAATGCCTCAAGAATGCAGCCAAACAGCTTCCGCGGGAACACCGGCGTACCCAGGTCCCGCATGTTAATCGCGAAAACATCGTAGAAATCATCGAGCAACTCGCCCCTGCCCCAGCGTAGCGTCAACTCGCTCTTGTCACCCTTGCGAACCTGATTCCGCACCTTGGCGTCCATCCCCTTCCACAACGCCTCCTCATCGCCCGGCAAAGACATCACCATGCGATGCTTCTCATCGCGTTGAGCGTTGAAATGGGCATCCTGAATCGGTGAGCCATGACGGAGTTCGAGGTATTTGACGTTGAGTTCACCCGCCAGCGTCGCCGCAGCATCGACGAGTTCGCCGGCTGCTTCCTGATCGACGGCAATGATTCCAGCTCGATTCAGGTAGGGCAGACTGACAAGAAACCGCCCAAAAAGTCGGGATGCCACCAGCGCCAAGGGCAGATAACCCACCAGCGGCCCGCCCGTTTCCCGCCGCGCCAGAAGTATGTGAGGCTGATGGCCCAGCGCGGCGCGCAGCACCTCCAGCCAGCGGGGGTCGTGCTCTAGACACGCTTCCCCGCACGCCCCGGAGGGGGGCGCCTGAGCTAAAAAAGCCCCCACCTCGGCCCGAAGCGCCGGCGTGATCTGTCGAACCACCTCAATCATGCAAACCCCTAATGAGATTATCGGATTAGCGGTCCAAACGCTTGAGACTTGGGCGACAAACCCGGGGTCGTAAAGCCGACCTTTTGCCGCTTGTCGCGTTCGCTGCAGTCGCCGAAAATTCGGACTTACGACTCCAGATTTCGAGCGGGCACCCCGCCCACCTTCGCTCCCGCTGGCACCGGCTTGACCACCACCGCCCCAGCCCCGACCACCGCATGCTCCCCCACATCCGCCATCACAATCGCCCCCGCCCCCAGCCAGGCACCGCGACCGATGGTAACTTTGGAGAAGACCTGCGGGCCCTGCCGCATGGTCGCCTGTCCCTGCGGTAAGTCATGCTCCTGACCTGCTTTGGCGTCGTCCGCCGGCAAATGCTGCCGCCCACCGCTGAGAATCTGCACCCCATCAGCCAGCATCACCTCATCGCCGATGTCCGCCCAACCAATGGAGCAGAACCGCCCGATGTACACCCCCGACCCGATGCGAGCCTCCGGCTTGGAAAACACGCTCATGAACCCGAAATAAACATCGTCCCCCACCCCCGCCAACGCCACGCGGTAAAACGCCTGCCGCTGATAAACGCCCACCAGCCCGGGGCTGCGTGCAATGCTCTCACTCGCCCCAGCCAAAGCACGCTGAGCACCAATCCCCGGAAATCGCCGCGCTACCGCCCACCGCAGCAACGGCGGAAACGCCAGACAAAAACCCACGATCTTTCCCATTGATTTAGCCAGCGACATGAAAAGCCACACTCCCGGTACGTCAAAGTTCCGCGGTCAGCCCTACAAATCTGGAAACTCAAATCTGGAATCTCGAATCTGAAATCTCAAATCTCAAATCTCAGATTTCAATCTCAGATCTGCTATCTCAAATCTCAGATTCTCCCGTTCGAATCTTAGCTCCCCTCCCCACAAGTTCAATTATATTTTAACACAAACGCGAATCAACTGCAACCCGGCTCGCACCAATCCACACCGGCGGAAATCGGTCTGCCGGTTCTCCACAAACACCCCTGCCCAACATATCGGCATAAAGCACGCCCGAAGACCGCGCACGCCGCTCGGGCATCGGATTCCCAACCGCTCACCGGGCCTGGCCAGCGACATGCGTCCCAAACAGCACGCAATCAAACCCATCCGCATTGTCCGCTCGCTTCAACGTCCGCAAATCACCATCGCGAGACACGCGCACCAGATCGTCAAACTTCCTGCTGCCATGCTGCACGAGGCACGCCACGCGGAGTTGCCCGTTATCGACCTCGAAGATCGGCGAACTGGTGGTATCGCGCCCGACCTCGTACGAATCAAACCCCAGAACTTCCAACCTCCCCTGCGGGCCGACCTTCGCGCGCTGATGCAGATTCTCCGCCTTGAACCCCAGCACCCACATCGACCCCGCCTGCACATCCAACGCCAGCACCTTGGCTTCGTGGTTGTAGTGCCGTGCCCAGACGCGAGCCTTCGGATTCTTCACCACCACCGGTGCGTGGGTGTTGTGCAGGAACAGCCGCCCCGCCCCTTCCATGATGATCTGCGAGCCACGTCGTACCGAAACCGAATCGATGATGACATCCCGATCCGTCCGCACGATGATGCTGGGCAACCCCATGAACTCCTGAATCACCACCACGGGTGCTGAGCCATCGCCGATGATCACCACCGCGTCAGCAGCGGTCTTCTCCGCATCCACCCGAGCAGGCGTGCCCACGATGCGAGAGTAATCGCCGCCGATCGTCACCGGTCCATCGAGCGCAATCCTGTCGTCGTAGTTCAACGGCACGACCAGATGCGTCTTGCCCGACTGCTGCATTGCTTCCGCAAAAGTCTGTGTCCACGTTCGGCCTTCCCGCAAATCCGCGGCGTTGGCCCACTTGCTCATGTCCGTTTCCCATCGCGGCCAGGGCGTCGACTCAATGCTCAGCGGTGGTGTAGGTTCGCCTTCAAACAGTTGAACCGGCTTAGCCGACGCATATTCGGTTACGATCAGCCCCTCCGGCGCGTCTTTGGATTCAAGAGCGCGGGCAAAACCCTGAGCCTGTATGTCTCGCAGATAAGCGTGACCTTGGTTGACGACCGCCGCGGTACCTTGACCCGTGAACTGCCCGCCGACCAGACACAGCCAATCATGATTGCGGAGGGCAACAGCGTCGCCCTTCATATCGATGCGGATATTCTCGCCAGCCATCTTGCCTCGGTTGAGCAGGCCGACCTCTTCCGCACCCTCGATTGACAAGTTGCTCATCGCCATGTGGTAGGGCGCGACATTGAACAACCCCCGCTTGAACCCACGGATGCGAACATCGCGCAACTGCCCCGGCCCGTTCTCCGACCCCGTCAACGCCACGCCCAAAGCGCCCCGACCATCTTCGCTGACAATATCGACATTCGACAGGTGCCCCGTGTTGGACGTGATATACACCAGCCCCGTCGCCCCGCCGTTGTTGCTGCCGATGTTGATCGTGAGGTTGTGAAGAATCTGGTTGAACGTGGTATTGGTGCAATCGCCGGTGTGCCAAGCCACCTGTTGATCAATCACCTTAGGTAGTTTCTCCCCCTCGAACGGATCCGTCGGCCAGGTTCCATCTTTGAGGCGGATGATAGTCTCGATGCGACTTTCACCTACCACCCAAGGCCCGTGACTGTGTGATGTGGACTTGCGGGATTGATCGTGCTTGCCACGCACCATGCCGCTAATCAGATAGGTTCCCTTGGGGAAGTACATCACCTGCAGCCGACGACCGAAATCTTCACTAAGTAGCTTGTTGAGTTTCTCGGTGTTGTCGATGGTGCCCGTGTTGTCCAACCCGCCATCGGTCACAACGTTGAACACATTGGCTCCCGGCGGGAAGCGAATGTCATTGGCCTTGGTGTCAGCCAGTCCGATCGAGACTAACGACAACACAATCGCCATCCAAAGAAATACACGCATCGGCATTCCTATGTTGAAAAAATAGAGCCAAAAGGAAGTCACCCACGACAATGTCGCCATCATTGCCGCTGTCGGGTAGTGCTACTCGTACAGGTAGTCGATCCAGTCGCGGCCGTAGTTGACATAAGCCGCATCGAAGGTCACAGCACGCACGGAACTGACATGCCCGCCGATAAAGCTGACGTTCTGCTGAGCGTCAGGCAAGTCCACGCCGTTAACGGTCACGATGCCGTTGACACTATGGCGAAAGGCGATGAAGCCGTCATTCATGGCTGTGACGATGTTCTGCCAATTGGGAACGCGCAGGTGATTTTCGCTGTGGTATCCCATGGCGTTGTGGTCGGCTTTCTCCACATAGTAGGCCCGGTTGGTGGGATGGCCCGAGAGGCGAAACCAGTTGCCCCCTCCGCCGGCATTGCCTGATACATCGCCCAGGGGGACATAGCAGACCTTAATTCGACCGTCGTAGAGGTCGAATTGGCCGCCGATCTGTGCGACGGCCATGGGGCCATCGGGACAGGCGTACACAGCCGGATACTTGCCCCTATCCCCGGTGTCAGCGTACGAACCCAGGTAAGCCGGGCCGCTCTTTAGCACGAAGTAGTGCGTCCAGTTGCCGGCAGTCGGACTCCCAGCCCACTTGCCCGGACGAAGCCAGCCTCGGTTGTCATTGGCGTACATGATCGACGCCATGACGATCTGCCGCTGATTGGTACGACACACCACATCGCGCGCCACTGCCCGCGCTTTACTCAACGCGGGCAACAGAATCGCCACCAGCAGCGCAATGACCGCGATGACCACCAGCAACTCTATAAGCGTGAAACCATGTAGGGGCCTGAGGCGGCACAATGAACACGCGGGTTCATGGGTACGGCGTCGGTTGTGTGCCCGGCGCGACGAACGCTCGTAGCGTTCGCCAGCGTGCTCGCCCGCAATGACCCCTACATGGAGACCT
>JBGSTK010000212.1:0-10001 GCA_041736565.1 Phycisphaeraceae bacterium | reverse complement strand
AGGTCTCCATGTAGGGGTCATTGCGGGCGAGCACGCTGGCGAACGCTACGAGCGTTCGTCGCGCCGGGCACACACCCGACGCCGTACCCATGAACCCGCGTGTTCATTGTGCCGCCTCAGGCCCCTACATGGTTTCACCCTCATCGAACTTCTGGTCGTCATCAGCATCATTGCCTTGCTGGTGGGCATCCTCCTGCCGGCGTTGGGTGCTGCACGGGAATCTGCCAAGGGTTCGCAAAGCCTTTCAAAGCTCCGCCAGATCGCCATCGCCTTGTCCACCTACAGTGCCGAGCGAAAGGGCTATTTCCCCATTCACTCCTCCACGGGCCCGAGCCTGGGCGGCACCAAGCCCCGCTGGGCGGACTACCTGTTTCCCTTTGTTCCCGATGAGCGGGCCTATCTTTCGCCCAATCTTGATGGCCGTGAACTGGGCGCGGGCTTTACCAAGGTCTTTTGGCATCAAGTCAGCAGCACGGGTGCTGAGGCGGCCGAGGCGACCAACGCCGGTTTCGCATTGAGTCCCATGCCCAGCGATCCCAAGCGGCACGGCGGCTACGGCTACAACTTCCAGTACCTGGGCAATGCCCGTGCTGGTGTGCGGTTCAATGGTCGCGATACGCAGATCACTTCCGCCAGTTCCACAGTCGGCGTCGGCGACGTCACCGGTTCGCGCAACGGGTCGTCCGGCAACGAGCCGGGCGACGGCGGAGCGGCGGTCTATGCCATCGATCCGCCTCTGGGTTCCGCACGTGGCTCGGGCAAAGGCAGCTACTACGAAGGCGGCAGCGACGAGAACGACGGCAGCAATTACGCCCCCGACTTCAAATATGTGTGGCGCTCAGCCCCGGCAGAGCGAAACAGCGGCAGCGCCAACATGGCGTTCATCGACGGACACGCCCAATCCATGCGACGATCCGAAGTCGATGACCACAACAGTGACGGCAAAGCCGACAACGGGTACTGGAACGGCTGGGGCGACGCCAATAGAAATTAACCAGCCCGCTGCGGGGGCGACCGTGGGGGAAGCCGGTGCCTGCGTAGGGATGAGCCAAGTCGCTATCCTTGGAGACATGGCTCTCCCTACGCCCGTGCTTACAGGTGATGTACACGTCGCGCCGACGGATCGTCTCTACGACGATCTGGCTGGGGCACTGATGGCAGCTGCTATCGCAGCGATCAAGGATCGCGGGGTCTTCCACCTGGCGCTGTCCGGCGGCTCGACGCCCGAGCCGTTCTACATTCGGCTGATGATCGATCCCCGCTACCGCGCCATTCCCTGGAGCGTCACACATCTTTGGCTGGTCGATGAACGCCGCGTGCCTTTGGACGATGAACAAAGCAACTGGCGGGCAATGCGCGAGACGATCGTGGACCAGGCACCGATGCGGAAACGGTTTCTGCATCCCATGCCCGTGCTGAGTCCGGAGGCTGCGAATGAATATGAGCGAGAGATGCGTGAGGTCTTTGATCTCACGGTGACCTCTGCGATTCCTCGATTGGATTTCGTACTCCTGGGCGTCGGAAATGATGGCCACACCGCCAGTCTGTTTCCCGGTTCGCCAGCCTTGGTCGAGCGTCAGCATCTGATTGCCGCCAACGATGGTCCCACTGTGACGCCGCCGCCAAGGTTAACGATGACGCTGCCTCTGCTCAATAAGGCGAGAAAGATTGCGGTGCTGGTAACTGGCGATAAGAAGGCGGAGATGATTCGTCGCGTCGAGGCCCAGTGCCGCACTGGAAAGCCTGACCCGCAACGTCTGCCCATTACGGGCGTGATTCCCGAGGCTGGCGAAGAGGTGTTGACGTGGTATCTCGATGACGCGGCAGCAGGTCGGGAGCCTGCGTCCTGGCGTGAGCCCGACCTGAAGTGAAAGTGGCTCGGTAATGCCCCGAGGCTGCCTGTGGTACGATTGGACGATGTTGACATCCGCACAACGCAAGCTGCTGCGCCAGCGTGGCCAGAAGATGACTGATGATGTTCGTCTGGGTAAGGACGGTTTGAGTGAGGGGTTCGTCGCTGCTGTTGGCCACCTTTTGACGCGCCAGGAGATTGTGAAGCTGCGTTTTGGCAAGGATGTGCAGGGCGAAGATCGCAAGGCCTTGGGGGCGCAGGTTTCCGCGGCACTGGAAGCCCAGTGCGTGGCGATCACCGGGCGAACGATGCTGCTGTATCGCGCCAATCCCGAACTCGATGAGCCGATCTTTCATTAACGATCAGCGTCGGGGGACACCTCGCGGGGGTATTTCACAAGCCCAAGCGCACCGGCGAGGCTGGAATGATTCCGCCCATTACGCCTCGGGCATCGTCGGCGGTTAGACTGGTGGGACGTGGCAAGCTCTGCGGACCAACCCGATATCAGCCTTCCGGCCAATGTGCCACCTTCAACGGTGATCACCACCCCCGGTTCTGCCCCGGCTGGCAAACGTATGCTGGAGGTGCCGCAGTCGCAACGCCGGGGTTCGACGGCCATCGTGCTCCTGCTGGTCTGCCTGACCTCAGCGTTGCCCTCGCTGCTGGCGGACCTTCATCAACCCCATGTCGTGACGCAGGCTGAGGCCAATGCACTCGTCGAGTCGATTCACACCTGGCGCGACATGAACTGGGGCTCAAACTGGCTGACCCTCGAACCTCTGACGCCCAACTTCAACGGCCAACTGCGGGTCGTCGAATCGCCCGGGCTGACCTGGACGCACTTGGGCGCCTTTGGCCTGGCGCGACTCGCCGTCGGGCCGCTGGAGGCTGAGGGGTTCATTCTCACCGCCCGTCTGGCATCGGTGGTATGGGCTCTGCTGGCGGTCGCGGCAGTCTTCTGGGCGGGGCGGTCCATGGGCAACAATCTGACCGCTGTTTTGTCGTCCCTACTGCTCATCGCCACCCCGGGCTTTACCTATTACGGGCGGCAAGCCACGGGCGACATCGTGCACCTGTCATTGGCCATCATCGCCATCGCCGCTGCCCTCTGGGCCATCCGTCCCCTGCGGGCCCACCCGTCCCTATGGCGGCAAGGTCTGGGCTGGGGACTAACGGGGCTGGCCTTTGCCGGCGCCCTGATGACGGCTGGGCCTGTCGCGCTGCTGACAATCACCTTGCCCATCACGGTGATCCTATTCATCTGCCCCGGCCGACTCGGCCACCTCCTGGGCGCGGTGGCGGCGTTCATCATCGGCCTGTTGTTCATTACCCCCTGGGTGGTCTTCATTCACACCATGCAAGTCAATGCCTGGCGCTTCTGGCTGATTCGTCTTTGGCCCGATTGGGCGGACCTCTGGCTGGACGTGGGCCCGCGGCTTGCGTGGTTGGGCCTTTTTATGCTGCCCTGGACGGTGTGGGTCTTCGTGGGGTTGGCGCACCCGCTGAGTGCGTCGTCCAAGGGTGAGCGGCCGCGACTTTGGGTCACCGTGAGTTGGCTGCTGGTGGCGACGCTGGGGTTGATGCTCGTCCCCGCCGGCGGCTCGGGCGGCGCCGGCATATTGCTGCCGATTCTTCCCGCCGCAGCGGTGCTTATCGCCCAGATGTTCTCCCAATATGCCGAGTTGGCCTCGGAAGGTCGCTACGCCAAATCTTGGCGGCGATTTCGCTGGGTTCACCTTACGCTGTTACTCCTGGTCTCCACCGGTGCCCCGGTGGTCTTTCACGCCCAAGTCATGCTCAAGGACCCGTTTGCACAAGTCCTGCCCTGGCCGGCGGCGGTCGGCATGGCGGTAGCACTCTTGAGCCTCGCGTTCCTGAGCGTGCATTTCATGCTTCGCGAGTACCCGGGCAAAACCATGATCATCTGGTGCGCCTGGAGCCTGGCGCTGATGACAGCCTCGGCATTCCCGCTTGCGCGCGGGCCGCTGGGCCAGACCCACCTCCGCCAACAGGCCAAAGCAGCCCTGAGCCTCGTGGACTCCCAGACGCTTTACTGGCTTGACACCCACGACGTGCCCGGCTCAGCAGATCATGGAGATCACGAGGACGGCGCCCAAATGGTGGTGCAGCCCGATGCGGTGCTGCTGCTCTATGCGGATCGGCGTATCCCAGCCCTCGATATCCGGCAACTGGTGCAGGCGACGCATGGTGAGCCGGACTTCTATCTCCTGGCACCGCCGCGACTACCGCCGGAGCTTGCCCCGCGCGCGACGCTGTTGAGCGTGATCCCCAATCTGGATCGTTCGCTCTATCGCATCTCGGCGGAGAATTAGACAGGCCAGTCGCTTGCGCAGCCTTGGTGCCGGTAAAGTCGGTTGCGAACCTCACCTATTCGCGGGCATCGAATCGGGCAGCCGCTGCCTCGGCGTCGGGGGAACCATCAATGACATCCGGTGGTACGCCCAGATACTGAAGCGTTTTGTCGATAACGTTCTTAACGCCCGGCGCTGCGATGATCCCGCCGTAGTGTCCCTTGCGGGGGTCGGGATGGTGGATGAAGAGTCCGACAATGATGCGCGGCCGCTCCAGCGGTGCCCCGGCAACGAACGAGCCGACGTAAGCCTGGGGGATGTAGCCCCGACGCTGCGGGTCGGGAATCTGAGCTGTGCCCGTCTTGCCCCAGATGGTGTATTGATCGCTCAATGCTTTGCGGCCGGTTCCTTCGGTGACGACCTTCCGCATGACGCTACGGGTTTCATAGGCGATGGCGGGAGTCAGCACACGTCCGATGACCTGTGAGCCTGCGAGGTCGGCTGCACTATCGACAGCCAAAATCCGTGGGCGGATCAGGAACCCACCGTTGGCAAACGTGCAGTAGCTGCGCACCATCTGCAACGGCGTGACAGCAATCTCGTGGCCCATGGGAAGGCTCGTCGAGCTGTAGCCCGACCAACGCCCCAGCGGGTTGACAAGGCCCGCGGCTTCTCCCTCGAGGCCGATGCCCGTGGGACTGCCGAAGCCGAATGCCGTCACTGCGCGGTGCAGGCGCTGGTTGCCCATGCGTTCGCCAACCTTGCCCATGACGATGTTGCTGCTCTTGATCAGGCCGCCTTCCCAGGTGAGCATGCCGTGGCCGTGGGCATCGTGGAGCCGTCGGCGTGATGCGGTAATCCATAGGCCCCCTTCGCCGCTGATATGTTCCTGAGGTCGGGCGATGCCCATCTGCGTCGCCGCTGCCCACACGATGGGTTTGAAGATCGACCCAGGCTCAAACTGGTCGGTGATGCAGCGGTTACGCCGCTGATCGGGCGTGGTGGCATTGATATCCGAAGGGTCGAAGCCGGGATAGTTGGCCATGGCCAACACTTCGCCGGTGTAGGGGTCCATGACGATGAGTTGCGCCGCCTTGGCGTGGTACTGCTCGACCGCGGCGCGAAGCTCGGCCTCGGCAATGGCTTGAATCGTGACGTCCAGACTCAGGCGGACGGATTGGCCATCGACGGGCATCTCCAGCCGGGCACCGTCAATCCACAGGGGCCGCTTGGCGGAGTCCCGCAGATAGGCAATCTTTCCAGGCTTGCCCGCCAGCTGCGAATTAAAGGCTCGTTCCAAACCTTCGAGCCCCACACCATCGAAGCCCACAAAACCCAGCAATTGTCCAGCGGTCGACCCCAGCGGGTAATGGCGTTCCAAGCGCGTCTCGATGCCCAACGCCGGCAGCCGCGCCTCACGCATCCGCGCCAGGCGCCAGTCCGCCAAGTCCTCATCCAGCACCACGAAGCGAGAGTGGGATCGAGCGTTAATCGCTTGCTCAATGATCGCGGGGTTGTAGCCCAGGGCGTAGCCGACGCGTTCGGAATACGTCCCGGGATCCTGGATCATTTTGGGATCGACGAACAACCTGCGCCTGGTCCCGCTGACCGTCAGGTCCCGACCCAGGCGGTCGGTCAACTGGCCTCGCGTGGCGTAGAGCGGGGTGCTGGAATATTGGGTGTCCAGTAGCTGCGCCAACTGCGGCGCTGGCTGGATTTGGATCTGGACCACCCGGCCAAGAAGGCCCACCATCGCCAAGGTCAGCACGGACATGAGCACCTGACCGACGATCATCACGCGATCGCGCGGTGGCCGGGGCGTGGGATAGGGTTCACGCAGCGGCTTTGCGGCGATGGTGCCCGAATCATCCCCGACGCGATGGCGCCTGAGTCCAAAGGGGAGCCGACGGCTAAGAGCGGTGAACAACTTCATGGGTCGAAAAAATGTCTGGGTCACCGTCGGCGGGGTGTACGTTCCACCACACGCGTCGGGCCTCGGTTCAGGTCTTCCGCACCGGGCGTGATGGTCAGGGGTTCGAGATCAAGCTCCGCGCGTGCCAAGGCTTGATTGAGACTGTTGGGCTCGACGAAGGCAGCCACCTTGACCTGCAGATCCCACGTGGCTTGACGGGTGGCGTCGATTTGTTGATGGGCTGTGGTGATCTCGTGGGCCAGTTCCACACGTTGTTGGCGCAACCACAGCAGGGCCGCGGCAGTGGCGGTGCCTGCGATAATCAGCACCATCAACTTGGCAAACATGGGAACCTCGTTTCAGCCGCGATCTTCGCCGCAGCGCCACCGGCCGTCATTCCAACACCATCGCTCAAACGCCCGATCGCGTGGGTTCGCCGCCGACGGAAATCGGTTCATCAAGCAGCAACGGCATGTCGCTGGGGATCGCTATGCCTAAATCGATCGCACCGCCGGTGCCGGGCCCCGTCGAGACGCCGCCCGGTCGGGCAGTGGTGTTGTTGGTTGTCGTCGAGTTTGAACCGGACATACCGGGGATGATCAGCTTCTGGCCCACCGCCAGATCGCTCTTGCCCTTGAGCGTCGCGCTGTTGGCTTGGGCGATCTCTTCCCAGCGGCTGCCATTGCCCAGGAATCGCTTGGCCAGCACGTAGAGCGAATCGCCTGCCACCACCGTGTAGGTCGTCCCACCTGCGGTGGACCCGCCCGACGTCGATGTCGTCGAAGTTGTCTGAGTGGTCCGCGTCGTCTGCGTCGTCCGCTCGTTGCCCGTCGCCTGTCCAGGCAATTGGAGCACCATACCAACCTTCAGATCGTTCTTGCCCTTGAGCGTCGCCTTGTTGGCTTGCGCGATCTCATTCCAACGGCCGCCATCACCCAGGTGCTTGCGTGCCAGGGCGTAGAGCGAGTCACCTTCTTTGACCGTGATCGTGCGACCCGAGACGGCAGCACCGACGTTCTCATCGCGGCCGTTGCCCTGCACCAGCGTAGTGCGGGTCGTGTCGTTGCGGCCGGGAATTACCAGACGCACGCCTTCCCTCAGGTCACCACCGCGACCGACGGCCTTCAGGTTGGCATCACGGATGCGTTCCCACTTGGTTCCGTCACCGTAATACGTGGCCGCCAAACTCCAGAGCGTGTCGCCAGACTTGACGTAATGGACCGCCGCCGCCGGGGCCGTGTCGCTGACGGCTTGCTGACCTTGGGGGGTCGCGCCCTGCATCCCCTGAGGGGCTGCACCATCGTCAAGCAGGCTGATGGCTTGACCGACGTGGCCGGGGATCGTCTGCTGTGACTCGTGGAGGCGCGGACCTTGGGCACCATCGGTCTTGTAGGCCAAGGGCGCATCGCCAAGGCCCATTGCCGTACGGTTGCCATCGACGGCCGCATCGTGTTGAGGTGGCGCACCATGCAACGGCGCCGGCTCACTGATGCCACCGGGAGGCAATGGCGAACCTTGGCCGGGCGGGATGATGCTGTTGGTGCCGGGCGTTGTCTGCCCGGGCGCATCAAAGGTGATGACGTTGGGTTGCCGCTGTTGCGTCGACGTGCCCTGAGCCTGAGCTGCGCCAGGTTGGCTGTCGCGATCACCGAAACCCGAATTGGGCAGTACACCAGGCATCGCGGTCAGATCGTTGCTGCTGGTGCGGGTCGTGTCCATCAAAAGGTTGGGAACGTTGCCGCTCCCGACGAGATCCGTGCTGCCGTCCGGACCCGTCTGTTGATGAACCACCGAGAGGTGATCGCTGATGACGATGCCGATGAGAAGAATGATGCCCGTGCCGATCAGGAGCCCCAACTTTGTTTCACGTGTCATGGCCCAGCCGTCCTTGTGGGAGTTTGTCACCGTCATCCGTGACGGCGATTGTGGTTCGAGGATTTTATCACAGCCTGCTGGATTCGCCAGTTTCAACGGAAAACAGCGAGTATCCACATCTTCATCTTCGTCTTTAACTTCCGCATCAACTTCCACCGCGCTTCATCGCCTCACTCATCAGCCCCGTTGGGCGTCCAGCGGATGGCCCTCAGTTTAGCGCTGCGACTCCGTGGGTTGGTCGCCAATTCCTCGTCACCGGCCGTGGCGGGCTTCCGCGTCAGTCGCTGTGCCAGACCGTCCTGCGACAACTTCACAAACGCCTGCTTCACCATCCGGTCTTCGAGCGAATGGAAGCTGATGACCGCCATTCGCCCATCAGCCTTGAGCAACTTCGGGATCATCGCCAAGAGATTCTCGAGTGCTTGGAGTTCAGCATTGACCGCGATCCGCAGAGCCATGAAGGTCCGCGTGGCCGGGTCGATGCGCTGGCTCCTGCCCCGAGGCCCGTAGGCGCGACGAACTAACGTTGCCAAGGTTGATGTAGTCTTAATCGGCGTTTGGCGTCGCGCTTCCACAATATTTCGCGCTATCCGTCGCGACAGCCGCTCCTCCCCGTAACGATAAATCAAATCCGCCAATTCCCGCTCCGGCAACGCGTTGACCAGGTCCGCAGCTGTGTCCGTCAAATCCGGGTCCAGCCGCATGTCCAGCGGTGCCTCGACACCAAAGGAAAACCCCCGTTGCGCATCGTCCATTTGATTCGACGCAAAGCCCAAATCCGCCAGCACCATGTCCACCTTGCCCACCCCCAACTCCTCCAGCACTCGCCCCGCCGTGGTGAAGTTGGCCTTGACCAGATCCAACCGGCACGCCACCGCCGAATCCCGCAACCGCTGCGATGCAAACCCCACATTCACCGGATCGACATCCAACCCGACGTAACGCCCTGTCGAGCCCAGCCGGGGGGCGATCAACATCGCATGCCCACCACGCCCCAGCGTGCAATCAAGCATCACCTCCCCCTCCCCAGGCGACAGGTGCGCCAACACTTCAGCCGGTAACACCGGCACATGGCCAACCCCCCGGCCTACGTCCTGCGGCAAATCCTGAGTCATCCTCGCAAGCTTACCGCGCACCATCGCCCCGCGCTGCACCCTCCACGCCGCGTTATACTCCGACCATGTTCACAGGAATCGTCGCTGTCAAAGGCAAGGTCGTCTCGCTGCAACGCAACCCGTTTGGCATGCGGCTAATCGTCGATCGCGCCAACTGGAACACCGGGGCATACAAGATCGCGCCGGGCGACTCCATCGCGGTCAGCGGCGTGTGCCTCACAGTCGTGGAAAGCAACGGGGTGACCCTCTCCTTCGATGTCATCGCTGAGACCCTGGAAAAAACATCGCTGGGCCAGCGCGTCGAAGGTGGGGCGGTCAACCTCGAACACGCTCTGACCGCTGCGACCCCCATGGGCGGGCACTTCGTCCAGGGCCACGTCGACGGCGTGGGCATCGTCACTGATGTCACCGCCTCAGCCGAGGAATGGCGCGTGCGAGTCAAGCCGCCTGCCGAGTTGACGGACTACATCGTCCCCAAAGGCTCCATCACTATCGACGGCGTAAGTCTGACGCTGGCCTCCGTCGGCCGCGACAATTTTGAAGTGGCACTGATCCCCACCACCCTCGACATCACCACGCTCGGCACCGCCAAGGCGGGCGACCGCGTCAACCTCGAAGCCGACATCGTGACCAAGACCATCATCCACTGGCTGCGACGGCAAACGCAGGCCCAGACCGAAGGCCAAGCCGGACGTCCCGTGACCATGGACCTATTACGCAAAGCGGGCTTCAACGCTTAACGAGCCGGAAGCGTGAGCGACGAATTACCCCCGCCCCCGCCCCGACCTCCCTCACCCCGGCGAAGCCCGCTCCCATTCACGCACCGCCTTCCTCGCCGCACCCACCACATCCTCAACCCCGCGTAAATCCAACACCACCGGCCCCACTCGTCCCGCCGCCAGTTGCAGCGCCAGCCGATAGGGCAGCACATCGAG
>JBGSTK010000211.1:0-9583 GCA_041736565.1 Phycisphaeraceae bacterium | reverse complement strand
AGGTCTCCATGTAGGGGTCATTGCGGGCGAGCACGCTGGCGAACGCTACGAGCGTTCGTCGCGCCGGGCACACACCCGACGCCGTACCCATGAACCCGCGTGTTCATTGTGCCGCCTCAGGCCCCTACATGGTTTCACCCTTATTGAACTTTTGGTGGTCATTTCGATCATCGCGTTGCTCATTGCGCTGCTTTTGCCTGCCTTGGGCAAAGCGCGTGATGCCGCCCGACGCACCCAGTCATCGAGCAATCTGCGGCAACTCGCCATCGGGATGAATACCTATGCGGTCGATTCCAAAGGCATTGTTCCCCTTGGCTTCCAAGGCGGGTATGTCTGGGAAAGCCACCTATTGCACCACGAAGGCAACAGCGGGTATTACCTCATGATGGGCAAGCTGATTCAGACCAGCATCCTGACGACGCCCGGGGTGTTTCAGTGCCCCAATTACACCAATAGCCGATCCGTGCCTGCCGGCGAATCCGCGGATTTCTCGACAGCCAATCCGTTCCCGCTGCCGTCGCCGGGCGCGGTGCGGGTGCGTCAGGACTACCAGACGCGCCCGGGTGTGAAACTCAGTGGTCCGGATCGTATCTTCGTGAGTTGGCAGAACAGTTGGAGCTTCTGGCCCCTACCCACCTACGGTCCGCCGCCGTCGATCGATCGCCTGCCCGGCAGTTATGCGTTGATCAGTGATCGCACGATCACCAGCGCGATGGTGCGTGCACGCCACGGCGAAGGGGTCAACGCCGCCTATGTCGACGGGTCGGTTTCGTTCGCATCCCTTAATAAGAGCAATGGCACCCAGACCTTGTCGGATATGCTCACCTATGCCGACACCCTCACCGGCTCGGGCCGTCTCTCCGGTCAAGTGCCTATCTGGGAATTGTTTGACCGATGACGATCTCAAGCCTCAACGACCGTCGCGTCCATATTGGGTTTGCGGCCTCACGAAGTTGCTGACTTGCGGACACCCTGTAGTAAGCCTGCCCCCAATTGTTGCGGATGGTCAAGTCTGGTACCTTCTCCCTGGCTTCAACTGACGCTTCACTCCGCCGTATCTTCGGGAAGGCGGTTGACGCCATGCAAGTTACGGGCGCTTAGCTCAGTTGGCTAGAGCGTCGCTTTTACACAGCGAATGTCGTCGGTTCGAATCCGGCAGCGCCCACTTTCCCTTTCTCAGTCCACCTAAGATGCAGTTGATCGCCATAGAAAATGGCGAGCTGTTACAGGATTTTTCGTGATGAAGAAAAGTTGTGTTCTGTTCATGTGGCTCGCCGTCGTATCACTGCTGGTGGGGCCTGTACCGGGGCTGGTGTCGGGGGCGGTCAATGTGCAGTTTCAACCCCGCAATGTCTACAACGGCTACATCAACGCGCTGGTCTGCGAAGTTGCCTCGGTCGACAGCAAGCAGCTGACGATCGAGTTGAAGGTTCAGGATGTGCTCAAGGGCAAGTTTGAGCCCAAGACCGTCACCATCAAGGCGGTGCGGCAGGAGTTGCTCGAGGCGGTGCTGGCGGTCGAGCAAGGGCAGCAGATCGTCGCGTTTGCCAACCAGCAGGCTGGGCGGGGCGGCGGGCGGGACATCATCTACTACGTCGGCGGGGGCAAATGGTACAAGGCGAGAGTTTCCGAACAAGGCGAGGGCCACTGGGATTTGCTGGCCGATGCCGACGAGGGCAAGGCTGGGAGCAGTATCGACATCATGTTCGCTGTGTTCAACGGCTCGGTGCCCAAGTTCGTCGAATTGATCCGCGATATGGCTGCTGACCGCGATTACTATCCGGCGCGGCCATTTACGCGCTTCACCGCCGAGTTGGTTGACACCTTGCCCGCAGCGCTGCGTGGTGTGGCCATTCACGATCTCAACGGCGATGATCGACTCGATATTGTCGCCACCAGCGATGCTGGTCTTCGCGTTTATCTTCAGGATGATGCGGGCCAGCTGAATGACCGGACTGAAACGCTGGGCCTCACGGGGATCAAAGCTGTGAGTGTCAGTGGCGCGGATGTGGATGGCGACGGTGATGCGGACCTGCTGCTCGACGGCGTGCTGTACCTGCAGGCCAATGGAAAGTTTGCGAAAGGCGATCGGCTGCCTTCTGAGGAGAACGTTCTGAGCGCAGCGTTCGTGGAGGTCAACAACGATGGCCGGCTGGACGTAATCATCAGTCGAAAAAACGGGGGATTGACGGCCCTTATCCAGCAGGACGACGGAAGTTTCGTCAATCGCAGCGAGGTGTTGGGCTTTGATGCGCTCGCCGACGGGAGTGGCTATTTCGAGGCTGGCGACTGGAATGGCAACGGCCGAACGGATTTGATCTATCTCAGCGGGCCGGGTTGGCTTGTGTTGCAGAATGATGAGGGCAAGTTCGACGCATCGCCGTTGAGTGAAGAGGGCGAAGAATACGCGTTTGCCACGGCTGCGATGGCGCCGATCGTGGAGCCGCAACGAACCTCGACGCTGATCCTTCACGGCGAGGGTAAGTGGTTGCTTGAAACTCAGGGCAAGCAACTGACGGATGTGACGCGGTTTGGCAATGAGATTCAGGATGATTTGATGGGCGGGCTGATGGTGCTGGCTGAGGACCTAAATGCCGACGGCACGATCGACCTTTACATCGCCAGCCGGGATGCGGGTGCGGCGAGTTTCTTCTGCCTCAATCGTGGTTACGGCTCGTTCATGCTTTCTGAGAAGTACGCGGCTGGTCAGGTTTTTCCGCCACAGGTTTACAACACGGCCGCCTGGGGGTTGGCGGCGGGGGACATGGATGGCGACGGTACCAACGACTTGCTGGTGGGGGCGCTGGATGGCAAACTGTGGCTGTTGCGTAACCAGGCGCTGGCGGATCGTCCCAGGAAGGTTGATCCGCAGACCTTTCTGGAGGAACAGCGGCGCATTGCCGCTCGCATTTTGACGGTGAAGCCCAGGGGATCCAAGGGCGTGCTCGGCGCGACGATCGAGTTGCGTAACGCTGCGGATGAGGTGGTGATGGCACGATGGATCGGTGGCAACATCGGCGTGGGATGCGCCGGACCGTCGCAAGCCATCCAGACCGTGCGTGAACCGGGTGCCTACACGTTGCGGGTGCGATTTGCGGATGGCAAAGAGATTAGTCAACCCGTCGATCTGAGCAATGAGGCACCGCGTCACCAGACCGTGACGGTAAACCGGGAATGATCGAATTGCCTCGGCGAGAAGACGCGGGTCCCGCCGACGCCGCTTTGGCCCCCGGCTCCATCGTTATTTCAGCACAAGGTCGCCGGTGAACGACTCGGTGAAGTCAAAGACGCCAAAAAAATCGCGTACCGAGTCGTCTTCAGTCTTTCGCATCAGACCTGCTTCGACCATGGCGTAGACGATGTGGCCGAAGTCCTCGGTGCCGTTGACATGCCAATACCGCAGCACGGTGCGTGCCATGAGTCCATATTGTTCCAGGGCAAAGTCGCGCAAGCCCCAGCACAGAGCTGCGCCGCCCACATGTCGGCTGGTGTCCTCGGCTGACTCCGTCTTTTCCGCGGCCTCGACCCCCTCGGGTGGCTCGCCGTGCACCCGCCGAACGGTGAAATCCAAGCCACGCTGAACGAAAATAAACGCATCAAGTGGGTACTTGGTCGTGCGTGCAATCGCGGCTAAATCCAGTTTGGCAGGCATGTTGATGTCTCGACTTCCATCCCCGGTGGCCAAGGGGCCATGCCCCACCCCTGTGTAATTATACGACCGATCTGCGCGATGGGAAGGGATCGGGTCACAATTTGCCTTTACGCGCATGGCGGAGCTATCGGCGGCGCAGATGATGGGTGTCTCGGCGCGGAGATGCAGCAACTGAATCAGTGGCGGGGCGGCACCACCCGCCACGCGGCAGTCGGGCCATGCGGAAACGAGCAGCCGGCGCTTGACACGGCCTAATAATTAAGTAAGTTAATTAAATATGTCAGGCACCCCATCCAACGTGCGACGCTTTAACGAACGGGCTCTCCTGCGGCGATTGCGCCAACCGTGCCTGACCGGTAGCGGCAATGGAGCCGAATTAGACCGGGGCGTTCCGCGGTCGGAGCTGGCGCGTGCCACGGGCCTGAGTGTGCCGACGGTGGGTAAGGTCGTCGCCAGCATGGCGGCATCGGGATGGATTGAGGAAGTGATCGGTGATGAAGCCCTGGAAGCTGGGCCGGGACGACCGGCGCGTCTAGTGCGACTGGGGCGAACGGTGCGACGGCTTCTGGTGATTCAGTTGGGCGTGCGGCACACGCGCCTGGCGATGCTGCCAGTGGCGGGGCCTGGGGTTGACGAGTGGAGCGTGACGTTTCGTACGCCGACGACGGCTCAGCGTTGGGGTTCACAGTTGCGCGAGGTCGTCGGGAGGATGACGATGGATGAGCCGTGGTGCGTGGCGCTATCGCTGCCGGGCGTGGTTGATGAGGCGACGGCACGTGTGCTCTTGTCACCCAATTTGCACTGGTCGGAACAGGCGGATTTCAAAGCGATCATGCGCGGGCTCTGGCCTGTGCCACTCTGCGCTGTGCAAGAGATTCGGGCTTTAGCACTGGGGCATCTGGCAGCCGACCCAGGGCAACGTGATTTTCTGCTCGTTGATTTTGGTGCCGGCGTGGGCGCTGCGGCGGTCATCGAGGGGTATCTCTACGAATCAAGCCTCCCCATGAGCGGTGAGATCGGGCATTGTCCCGTGGCCGGTAACACCAGACCCTGCGGCTGCGGGGGGCGAGGCTGTCTGGAGACGCTTCTTTCGCGGCGAGGGCTTCGACAGACCTACGCCCGTCACCACAATCAGTCGCGGGTGTCGTGGAAGATGGTATGCCAAGGCCACGGCTCGCGCGGCGCGGAGCCATGGCTGGCCAAGTCGCTCGATGCGGCGGCGGCGGCGATCGCCGGGGCACTCAACATGCTGGGCTTGCGACACGTGGTGGTTACCGGCTCGCTGGCGGAAATGCCCCCGGCGGTGCTGGACCAACTTGCCGACGGTGTTCGGCAAAAAACCATGTGGGGGCGCTTCGGTGAAGTGACGATGGAGGCAGCGCCACGTCGTCGTGCCGCGGGGCTCGTAGCAGCCGCGGTGGATCGTGTCCTGTTGCCTGATCCGATTGGCGGCCACGAACATGACATGGAAGCGCTGAACTTGGCCAACGCGAAAGAAGGGAGATACATCAGTGCCTGATCCACGCTTGCTGACATTGCCTCCGACGCCACGCCTCCTCCAAGGCCTGCGGAGTTGTCGGTGGCTCGCCGAGGGCCCCATCGGCATCGCTCGGGCACCGGGACGCCTGGATGTGATGGGCGGCATCGCGGACTACAGCGGCTCTCTGGTGTGCCAGTTGCCGTTGAATGTCGCCGCGTCGGCAGCGGTGCAGGAGCGCCAAGATGGCATGATCGTTTGCATCAGCGCTCAGGAGTTGGCGGTGGCATCCATCCGAGCACCCGACTTGATCGGGTGTCATGCTGCAGCGGTGGGAGACCTGATGCGGGAGGAAAGCCGATGGGCACTCTACCCGCTGGGCTGTGTGTGGTGGTTGATGCAACACCTAGCCACATCTGACGGGCAGGTGGTCGCCAAACTCGCAAAAGGTGTGACCATCATCCTCGACAGTGATATCCCGTTGGGCGGCGGCGTCTCTTCTAGTGCTGCCATCGAAGTCGCCTCCATGTCGGCGCTATGTGGGCTGACCAACTTCACACTAGACCCTCTGGCTCTGGCGGTCGCATGTCAGCAGGTTGAGAACCTGATCGTCGGCGCGCCCTGCGGCCTGATGGACCAAGTCGCATCGTGTATGGGCGTCGAAGGTTCACTGCTGCGTATTCTCTGTCAGCGGCCGGCTGACCGACCGACTGCATCGGCGGCTCAAGTGCTGGGGCCTCTGGCGATCCCACCAGGTTTCACCTTTGTCGGCCTTCACAGCGGCGTGAGACATGAGGTCAGAGGCGACCCCTACACCGACACGCGCATCGCAGCCTTCATGGGTCAGCGAATCATCAGCACGATGGAATCGCTTGATCCGACCGGCGGGCATCTGGCGAATCTGGATGCGACGCGATTCGCCGAATCGATCGAACCAGGGCTGCCTTGCGTGATGACAGGGCACGAGTTTCTTGCGCGATACGAACACACCAACGACCCGGTAACAAAGGTTGAGCCTGATCGCGCGTACCACATTGCGGCTGCGACATCGCATCACGTGCACGAGCCGCAGCGGGTGCGGTTGTTCGTCGACGCCATCCAACGGATGAACGACGCAGCCCAGCGAATCAACGACAGCGGCCGTATAGTCGCCGACGCGCAGGTCGATTTGGACGCAGACGCCGTTGCCGCGGGCGAGTTCATGTACGCAAGCCATCGAAGCTACGGCCAATGCGCCAAACTCGGCCATCCACTTACGGATCGGATTGTCGCATTGGTTAGTGAATTGGGGCCGGGGGCTGGATTCTTTGGCGCCAAGATCACGGGTGGTGGCGGCGGCGGGACGGTGGCGATCTTCATGCGAAACGGCGAGGCCCAGTTTGCCGCGCTTGAAGAAATCCGCCGGACTTATTCCCGCGAAACCGGTCGGGAGACCATCCTTTTTAGCGGGTCGAGTCCAGGTGCGGCTCAGCTAGGTACTACCACAATCAATATTTGACGGAAGACGAACGGAGAAAACCATGAGCAAAAAAAAATCAGCCCTAAAGAACGTCATCGCTAATGACACGCCGCCGGACCCGATCAAGGTTTACGATGCCCGCTGGGAGGCTCACGACTTTGACGATGCACAGGTGACGCGGCTGTTTGAAGCGACCCTGGCTTACGGGCGTGAACTGGGTGTGGATACGGTGACGTTGACCCGCGATGCTCGCATTGCCGCGGGGCACGTGATGGAGTTGGGCGTCGCCGTTGCGCTGCGTCTGGGCTTTCGTGTCTTTGTACGACCGGAGCCCGTCAGCACACCGCAGGGATATTTCACGGCGTTGTGGATCAGTCAGGAATTTCCTCACACGATGGGCCTGACGGTGACCGCCTCCCACAATCCCGCGCAGTATGTGGGCGTCAAATTCACAGTGCCGACCGTGCAGGCCATTGGGTTGGATTGTGGGCCCAAAGGTGGACTTACAAGAGTGCGAGAGCTGTATCACAACGGCCAGTCTTGGGCTGATGTCGCTGGCGGAACATTGCAGTTTATCGATCTGACGCGGAAGTACATCGACTTCTCGATGGCGCAGGCGGGCGTCAAGCGTGGCAGCCTGCGGGGCATCAAGGTCGTGCTCGATACGTTCAACGGCTCGGCTGGGCCCGAACTTCATCAGGCGCTCTGCGAAACTGGCGCGACTATCCACGCAATGCGCATAATTCCCGATGGTACGTTTCCCACCGGGTCGCCCAACCCGACAAGCCAAGGCAAGATGGATAGCGCGGTGCAATGGTGTGAAGCAAACGGCTTTGATGTGGTGGTCGGTATTGACGGGGACGGAGACCGCATGGTGTTTGGTGATCGACGTGGCATTCTCACCGCTGGCTTTGCGATGCTTCCGGTGTTGCAGGCTGCGGGCATATGTGATGCCGCAAACCCACCTGCGGTGCTCTACGATCCCAAGGTGAGTCCCGAAGCGCTTGCCGCTTGGGGGCGGATGGGCGTGCGGCCGGTACTGTTCCGCAACGGCCATTCGCAGATCAAAGACTACATGCGGCAGATCGATGCCCCGGCTGCGGCCGAGGAATCAGGTCACTATTACCACAAGATCTCGCTCGGAGACCTGTCGATCGCCGGGGAAAATTCGATCATGACCGTGCTGCTCTTTTTAGGTGCCGTGACCGGTAACAAGGGACTACTCGATGACCTGTGGGCCAGAGAATCTCGCATCTTCACCACCGGCGAGTTCAACTATCAATTCGCCGATGATGTGACCCGCGACGCCGCCTTGGCTGCGGTGATCAGGCACTTCGTCAAGCAAGGGGCATCGACGGTGACGGCCACGCCTGAGGGCATCGATCTTCAGGGCACGGTGCTGTCCCAAGGCGTACATCTCGAGCCGGGCAATGTGACCCTCGACGCCAACTGGTGCAGCGGGTACCTGCGTGTGGCGACCAACGAGAAGGGAGTCGTGCGTTCGTACTTCTCGGCGGGCGATGGCGCGCGGGGACGGGACGTCGAGGCCCAGGCACGGCACATCCTGGCCGACGACTTCAACGGTCGTGTAATTGATTGATCGAGTCCGACAAAGGCCATCAAACAACCAATGGAACAACGCATCATGAAGAAGGTCAGAAAAGCCGTCATCACCGCAGCGGGTCGAGGCACTCGCCAGTATCCAGCCTCCAGCGCTGTGCAAAAGGAGATGTTTCCCCTCGTGGACACCGATGGACTGGCTAAGCCAGTGATACAGATCATCGGTGAAGAGGCCATTGCCGCGGGTGTCGAGGAAATCTGCATCGTCACCCAGCCCGGGGATGAAGAGCAGTATCGGCAATACTTCAAGCGCATGAGCGAGGAAACACTGCGTGCATTTCGTGGTAAGGACTGGGCCATTCTGCAATCCGAAAAGCTGCAGGAGTTTGGTGAGCGACTGACGTTTGTCTCGCAGGATGCGCCCGAAGGCTACGGCCACGCCGTTTATCAGGCGCGCAAGTTTGTGGGCGACGATCCTTTTCTATTGATGCTGGGCGACCACGTCTACATCTCAGCCAACGGGGATAATTGTGCCACACAGTTGATCCGCAAATACGGTGAGGCTGACGTGACGGCCATGAGCGCGGTGCAGGCCACGCCGTCAAAGATGCTTCACCTGTTCGGTACCATCAAAGGTCGTGCTCGGGATGAGGCGAAGGGCATTTACCTTGTCGAGGCAATCAAGGAGAAGCCCGAAGAAGCCTATGCCGCCACAGCTTTGCAGTCGGCCGGTCTGCCGCCCGGCCAATACCTATGTCACTTCGGCATGCACGTTTTTCCGCCCGCGCTCTTCGAGGCGTTGGAGCATCACATCGTTAACAACGTGCGTGAGAAAGGCGAGATTCAACTCACCAGTTCACAGGAATACATGCGAACACAACTGCTGGGCAGCGACGATTACGGGGCCTGCACTATCGCAGGCCAACGTTTTGACACGGGCATTCCCTACGGCATCATGGAAACACAGATCGCCCTGGCCTTGGCGGGCAAGCACCGAGCCGAGATCGTCGAGTCGATAGCGCGGCTCCTGGCGGAACAGTTGCAGAGCATCGCCAGACGTTAACGCGGAGCGCTGGTTGGGGCGATCGCTATTGCTCCGCGTTCTTCAGGTTCGTATTGCGATAACCTCGACTGGGTTGCGCTGAGGGCGTGGGGGGTGTCGGTTGCGGCGGTGGCGCAGCTTGCGTCGGTTGCGTTGGTGGCCTAGGTGGCTGCGCTGGCTTGGCGACGTCGGACGATGTCGTCCGCCCTGACGCGTTGGGGAGACCGGATAGACGGTTGTTTGATGGCGGGGTGGGGGGTCGGTTTCCACCGGTTTGGAACTGCGGTCGCGGTAGGCTGGACTGAGGGCGTTGGTCCTTGGCCGCATTGTCGCGCCCGCCGCCGCTGCCGGCGCTGTTGCTACCGCCGCTGCCTCCGCTGGGCTGGGTGCGTG
>JBGSTK010000190.1:0-66559 GCA_041736565.1 Phycisphaeraceae bacterium | reverse complement strand
ACCTGCAAACCCAGAAGGCGATGGCTGTCACCCAACGAGCCAAACAACGCGGGAGGACCCCCGCAATACCAAATCCTGGACAAGAAAACTTCGACTTTTCAAGCACATCGTGCAAAGGGGTAGTATGAAGCGCGGTTGTAGTAGCTGCCGCAAGTCTGCACGATGTGGTCGAGATGCTTCAAGCTGACGCAGACGAAATGATTCAGACACTCTCGTTTTAATGTCCCGATCCACGATTCGGCGTAACAATTTGTCTGCAACGTCAGTTGCACCTTATTCGAGCGATGGCGATGGAGTGTTTCGGATCGTTCATCCCTTCCATCCGGATCATGGTCAGCAGTTTGTCCTCGTAACGACCCGTCAGAACTGGGGCGAGAAGCTTTTCTACTACAGCGATGCCAAGGGACGGCTGATGTCGATTCCTGCCCGCTGGACGGACAGAGTTGAGCCTGATCCGACCACGGCCATCTCGGCTGGTCGGTCTCCCTTTCGCCTTGAGGATCTGCTGGAACTCACCCGGCTGCTGTCCGCTCTTGACCGGGAGGCGACCCTATGAATGCTCCTGCGGCCCATCGGCGGTGCAAAGGGAATTACGCCGCAAGTGTAAAGATTATTCTGTCGTCGTCTATTGTGCATGATCTCGCCCGCTGTGGCTGTAATACTGGATATTCAGCCATATATGGCATGGGAATGCGGCATAATAGGATTGACTTTGCTGAAGATGTTGGCATAATTATATTAACAGCCGCTATACCGGCGGCAGGAGGCCCTCATGGACGAGCGACCCAGCAGCAAGACGCGGGCTCTACGGGAGCACGGAGCGCTCCACTCCCGGCCCCATCATGTCCGCGACCCAATCTTTCAGAACAGCGCGTTCTTCGACCCGCGCGACCTGGTGCTGGTCAAATACGAGATGATCCGCCGGGTGCGGGTGGAGGGCAGGCCGGTCAGCCAAGTGGCTCGAGCCTTTGGTTTTTCCCGTGTGGCGCTGTACCAGGCGATGGCTGCCTTCCAGGCCCAAGGCCTGCCGGGCTTGCTGCCACGTCGGCGCGGGCCCAAGTCGGCCAACAAGCTTACCGACAAGGTGTTGGAATTCATCGATGCCCAACGTGCCGCCGACAGCAGCCTGCGGGCGCCGGTGCTGGCAAGGATGGTCAAGCAGCGCCTTGGATTAACCATCCATCTTCGCAGCATCGAGCGGGCCCTGGCACGAAGGGCAAAAAAGGGGCGACACGCCGAGCCGACATCGTCGCCGATAGGCCGGGTGACCGTTGGACGACGCGCTACGAAGACCTCCGCCGCACGGCGATGAGCGGAGCGTGGGCTGCCAGCGGCACCTGGGGGCTGGCGCTGTTGATGCGGCAGGGCCTGGCGGCCTGGATGCACGCATGGCCGCAGCAGAGCAACGATGATTCGCCCGCCCACAAGTGCCTTCTACCCTCTGTCACTTCTTCGGCGCTGTCGCTCTGAGCCAGGGCTTCAATCTTCCCGAAGAATGACTCAGTCCCCGCCACGATCATGTCCTCTTCCGCAAGCAATTCGGCTGAGCGTAGATCTTTCCCGGTCGCAATGGAGCAGGGGCCAACAACGCGTCCACCGGCGGCTTGCTCGAACAGGTGGCCTCCCGGAGATGCCGAATCATCGAGGTGATTATCTAAGCCCATGGTGATATGTCCGGAGTTTTATGTTGTCGCATCAGTCTACCGCGAATGGCAGCGACATTGGCGCACTACGCCCATCTCGAATGGTCAGCCTTCGACAACGCCATCGATCAGCGGAGAACAGGTTTTTATGATGGCCCCGTGAATGCCTGAATGCCAAAATGCTCGCCCGAATCAAAAAAAAGGATCTCAGCCCGGCGTCCGATCAAGATGGTGGACGGCCTTACGGGTGCTTCAAGGGCGCTTCAATGGAGAGTCGCCGCCAATCTCCACTTTCTATAAGTCATTTGTTTTCAAATACACCCGGCAGGACTCGAACCTGCAACCTTCTGATCCGAAGTCAGAAGCTCTATCCAATTGAGCTACGGGTGCGACACGCTTGGATATTCGATCGATGCTCGCTCGGAACATGATCATCCTAGCCGATCCGCTGCCCGGCCCCAAATCCGAGTCGACCCGACCCCCACGCCGACCGCTCGCCCCGCTGCGGGCGCATGGATCCAGATCGGCTCGCTGGCAGGCTCATCGCGCTGTGAGATTTCCGCTATCTCGGCTATAATGCGACCATGCTCGACGCCTGCTTAATCCCGCTTTGCACCTCGGCGATGGGTCCTTGCAGCAGTCCCACCTGACGCGGCGACCCAACGGCCGACTGATGGCGGCAGGTCATCGTCGGTTCTCCTCTCGCCACCGCCTTTTCCCGACGCAACAACGCCCCCCCAACGCCCCACGCGCACTCTGCCCCCACACCCCCGCACTCGCACCTACGCCCGGCCCGGGCAACCCTTTCCGTCTGCCCGCCGTTGACTGGTACCGCTCGCCATGAAGTCCATTGCTCAAGAAATCAAACGCCGCCGAACCTTTGCCATCATTTCGCACCCCGATGCGGGCAAGACCACGCTCACGGAGAAGTTCCTTCTCTACAGCGGCGCGGTCAACGAAGCAGGCTCCGTCACAGCGCGGAAGAATCAGCGTGCCACCACCAGCGACTGGATGGAGCTCGAACGCAAGCGTGGCATCTCGATCAGTTCGACGGTTCTGCAATTCGAGTACGCCGGCCACCGCATTAATCTGCTCGACACGCCGGGCCACAAGGATTTTTCGGAAGACACCTATCGTGTGCTGACAGCCGTGGACGCCGCGGTGATGGTCATCGACGCGGGCAAGGGCATTGAAAGCCAGACGCGGAAGCTTTTCGAGGTGTGTCGCCTTCGGGGCGTGCCGATTTTCACGTTCATCAACAAGATGGACCGTCCCGCGCGTGAGCCGCTGGAGTTGCTTGATGAACTTGAGAGCATGCTGGGCCTCGATACGTTTGCCATGAACTGGCCCCTGGGTGCGGGCACGTCTTTCAAAGGCCTTTATGATCGCCAGGCCAAACAGGTGCATCTCTTTGAACGAGCATCCCACGGCAGCTACCGCGCTCCAGTCGAAGTGACCGACCTCAACCATCCGCTGCTCAGTGAGCGGCTTGATGAGACGATGCTGGCCACCGTGCGTGAAGAGTTGGCGATGCTCGACACGGCTGCGTCGGGCTTTGATCCACAGGAGGTCCGCCGCGGACAGTTGACGCCCGTATTTTTCGGCAGTGCGATGAACAATTTCGGCGTGCAGATGCTCCTCGATAGTTTCCTGGAGCACGCCCCGCCGCCCACGCCGCGCATGGCGGGTGATCGCCAGGTGCTGCCAGCGCACGAGGCGTTTTCGGGCTTCATCTTCAAAATCCAGGCGAACATGGATCCCCGGCACCGCGACCGCATCGCTTTTGTCCGCGTTGTGTCGGGCAAGTTCACCCGTGAGATGACCGTCACCCATGCCCAAACCGGCCGATCGGTGCGCCTGCCCAATGCCCAGTCGCTCTTCGGCAGGGAACGCGAGACCGTCGACGAAGCCTACCCCGGCGATGTGGTGGGCATCGTCGGCGGGCGAAACTTCGGCATCGGCGACACGCTCACCGAGGACCCGCAAATCCTCTACAGCGAAATCCCACGCTTCCCCCCCGAGTGTTTCGCCTACCTGCACAACCCCGCTCCGTCGCAGTACAAGCGGTTTAACCAGGGCGTCGAGCAACTCCTCCAGGAAGGCGTCATTCAGCGTTTTGAGCTGCCCCGGCGACAGCAGAAAGTCGTGCTGCTCGGGGCGGTGGGGCCACTGCAGTTTGAGATCGTGCAGTACCGCCTGGAAAACGAATACCTCGCGGAATCCCGGCTGGAGAGGGCGCCGTGGTCGTTTGCCCGCTGGTTCGGCGACCCGCAGAGCCCGGAGTCGCTCGAAGCGTTGTACTTGCCCGGCGGGGTCGAGGTCGGCCAGACGCTTGCCGGGGAGCCCGTGGTGCTTTTTGGCGACGAATGGGGTCTGCGGTACTTTACGGAACGCAATCCCGGGGTGAAACTGGTGCAATATCCCGCTCGCACCGTCGAGGTGCCGCCCCTGATCCCAGCGGTGCCCGCGACTTCCGAGGAGTGACCGACCTCGACGGTGAGGGTTTTTTAGCCTATAATTGTGTGGCTCGGCTCCCCGCTCCTGGCCGATAGTCCCTGAAACGGACGGACTTACCACCATGCTGCGAAAAATGCTGAGAGGCAAGATTCACCGCGCCACGGTGACGATGTGCGACCCTGACTATGTCGGGTCGATCACCATCGACGCCGATCTGTTGCGTGCAGCGGACATCCGGCCCAACGAAGCGGTGCATGTGCTGGACATCGATAACGGCGCACGGTTAGAAACTTACGTGATCCGCGGCGAACCGGGCAGCGGCGTCATCGGCATCAACGGCGCAGCCGCCCGACTCACCGCCCCGGGCCACAAGGTCATCATCGTCTGTTACGGCCTGCTGGAAAGCCGATTTGTGGATGAGCACGAGGCCAAAATCGTGCTGGCTGATGGGCAAAACCGCATCGCCGAGCAACGCCGCTACGCCAGCCTGATCGACCCCGATCCGGCCCTCGTGTGATTGGTCGTCGCTCGGGTTCTCCAAATCCACTCCCTTTTTTGTTGCCATCGCGGTCGCATCGCGTGGTAAGGCAGATGCGTCAGAAATATTTAGCCCCCGCCGCACCCGGGGGGCCGGGGGCCACGCGTCGCGCCGGTATCACATGCGTGGCAGGCATGAGAAATGAACACGAAGCCGCGATGCCGCGAAGGAAGGCAGGAAGCGAGGGGAGAGCGGGGGAGGGAGGAGCCACAAAGGCCGCAAAGGCCACGAGGAATACAAAACCTCAATGGACTCCTCACATTCGGTGGGCATGGCCCGGGATGTTCAACGCCTTGCGGTGACGGCGCGTAGATGTCGGGGCATCATATTGCGGTCACGTATCACTGGCGGTCCTGCTGTGGCACACAGAGCCTTTGCCAAAGCCACCGCCGCCCAGGCTCAGGTGCTCGGCCTGCACCCAGCGGCCTGAGTCGTACTGCCGCTCGTGGGGCAACAGCTCGTCCACTTGCGGCCGCGTGAGCAGGTCCGCGCCGGCGCTGACCCAGAACGGGTGGGTCGGTGTTGTCCTGAGCGTTTCGGTTACGCCATCTTCGGTCTTGAGCACGATATCCAGCAGGTCATCGGTTACGCCGTTGTCGAACGTCGCCTCGACATCACAGAGCACCCACTGGTTCGTCCCCAGGTCATACGCCCAGACGCGTTGACCCGGGTTGACCTGTTCGATGGGCATCAGGCCATCCTCGGCCCCTACGGGGGCGCCGAACACTAACTTCCGTCCCTTTAGCGGTGCCTGACTCCCGACATAGGCAAGCTGCTGCCGCCGTGGGATCTATAGTCATACTCATCCCCCTTTAGCTTTCCCCCGCTTGCGGCGACGCATCCTCGACGCTTCCTCAGCATAGTGTTCTTCGGCGGTCTGCGCACCAAGGTCCTGCATGGTTAGTTTGAAGCAGTTGCCTTCATCGGAGAACCAGCCAAAAAGGAAGACTGTATAACCGGCAGATAGATGCTCGCGAGTTACTTTCTTATCAGGTAGCGTCGATTGGCCAACGAACGTCATGGGCGTGCCCGCATGAATCGGCCAAACAGCTTGTGATCGCTTCCAACGTGGGGACGGGCCTGCACTGGGTGCCTGCTTAAGGTCGCGGGCCATCACGGATTCACAGTGCGCCCGCGATTGGGCGTACACGGGGCCATGCCATTGGCGGAGATGGTGGATGCGCCGCAACTTGCTTGAATGGTACTCAACTAGCTGAAACTCAAGGCAATGCCCCCCCGGAGGCAGAGGATCTTCAAGGTATTCCACTTTCGTAAGGTCTAGCCGATATCCGAAAAGATAAACCTGCGGAAGTTCTCCCTCTGTACTCCATCCTCTTCCGGCCGCCAGTGAAACCTGTGTTATAAAAACAGGTGGAGGAGGATCAAGATGCCACCGCACGCGTATACCCCACAGTTCACCCAAAAGAGGAAGAACTGGCCAACAAGGCTCGCGATCGCCCCATAGGGGCAGGTCTTTGACGCATAGGTTCCCAATTGGATTGTTAGCCAACGTCGATTCTCCTTGATCCTATTATTCAAGCACTTTCAATACGGTATAACCAGGTCTACGAAACGAGTCATCTTTGGCATGCTCTGTTGGCCAGACTTGCTTGAGATTATCCGCGGAATGCCCCCCCTTATCCCGCTGAGGCGTTATATGATGTAGTTCCTTTGTTTCGATTATTTCTTCTATTGTCCCATCCCTTCGCTTAACTAAGACTTTCCGCGTTGGTGCCTTTCCGTCCGGCCCATGATCTTTCCAGTAATTCTTCCGAGCAGTGCTCCAGCACTGATTATGCACTAGCACGCCATCGTTGCCGACCGCATAGTTGTGCAGGCGTAGGACATTGAGAATATAGACTTTCAGCCGCTCGTTGCGGACCTGCAGGCCGATGACGGTGGCGGACTGGCCGTGGGCGGTGAGCAACTGATCGCCCAGTGAAAGGTGCTGGGCACCGACCCAGGCCCCGCCATCGGGCGTGTCGCCTTCGAATCGCACGGCCCGGGCCGCTTCCCTTGCTTCACCCACCACCCAGAAGGGATGCTCACCCGTGGCAGCGACGGTTTCCACCGCACCGCGGTGATCGCGGATGGTCACGTCGACCACGGATCCGTCGTGATCGTTTTCGTAAGTCTCGGTGACCTCACACAGCACCCAGTTATCCGTGGCGTGGTCATACGCGCTGGGTGGCTGTGGCAAAGGCTTGGCGTGCCACAGCGGGGCGTTGCCGCGCGGGGGGGTGCTTGCGCCGCGAAGTCCTTTACCTTCGGCCAGAAAGCCATTACTTTCTGCCAAAAAGCCATTCCCTACGGTCAGGAAGCCATTACTTTCTGCCAGAAAGCCATTCCCTACGGTCAGGAAGCCATTACTTTCTGCCAGAAAGCCATTCCCTTCGGTCAGAAAGCCAATACTTTCTGCCAGAAAGCCATTCCTTACGGCCAGAAAGCCAATACTTTCTGCCAAAAAGCCGTTCCCTACGTCCAGAAAGCCATTACTTTCTGCCAGAGAGCCATTCCCTTCTGCCGGAAAGCCATTACTTACGCGGTGATTTCATGTGTTATCGGGACGGAATGGCTTGTGCGCTTTGGGGCGGTCGTGGGATTTGTAGCGATTGCGCTAATCTTGCGGTTTGAAATTGGCGATGGATCAATGGGCGATGCGACTATCCGGGTGTTCCGAGTGGCACATCGCTGAAAACCGGGGGCGAAGGCCGGGGCGACAACCGCGGGCGGCCACCTGGCGCTCTCAGGAGTGCGAGCCATGCCAAATGACTATATGCCGGTACGTGAGGCGGACTTGTTGGGCTGGAGTAAGAATCTGTCTACCAAGTTGCTAGGGGCGCCCGAGTACTATGGTATTTCGGCCCCACAGGCCAATGACTATGACGATGTGCAGTCGGCGTTTGCCGCGGCCTACGGTCTTGCCCATGACCCGATGACGCGGACCAAGCCGAACATCGATGCCAAGAAGGAGAAGAAGAAGGTATTGATCGCAGCCACCCGACCACTGGTGCAGACGTTGCAGGCCTCGCAGATGATGACCAACGAGAAGCGTGGGATGCTGGCGATTCCTATTCGTAATCGTGAGCCTACGCCCATTGGTCGGCCGACGGTGGCGCCGTCGATGAGGATTGAAGGGGTCATGGGCCGAACCGTGACACTGTGTATCTACGATCCTACTTCGGCCAGGAAGCGAAGTAAGGTCAAGGGCGCTATTGGCGCGTGGGTTTACAGCTTCGTGGGCGAGGACTATCCCACCGACCCGTTGCTCTGGGAGTTTGAAGGCGCCACCAGCAAGTACACCCACGAGGTGACGTTCCACAACGCGACGCCTGGTGCACGGGTCTGGTTGTGCGCTGCGTGGGTGACACTCAAGGGTGAGACTGGCCCCATCAGTATGCCGGACTGCGCCAACCTGCAGATCGGCGGCGTGGGGGCGAAGGCTGGCCTGAAGAAGGCGGCTTAAATGATCGACAGTGTTGACGATGTTCGTTGTAACTAACCCGCGTCACTCCGCCGTCGCCTTGGTGTCCTTGGTGCCCTTGGCGGTTCACACAGTGATTTCCCCCAGCCGGATACCCCAACCAACGATGGCGCAGGCGTGGCTGGGGCGACCGTGTTCTTCAACGGGTGAAGACTGGCTGTTGACTTTGCGCCAGTTGCTGGAGTTCCTGTGCCTCGGCTTCGGTCAGGGGCGTTACATCCCGGGCCAAGTCCAGCGCCAGTTCAAAGAGTCGCTCGTCGCCCGGGGGGATCGCGGCGGTGACCGGCTGGCTAAGGGTGAAACGCAGCGCCAATGATGCCAGGTAACGATCCGTGATGGGGCGATACCAGCAGCGATAGTTCTTGCGCAGGGGGTCGCCCGGTTCCCACTTACCTTGCGCCAGGGCTTTGAGCGCCAGGATCGACATGCCCTGCTTCGATGCCTGGGCGATAACCTGCGGGCCGAAGTCGCCCTTGAAGTAGGTGGCGAAATTGACGGGGAAGAGGATGGAGTCGAAGGGGTATCGCTGCATGAGCGCCAGGGCCGCGTCCACGGAGTGGGCCGAGAAGCCGATGTGTCGGATGAGGCCGGCTTTCTTCAACTCGGTAGCCAGTTCCAGCACGCCGCCCGGTGCCAGTGCCACCTCGACATCGGTGGCCATGTCGGTCATGGCGTGGAGTTGGTAGAGATCGAAATAAGTAGTGCGCAAGCGTTGGCATGAGCGTTGAAAATCCGCCTGTGCGGGCTCGCGGCGGCGATCCAGCGTCTTGCAGGCGAGGAAGCAATTCTTGCGGAACGGCTCCAAGGCGGGGCCCAACTTGATCTCCGCATCGCCGTATTGCGGCGCCACATCGAAGTAGTTGACGCCGCGCTCGACGGCTTGGGCCACGAGCCGGTTGGCGTGGTCCTGTGGGGCGTCCTGCACGATGATGCCGCCGAACCCGATGATGGAAAGCGGGATTTGGCTCGGGCCGTAGGGGCGGCGAGGCAGGGCGGGTTGGGCGCGCTGGTGGTCGGGGTTGGGCTTGGGGCTGTTGGTCTCGGTTGGCGGCATGATGCGGCCTCCGAAAGAAGTTGCGTTTGAGTGTATCACACCGCGAGGGTGCTGGGGAGTTCATTGTTGAACGCGAGGGTCGTGGGTCGCGGGTTGGCAGCGGTTGCTGGTCAGGGCCATAATGTGGGGAAGTCCAGCGCGTTGTTCCGTCGCTCACGCGATATGGAGGATGTCCGTCGCTCACGCTTCCGGCTCGTTGGGAGGACGGAGGGGTGGTGGTTTGCTCAATGGGGGCGGATATCGCACAATGGGGTGCTTTAATCAACTGTTTGACGGACAAATGCCATGACCAACAAAGCTCCCTGGATTACTTATCGTCCTGAACTCAAAGTGCTTGACTGCACCGTCCGTGACGGCGGGCTGATTAATAAGCACAAGTTTGAGGACAAGCTGGTGCGGGCTGTGTACGACACCTGCGTGGAGTCGGGGGTGGATTACATGGAGATCGGCTACAAGAACAGCGAGCAGATTTTTTCGCGTGCGGATTTCGGTGCCTGGCGGCATTGCCGGGAGGAGGACATCCGCCGCATTGTTGGGGATCACGACCCGGTCAAGACGGGGCTGAAGTTGGCGGTCATGGCTGACGCCTCCAAGAGCGACTGGAAGACGCAGATCGAGCCGGCGAAGGATTCGGTGCTGAGCATGATCCGCGTGGCGTTCTATGCCAACCAGGTTTCCGAAGCTGTGGAGATGATCCACCACGCTCACGAGATGGGCTATGAAACCACCGCCAACCTGATGTCGGTCTCGGCGTTTTCTGAAGCGGAGATCGACACGGTGCTGGCAGCGATCGCACCGACGCCCGCGGGCACCATGGTGATCGTGGACAGCTTCGGGCATCTCTACCGCGAGCAGATCGACACGCTCTACCACAAGTACGCCAAGGCGATGGAAGGCACGGGCAAGGAGATCGGCCTGCACATGCACAACAACCTTCAACTGGCGTTTGCAAACACCATCGAGGGCATCATCCTGGGTTCCAACCGGGTGGATGCGACGGTGTACGGGCTGGGTCGCGGCGCGGGCAATTGCCCGATGGAATTGCTGCTGGGTTTCCTCCGCAATCCGAAGTTCAAGCTTCGCCCGGTGGTCAAGCTGATTCAGGATCACCTGTTGGAGTTGCGCGAGAAGATGGAGTGGGGGCCGTTGGTGCCTTACAACATCACGGGGCAGATGAACCTTCATCCTCGTGCTGCGATGGAGTGGCGCGACGAAGAGCAGAAGGACGACTTCACCGCGTTTTATGACAAGGTCATTGCGGATGTGTGATCTGCGGGCCCGGCTTCTATAATCGACCTCATGACGCAGACGGCCCGCATTCTCGATGGCAAAGCCACCTCCGCAGCCGTGCTTGATAGGTGCGCGGCGCGGGTTGATCGCATCAAGACTGCCACGGGTGTTACGCCGTGTCTGGCGACGGTGCTGGTGGGTGCTGACCCAGCCTCGGTGACTTACACGGCGATGAAGCGCAAGCGTTGCGAGGCGGTGGGGATGAAGTCATTGAAGGTGGAATTGCCCGGCGATGCGACGACAGAGCAGGTGATCGCGCGGGTCGAGGCGTTGAGCCGCGATGCGGGCGTGCATGGCATTTTGCTGCAACACCCGGTGCCCTCGCAGGTCGATGGTCGCGCTGCGTTTGAAGCCATCGCTGCGGCCAAGGATGTCGATGGCGTGACCATCGCGAGCTTCGGTTCGATGAGTTTTGATCTGCCCGGCTTCGCATCGTGCACGCCCGGGGGGATCATGCGACTGTTGGCGGCGTATGACATTCCGCTTAAAGGTCGCCACGCTGTGGTGATTGGTCGAAGTCCGATTTTGGGTAAGCCGATGGCCATGCTGTTGCTGGCGGCGCACGCGACGGTGACCATCTGTCACAGCCGAACGATTGATCTGGCGTCGATCGTGCGGCAGGGCGACATCGTGGTGGCGGCGGTGGGCAAGGCGCGGTTCGTCGAGGGCGACTGGATCAAGCCCGGCGCGGTGGTGGTGGATGCGGGCTACAACGAGGGCAACGTGGGGGATGTCGATTATGAGCCGGCGGCGGCGAGGGCGGGATGGATCACGCCCGTGCCCGGCGGCGTGGGGCCGATGACGATTGCCACGCTCATCGACCAGACTGCGACAGCCGCGGCCCGGCAACTGGGCGTCGAAGCCTGATTCTCACGAAGCGTTCAGACCGGCGGCGTTGGGCGAAGTAGAATAATTAAGTCAGCGATGGGTGAATGGGTCATCGGATAATTCTGTGCCACCAATCGTGCCGCTAGACACCCCGAAACCAACCTCGAACCTTGCCCCCCCACCACGACGGAAGTGGAAGCGATGGACGATTTTTCTCACGCTCCTCGCGCTGACGGTGACGGGCTGGCTGGTGTATCGGCATTACACCAGTCCCGAGCAGATTCGCGCGATGGCGGCCCGCGCTTTGCACGACGCCACCGGCGCGGAGGTGAAGGTGGGCAACGGCGAGTTCGAACTCTCCGGCACGCTGATTCTCCACGACCTGTCGATGAGCGTCCCCGGCATGCGTGGCCAGGCGTCGCGACTGCTCGATGCGCCCGTGACGGTCATTCATTTCAATTCATGGGCGTTGCTACGCGGAAGATTTGATGTCACGCAGGTGACCATGCTTCAGCCCGTAACGATCTATGTCACTGAGGACCTCGTCACCGGGCGTTACGGCTTTCAGAACCTCCAGCCCAAGCCCGGGGAATTGCGTTCACCTCGAAGCGGTGCGCTGCCGCAGGTCACGATCACCCAGGCGGATGTTGTGCTTGGTCTGTCGCGCGGCGAGGAGTATGAGGAAACGCAACGCATCAGTCTCAGCGGAGACTTGAGTACGACGTCGGGCACGCCGGGCTATCAGTTTGTACTCAAGCAACTCAACGCCGACCGCGACCCCGCACCGCAGATCGGCGGGACGCTCAATCTCGACAAACTGACCTTCACCGCCTGGCTCGACCACTTTTCGTTTGCCGGTTGGCAGCGACACCTCATCCCCCACAACATGCGCGACTGGTGGGACCGACTCGAACCTACCGGCGAAATTCCGGTAGTACGCATCGGCTACCACTCCGACCCGCGCGTGGGCATCTACGCTGAGTTCGATGTGCGCCAGTTGGAGATCAATCTGCCGCTCGAATCCGCCAAGGTGCGCTCGGCCATCGATGAAGCTTCGGTGGCGATTAACCGTGATGGCATTCGTATCAGTAATCTCAAAGGCAGAGTTGAAGATATCGAGGTGGTGGCGCGCGAAGCGACGGTGTGGGGTTTTGAATCTGATGCGCCCTTCTCGTTGGATCTGTCGGTGAAAGGGGAGATTCCGCACAAGCCGCCGCTGGTTGATGCTTTGCCACGGGTGCTGCGCAAGACCCTTGATCGCTTTGGTCCAGTGGGTGATTTTGCTGCCACCCTCAAGTCACGGCGTGCTCGCCCAGGCGAAGCGCCTGAGATTGACGCGCGGGTGACATTCACCGCCAGTCACATGCTTGACCAGGAGAACCCCTACCCGATGACGGACGTTCGGGGCGAGTTGGACATCACGCACGAGCGTTTGACGATGAAGATCGATGCTCGAGGTCCGACCGGGGCAGTGATCACCGTCGATGGACTAATCGCACCGCCGATGGAGGATCGGCCAGCCTTCGACTTCCACATACGGGCCACGGATGTGCCCATGGACGAGCATGCATGGGGCACACTTTCGGAAAAGCAGACGCGCGTTGTCGAAGGCATTTTCGATAAGGAAAAATACGCAGCACTCGTCGAGGCAGGTTTGATTCACACCGTGAAGACTAAAGCCGCAGCCGTGGCAGCGCTGGCGCAGGCCAAAGGCGAGGCTGGGGTCGAAGGTGAGGCGGAGGCTGAGGGCGAGGCCGAGGTCGAAGCAGAGATTGGGGCGGAGGCGGCGCCGAACGCGAGCGTGCCTTCGCAACTTTCCGAGCTTGAAGCTCTGGCCGCTCGCCCGGTGTTTGAGATGGGTGGCAAGCTCGATGCCGAGGTCCGCTTCCTCAAGGAAGGTGGCCCCGGCAAGAAGAGCACCACGACGGTCACCATTGACATGGCCGGGCTCAACGTGCTGGTCACGCCTTGGCCGTATCCACTGACGTTGGAGGCTGGGCAGCTTGTTCTGGCGGGGCGGAGCACCAAGCTTGATGGCATCGTGGCACGCGGTGTCGCCGGTGGTCGAGGAACGCTTCACGGTGTCTTCGAGCCGAGTGAAAATGATGACGCCCGCATCCTTCCCAACCTCACTTTCAACGCCGCGGACATGCCCGTCGATGCGCTGCTCGTGGCGTCCTTGCCCGATGGTCGGGGCCAATGGGTGACGGATTTCGCCCTCACCGGCCTGCTGGATTTCGAGGGTCGCATTTTCCCGCGCGAAGACGGCCCAGGGCATACCTTTTCGATCGCCACGCATCTTCGCAACGCCAAAGCCACGCCTTTCGCTGGCTCCTATATCTTGGACAACCTCACCGCCAGGCTCCTGCTTAAACCCGAATATTTCACGATCGAAGCGTTCGACGCCACACATGGCGACACGGCTTTGTCGCTGGGTGGGCGCGTGCTCTGGCAGGACCGCCGCCCGAAGATGGACCTCACCATCAATGCCCGCGCTTTGTCGCTGAGCGATCCCGTGAGCGATTTACTGCCGCCCGGTGACCCCGAGATGCAACAGGCTCGGGAAATGCTGGCGACCTACAAACCACAGGGCATTGTCGATCTTGCGCTTCGCTTCAACACCGACCCCGATGACCCGCGCGATAAATTCAATCTCCAGCTTTCGCCACAGTCGTTGGCGTTTACCATGCCCGATGGCGCGCGGGTGAGTTTCAGCGAGGCCTCTGGGGATATTCTGGTGACGCCGGGGGTCATCAAGCTCGGCAAGTTCGCAGGCACGCTCGGTGCTGCCAGAGTCGGCCTCAACGGCGAGGTGCGAACCGGCGACACCCCCGCGGCTGACTTGACCATCGATGCCGCGGCACCGCGCATTGATGATGCGATGCTGGCTGTGTTGCCTGCGCAGGTGGCCGCGACCATACGCAATCTCGAGGCTCAAGGCGGCTACGCCATTCAAGGCGCGAAACTGACTTTCGCGCAAGACCCCAAAGGCCTCGCCTTTGACTTCGCAGCCCGAATCGACCTCGATGATGCCAGTGCTGTCGTAGGTGTTCCTGCGTCGAAGATCAAAGGCGTGTTGGACATTGCCACCAGCCAGAAAGCGGGCGATCCCGACCCTCAACTATCGCTGACCTTGGACGCCCAGGAGATGCGATTGTTGGATCGACTCCTCGCCCCAGCCCGCGTCGAACTGCAACCGCTGGGCCGGGATAATCTCTACGCCCTGCGTACTTTCCAGGGCAAGATCTACGGCGGCACGGTCACGGGAGATGGGAATCTCAAGCTGGGTAAGGATGGCTGGTACCGCCTGAAACTGGCGATGGAAGATGTGGCGCTGGAACCGATGACCCACCCCGAGCACGATGAGGATTGGCGCGTCGCCATGGCCGACGTCGCCGAACGGCAAGCTTGGGGCGAGGCACCATCGCAAGAAAACTACGACATCCCCACGGGCGTCATCTCCGCGAGCCTCAACATCGATGGCCAGCCGGGCGTCGCAAACTCCAAGCGCGGTCGGGGCGAGATAAACATTCGCCAGGCCAAGGTCTACCAAGTGCCGCTGGTGATGACGATGCTGCAGTTGATCAATCTCAGCCTGCCGGGCTCCGGGAGCTTTGATCGCGTTGCGGTACGTTACGTTGTCGAAGGTGACACCGTGCGGTTTGAACACCTGAGCTTCGAAGCACAAAATGTCCAGATTGCCGGTTCAGGCACGATGGATTTTCCCACGCACAAACTCGATCTGGAACTATACAGTCGCAACCCACGATTTCGGCTGGGGGTGCTCAGCGACGCGTATGACATGATCAAGAACGAACTGGTGATGATCAAGGTCCAAGGCACACTCGAAGAGCCCAAAGCGCGTGTCGAACCACTGTCGAACATCAAGCGCAGCATCGGCGACATCTTTGGCCAGCCGTCCGATGACACCAAGCCGCCGCTGAAACCCAACCGGTAGTCAGGCTTGCCACTTTTAGGGCTTGACCAGGGGGACATCCGCCACATCCGACCACCACGTCAGCGCCACCGCGTCAAGGATCGCTGCGGGGAGTTGGCCTTGATGGGGAGCCACGGGCTCAGTGCATCGAGGCACTGTCGCCAGGATGGGAAGGCGTGTCATTTTCGCAAGCCACTGGCGGTTGCTGGTCATGGAAATATCAGCGCTGCGGTCGCCACTGCGCGACGAGTCAGCGTCGTAGCCATTAATCACGATGCCTGCCACGCGGCAACCGGCGCTCTTGAGGATTCGCGTCGTCATGGCGGTGTGGTTAAGCGTGCCCAGGCCCGCTCGCGCCACGACCACCACCGGATAGCCCAGAGCAACAGCCAGATCAAGCACCGTCACCTGCGGGTCGCGGTGATCGATCGGCACCAAAATTCCGCCGACACCTTCGACGAGCATGCAGTCGCCCCACTCATCGAGTACCTGGAGGCTCCTCGCGATGGCATCGAAATCCACAGCCGTCCCCGTCATTTCCGCTGCCACCGCGGGCGCAGCTGGCGGGACATATCGCACAGGACAAATCACATCCAACGGTTGGCGGCAATCGGAAAAGTGCGCTAGGGCTTCGGCGTCCTGGGCAATGAGCCCCTCCCGGTCGCGACGACAACCTGTAGCCATCGGTTTGCACACCGCCACCTTGGTGCCGGGCGTCTGTTGGCGAAGCGCCGCAGCAATGGCGCAAGTCACCACGGTCTTGCCCACGTCGGTATCCGTGGCCGTGATGAACAAGCCCGGCCGGACCAACTTTAATGGCGAGGCAAAGAGCGTCATGGCACCTGTCCTCACCGACGCTTTCGGCGTTGCTTGAACTCTTGCGAACGGCTGCGCGCGGGCGCATCGCCCTTGCGTGCCGCTGCGGCGCGACGCTGGTGCCGCGACATCGCAGCCGCCTCCTCGTCCTGATCCCCGCCTTGACCTTCACCCGCTTCATCTTGCGGCTTCACAGCGCTCTGCGCCTCGGCATGCTCAGCCTGCTGCGAGGTGTAAACGTTGCGGGTCTGGGCGTTGCTGGTCAACCGTGCGCGGAAAATCAGGTCCGTCACGCGATCGCGCACGGCCTTTTGCATCTGCTTAAAGAGGTTGGCGCCTTCACGCTTGTACTCGATGCGTGGGTCCTTCTCTGCAAAGCCGCGCAAGCCGACCGACCCCTTCAACTGGTCCATGACGTAGAGGTGATCCTTCCACGTCTGGTCGAGAATCTGCAACAGCACGAAGCGCTCCAACTGTGTCAGCTCCGCTCGCAACATGGCGCGGCCCTTGGCCATCAGCACGTCTCGCCGCGTCGCCGAGTCCTTGAGTTCATCGTCGGTGATCTGCTGACCAAACCGCTCCCGCGCCCAGGCTGTCAGGGCCTCGACATCGCGGTGCTTCTCCATCCCGGCGTCCACAGCCTTGGCCAGGGCATCGCCCTGCATCCACTCGCGCTGCGCATCGACAAGTTTCTGACGCATGTCGGCCGCCGTCATCTTCGCGATGTCTTCGGGCGCCCATTGAAGATCGAAGCGGTTGAATACCCAGTTGGAAAGCTGGCCCGCAGCCCAGTTGCCATCCTGCTGCGCCGCCTGGAACGCCATCTCCAGGATGAACTCCACGGGGTACTCGATCTCGCGGTTGCGATACGACTCGCGGGCCTTTTCAAGGATGTAGGTGGTGATTTCAGTCGGATCCTGTCGCCGCAGATCCGCCATGTGGCTCGGATCGAGGTCCGCCTCGAACTTGGTCTTGGCCCAGTCGGCCAGTTGTTTCTCGGCGTAATGCGGCTCCAGGAACTTAGCGAGTCCCGAGATGTCCTTGCGATCCAACTGCTCCAAAGCCGCTTCCGTCAGGCGAGCACGCACCTCCTCAATGTCCATTTCACGCAATTGGTTCTGCTTCAGATCGACATTGAATCGGCTCATGGCCCACTGCTGCAGGCCGCGCAGGTCCCAGTCTTCCGGCGCCAGGTCACGGCCCATGTATTCGCCCAGCGTAAGCTCCACGGTGCGGCGCACTTCGTCGCGGGCTTCGTCCATCACATCACGTTCGAGGCTCTTGAGATCATCCTCGCGCAGCTTGTGCGGCTCAATCATCACTTCCAACGTCTGCCGCACCCACTCCGCCAACTGCGTGGGGACATAGTCGCGCGCCAGGTAAAGCGCGATGGCGTCATCGACCGACTCGCGGATGTAGTCGAAGATGAGCTGCGGGATGTCCCGGCCCATGAGTACATCCTGTCGGATGCCGTAGAAATAGTTGCGTTGGTATTCCATCACCTCGTCGTATTCGAGGAGGTTTTTGCGAATTTCGAAGTTGCGTTCCTCGACCTTGCGCTGGGCGCGTTCGACGGCGCGGGTGATCATCCCGTGTTCGATGGCGTCGCCTTCTTTCATGCCGAAGCGTGAAAGCAGGCCCAACGTCTTTTTGCCTGCAAAGAGCTTCATCAGATCGTCTTCGAGGCTGATGAAGAATCGCGATGAGCCACGGTCGCCCTGGCGGCCGGAACGACCACGAAGCTGGTTATCGATGCGGCGGGCTTCGTGACGCTCGGTGCCCACGATGTGCAGGCCGCCCATCTGTTCGGTGTTGGCATAAATCCGCAGCCGATGGTGAATGAAATCGGGCACCGAATCCAGCGCCGTCACACATTGATCCATGGTCATCTTGGCGGCTTTGTCGCTGTCAGTCAGCGTGTGCTCGGCGACCCACTTACGCAACAGCGCCAGCTTGGCGTCATCGGCACTGAGCTTCTCGAACTCCGAGGCTTTCATGCCCAGCGCCATCTTGGCCTGATGCCGGTAAGACAGGCTCAGCAACTCATCGTCGTTCATCTCCGGCTTGGCTTCGCGCGGCAACAGATTGCAGAGTTGCCAGTGCCGCACCAATGCCGCACGATCAATGGCACGAAGCTTGATGTCCGTGCCGCGGCCAGCCATGTTGGTGGCGATCATCACCGCACCCAGATCACCCGCGCTCTCGACGATGTGCGCCTCCCGCTCGTGCTGCTTGGCGTTGAGAACCTCGTGCTTAACAGCGAACTTGCGCGTGAGCATCTGCGAGAGTTGCTCGCTGTGCTCCACGCTCGTGGTGCCCACCAGCGTCGGTCGGCCCACTTCGTGCATTCGCTTGATCTCGTCAAGAATCGCGTTCCATTTATCCTTCTCACTGACGAACACCAGATCGTTGTGGTCCTCGCGCACCACAGGCACGTTGGTGGGAATCTGCACCACATCGAGCTTGTAAATCTCATTGAACTCGCTGGCCTCTGTCATGGCTGTGCCGGTCATGCCCGCCAGCCGTTTGAAGAGCTTGAAATAGTTCTGGATGGTCACCGTCGCCAGGGTCTGAGTTTCCTGCTTGACCTTGACCTTCTCTTTACTTTCGACAGCCTGATGGAGACCATCGCTCCACTGGCGGCCGATCATCAGGCGGCCGGTGAACTCATCGACGATGATGACTTCGCCGTTCTGTACGACGTAGTCCTTGTCGCGCTGGTAGATGACATGTGCACGCAGCGCGTTTTCCAGGAGATGGGGCAGGTCCATGTTGTTGCCGACATAGAACGAGCCGACGTTGGCGACCTTTTGAGCCTCAGCGATACCATCGTGGGTGAGGTGCGCCTGTTTCTTTTCGCGCTCGACCTCATAGAACTGCACGTATTGATCGCGAGTCTCCTCCAACGCGGGCAACGATGCCTGCAAACTCGCCATTTCCTGGCGCATGTTCCCGGCGGCATCCTTGTCGCGGCTGTTGCGGATGTCGCCCTCCAGGCCCTTGATGCGGGTGATGGTGTCCTGGACTTTTCGGTCCGCCTGGTCCCAGTCGCGCTGCCGTTGCATCAGGTGCCGGGCCAATTGGTCCGCGAGGCTGTAGCGCGGCGCATCGTCGTGCGCGGGGCCGGAAATAATCAGCGGCGTGCGGGCCTCATCGATGAGAATCGAGTCCACTTCGTCGATGATGCAGAAATCGCGGTGCGTCTGGACCTGCTCGGCAGCGGCGAGTTTCATGTTGTCGCGCAGGTAGTCGAAGCCGAACTCGCTGTTGGTGCCATAGACCACATCACACTGGTAGGCCTGCTGCTTCATCTCCGGCGGCTGCATGTGATAGGGATGGATCGCGCCGACATGCAGACCCAAGTGGTAGTAGAAGGGAAACACCCAGTCGCGGTCGCGTTGAACGAGGTAGTCGTTGACGGTCACGACGTAGCAGTGGAGTTTCTCCAAGCACGCCAGGTAACAGGCCAGCGGCGCGACGATGGTCTTGCCTTCACCGGTCTTCATTTCCGAGATGCGCCCCTCCGAAAGCACCATGCCACCGATAAGCTGGACATCAAACGGCCGAGCTCGGAACGGCGGACGACTTTCGGGATAAAGCTTTCGTACCGCCTCGTAGAGGTCCACGTGAATGTCAACCTGCATCCAGCCGGGAATAGCCCGGCCGTCCTGGCCTTTGACTTCCAGCGGCGGCAACTCGGCAGCCTCGGCCATCGCTTTGTCGTAGAGGCGGCGTGCGATCGAGTCGAGCTTCGAGGGGTCAAAGCCACGCTCGGGGTTGAGGATGTTGCGGATGCCCACCGCGCGGTCCATCGCTTCCCGCGCAGCCGCCAGCGCCTCGGGCACGATCGCAGAGAGCTTTTCGCCCTTTGCGATGCGCTCGCGGAAGCCCTGCGTTATCTGGCGGAGTTGGGCATCGTTGAGTCGGCGCATGGCTGACTCGTGCGAGTTGATCTGCTCGACGCGCTTGTGGTAGCCCTTAAGCAGGCGTTCGTTGCGGGAGCCGAAGATCTTGGTAAATATTTTGCTGGCGGTAGCGAGGACCATGGTAAGACTCTGAGTGGGGGGATTGAGTGGGGCGGATTGCGTTGGTATTGCCGCCCACGATTGTGTTAATCGGGTGCGGCCACGTGTGACGAGTGCTGGTCGACGGGCGATAGTTATTGCCGGGCCTACCTGATCCGCTATGGAAACGGTAGGAGGACACCGGGACGACCACGACAGATGTCAATGCACGAAAGGCGGGGGCAAGTTCGTGAGATGGGGTCGCATGGGCGCGACGGCGACGGGCGCAAGGGCTTCGGACGCTGATGGGTAAGTTACCGCCAAAGCTGCGGCGATACCGCGTTGGCCTGGTGGGAGGATAGCTGGGGTGGCGAGTTGGCCGCGCCAGTCGCCGTCGCGCAGCAGCCCCAGATGGCGGGCAGCATTTCCGAGTTGGCCCAGCCAGATCGCCAGTGCTTCGCGCTCATTGCTCTGCGCCAGGCCGGGCGTCTGTTGCAGCGCCAGGATGGTGGTCTGCGTGGACGCCTCACCCGCGGCACAAAGGGATACCGCCATCACCGCAGCCACGATGGCCAGCGAGGATGATCGCCCGCCGAGAATGGCCTGCGACTTCACCATGCAAGGGACATTATCGACTCTAAATGCGGCTAAGGCAAGCATGAGCCGCAAAATACCGTCCCAGGGTCTGCCCAAGCGATGGCCCCGAAAAATGGGCAGACCCTCGTAAGTCGAAACTGCACAATCTGCGGGCCTAGGCACCATAACCGTAGAATGTCTGTAGAGAACGGTCCACCCATCACGAGGCACCATGCTGGCCGCATTAACCTGGACATTTCCGTGGTGGGGGTTGGCGGCCGCGGCAGCCGTGGCCTTGCCGGTGGCGGCTCATTTATGGAGTCTGCGGGTTCGCCGCGAGATCGTGCTGCCCACCCTCCGATTTCTCCTGGCTGCAGAGGCACAGACACAAAGCCCCCGTCGCCTGCGTCACTGGCTACTGCTCATGCTGCGTTGCGGGGTTCTGCTGTTGATCGTCGCTGCGTTAACCCAGCCTGTCTGGCATCGCGGTGCTCGAGCGCTGGCGCAGGGCGACCAAAGCCACAACCGCCATCACATTCTCATTCTTGACCGCTCCGCTTCGATGACGCGGGCAGCCCGTGGGGTGATGCTCTTTGAACGCGCCCGCGCCAACCTTCTCGACAAGGTTCAGCAACTCGATCCGAGCCGGGACGTCACCTCAGTCGTGCTGCTTGATGCCCGACCCCGACTCCTGCTTCCCGAGCCCACCGCCAATATCGCTCTGCTTGCCGATCAGCTCCAATCCGTCGGCCCCACGCACTACCGTGGCGATTTGTCGCAGGCGCTGGCCTTGGCTCAACGCTTGGGGACATGGGTACACCCGGACCACGGGCCCGAGCCGATGCCAGCAAGCATCACGCTCCTTTCAGACATGCAGGCCACGCAGGGCCGGCCCACCCTCCAATCGCTGCCCGGACGTTTGGAGGTCGAGCGTTTCGCGACTGCATACGACAACATCGCGCTCCATCAGCCACGCATCGAACCAAGTCAACCCATCGTTGGTCAATCCGCCAGCTTGTCCGTCGGCGTCTCCTTCTTCAGTGCCGACCACGAAGCGCAACGACAGGTGAGCGTCAGCGCACGCGTGGGCCAACACCATGTGCGGCAAACCGCGATGCTCCAGGCCAACACCACCACGACCATCAATGTGGATTACATTCCCGCGCAGACGGGAAGGGCTCTGGTCCGCTGGCGCATCGAAGAATCAGGCACCACCGCTGGCGGAGACAGCCACAGCGATGCCCTGCCGTTGGACGATGAGGTCGGTCTGTTTTTCGAGATCGCCGCCAAGCGCTCGGTGACGCTGGTGACCCAAAGCGATCCCAACGACATCACCTCGGCTGCCTATTACATGGTTCGCGCTCTGACGCCCGGTGTGTTGGGTGCGCGCCCTGACGCGACGGCCGACGCGATGGCGAATGCGGGGGCCGATGCACAGGATCACGCGGGCGTGGCTTTGGACCTCATCAACCCCATCGCTCTCTCGGATCGCTTGCTTGGCCGTCAAGGTGCCCGAGGCCCGGGCATCATCGTCCTATTGGAGGCGGGGCAACTCGATGCGATGACGCTGGAGCTTCTTGGCCAGTGGATCGAAGCCGGCGGTGGGCTGTTGTGGGTGATCGACAGTGATGCAGCCATGGCGGCCCTGAGCCAGTTTGCGTCAACGAACCAAGGTGCCAACGCTTCGCCGCTGATCCCTCGTGGGCAACGCATGACGCGAAGTCCGCAGGCGCTGAGCCACGCAGCGTTCAAGGATGCGCTGCTCAAACCCTTTGAGGGCCCGGCTCGATCGACGCTTCTGGGCAACACCCTGAGCCGCTGGGCACCCGCGACGGCCACGCCGGACGCAATGATTCTGCTGATGTTGGCCAACGATCAACCGCTGCTGGCCATGCGATGGCACGGTGCCGGCCGACTCGCGGTACTGGCTGGCGATCTCGCACCCGGGCAGAGCACGCTGGTGACGCAGCCGTCGTTTGTGCCACTGGTGCATCAGTTGGTGCGTGTCATGGCACCGGGACCGCCCACACCCCCCAACTCGCATCCTGAGCAGGCTGGGCGCGAGGTGGGGCTCTATCGCGACACCACATCGAGTGGATCAAGTGATAGAGCAAGTGCTGGAGCAGGTGACATGTGGGTCGAGCTTCATCCGGATGAGAGCGATCTTCGCCCACTGGATGAGGCTTCACTGAATACGACGTCGAATGCCGGTGCCGGTGCCAGCGTGGGCTCTGTCGCCGGTGCCGATGTCGGTGCTAACACCTCAATGTCCAACGCATCCAGGACACCTTCCGATCGCTCCATAGCATTGTGGCCCTGGCTCCTGGCGCTGGCCATCGCGTTGGCATTCGTCGAGCAATCGCTGGCTGAGAGCATGTCGCGCGATGCACAGCAGACCTCGGCGTGGCGGCACTGGGCGCTACCGTGGAAAGGAAGGGGGCCCCAGCGTGGTTGATTGGCATGTCGATCTCTGGCGACCCCCGCTGCCCCTCTGGCTGAGCATTGCCTTGGCGGCCCTGGCCACCGTCGCAGCCTTCTGGCCGCTGCTGCCCCACCGCTCCGGAGCGTCTGAGCCGCTTAGTTGGCCGCAACGTCTATCGCTCATGGGCCTGCGCTTGATCGCGTTGACAGCACTACTGCTCCTCCTGGCGGGCCCCAGCGTGGTTGAACCAGCCTCACGCCAGAAAACGCCGGTATCGATCATCATCCTCGCCGATGGTTCAGCCAGCATGGCGCAGGCCGATGCATCGTTGCCGACTCCAGGCGGCGGCACACTCAACGTCACGCGTTGGGAGGCCATCGCCCGCACTTGGCTCGATCCCCTGCTGCAGTTAAAGCTCCGGCAAAGCGCCAACGTGCAAACGCTCGTCTTTGATAAAGACCTGCGCGTCCTGCCCCAAGGCCATGAACTGACCACCGCACCCGTTGGCCGAGAGACGCGCCTCATCGCAGCGTTGGACGCCGCCGTCCCCGCCGGTGCGCGTGCATCGGACGGCGGTCTGATCGTCGTGTTAAGCGATGGCCGGGACACGCAACGCGGCCTCGATAACCAACTGCTTGCCCGCCTGTCGCAAAGTGGCTGGCGCATCTGGGCAGTGCCCGTCGGCGAGGCGTCGCAGAGTTCCGACATGTCACTGCTGGCCTGGGCAGATGCGGATCGCCTCATGGCGGGTCAGAGCACGTGGATCAACGCCAGCGTGACTCAGCGTGGTCTCGACGATGCCACCGCCACCGTGCAACTGTTCGAAGATGACCAATTGATTGACACTCAGAGACTAGCTCTCGATGGTCGCCCGTCGGCAACGCTGCGTTTCCGCGTCACACCTCAGTCGCCGACGCATGGCACCACCACGCTTTACAGCTACCGCCTTCGCGTCGTTCCTGCTGCCGCTGAGCAGCAAATCGAAAACAACACGCGTCAGGTCTTTGTGCAACTGATCCGTCAGCGGGTTCGCGTGCTTCTGCTTGAAGGTCAGCCGCATTGGGACACCCGCTTCCTCTCGCGAGTGCTCAGTGGCGATCCGCAAGTCGCGCTGACCCGAGTCGTGGCCATCAGCAGGGACCATGTGTTGATCACGCATGATGCACAGGACATCGCCTCAGCGGACGTCCCTGGAGCCGACGGTGTAACCAACGATTCACCACCCGCCGACGTGGCCACGAATCCAGCCGAACTGATCAACCAGATCGACTCGTTTGACATCGTCATCCTCGGCAAAAGCGTGGAACGCTTCTTTCCGGATGATTCCGCCAACAGGCTCGTGACGTTCGTGCGTGACCGTGGCGGCGCCTTGATTCTGGCCAGGGGTCAAGCCTTTGATCCCACCACGCCCGATGGCACCCGGCTCGCGGCGATTGTGGAGCCGCTCATGCCAGTGACCTGGGGGAGCGAGACCCTTCAGCAAATGGAGCTGAGCCTCGCACCCGCTGGTCGGCAAAGCCCGTTACTGTCCACGCAATCGCTCAATGGTAGTGCTGGTGACGATCCGCAGATGGTGATCTCGCAATTGCCAAACATGGCTGCTGCCACGCGTGTCGATCGGCACAACGCCGCTGCGATCGTTCTGCTGCGACAGAAATCGCTGGCTGACCCGCAGCAGGACATGGCGGCTGTGGTCTATCAGCCCGTGGGGCGTGGCCGCGTGCTGGCGATTCTCACCGAAGGCATGTGGCAGTGGGCGTTTCTCCCGGATTCGCAGCAACGCTTCGACGCGGTCTATCACGGTTTCTGGAACCGAGCTATACGCTGGCTGGCACTGGGGGAAGATTTTCTGCCTGGCGCGGAGATCAGCATGGCACTGGATCGACTGGCAGCCGAACCCGACGAGGCTGTGACGGTCACGGTGCACACGCGCCAAATCATGCCGCCTGATTTCACGCCGCGCCTGCGGCTTACTTTGCCCGATGGTTCGCAGCAGCAACTGCGCCCGCAGCGAGCCGGGCAGCAGGCCACGCTTTTCACCGCATCGTTTTCCCCGGGGCAAGTCGGCGTCTATCAGGTCGATCTGATCGCCCCGCCCGGCAGCGTCACACAACCTAGCGGCACCACGCAACCCACCGGCGGCAACGTGCGTCAAACCCTCAAAGTCGCGGTGGAAGATCGCAACCCCGAGATGCAGGACACCTCAGCCAACCCGTCGCTTCTGGAAGCCATGGCCACCGCCACCGGTGGCCGTGTCATGGGGCTCGGCGAATCCTCCGCTCTGCTCACGGAGATCACGCAGGTTCAAGCGCTGCGGGGCGTCACCGAGCGCCATCGCTACGCCATTCATCAACCCGTGGCGATCATCGTGATCTTCGCAGGCTTCTTCGGCCACTGGATCCTTCGACGAAGATGGGGGATGGCATGACCACACTCCCACGCACTTTTTCATCGCGTGATTCCCGGGCCGATGTCGCTGCGATTCAACACGCACTGGCGCCGCTGGCGCAGCGCCGACGCAACGTGGGCCTGCTGGCGGAAATGGTGCGATGGGACTGGGTCCTGGGGGGCATGCTGCTACTGGAACTGCTGCTTGACGCTGTGCTACGACTGCCCGCGCCCGTTCGTATCGCCTGCGCACTTGGCCTTATGGCGACGGCGATTGCAGCCATCGTGACGTGCTGGCGCATCGTACGACGAAGCGACAATTGGCTGCGCGAGGCGGGTCGAATCGATCAGGCCACTCGCCCTAATGACAACGCAGCGGTGAATGCCACACTTCTGGCCCAAGGGCCCGGTGCCACCACGCCGTTGGCGCACCAGCTTCGCCGCCGCGCCTTGGACAACGGCCAACGTGCCGCCCAGACTGTCGCGCCTTGCACCATCGTGCCGGGCCGACCCGTCGTCACGCAACTGCTCTGGCTGTTGGCGGCTGGCACCGCGTGGTTGATCGTCACCATTATCGAGCCCCGCCTGATCGCCACGGGGCTGCTGCGACTGGCCCATCCCTGGGGCGATCATCCCCCTTTTTCACAAACCACGTTCCAGATCCACATCAACCCCGTCGAGCCGTTGGCTGGCGACGACACCACCATCACCGCCACGTTGGGCGGCCTAATTCCCGACGACGCCACGTTGGCACTGTTTGACCTGTCCCACAACATCACCGGCCGATGGTCCATGCAGGCACAATCCGACGCGACTTTTAACCGCGTGCTGCGCGATGTGCGCGAGCCACTGACATTCCGCATCGAGGCTGGTGACGGCTGGTCACGACGCATGACCATCATCCCCAAGCCGCCCCCACCAGCCCTCGACGTCACCTCGCCCGCCTCCTCTGAGGATGTTGAGGGCGATGCGTCCACAGGTGCGACGGGCACAGCGTCGGCATCGGCTGGCGCACCCCAGGCGGCCGAGGTGGCGGCAAGCCGGGAACTGCTCGATGCCGCGGAGCATCTCGCGGCCCAATCCGCAGCTCTGGCATCACGACTGGCGGGCCTTCGCCAGGATGCGTCGCCCGTGCCCGCATGGTTGGACGAACAACTATCGGCGTTGGAACAACGACGTGGCCAATTCGCCCGGCGAAGCCAGATACTTGCACCGAGGTTGGGGCAGACTGCCTCGCAACTCGAACTCCCCGACACCAACCCCATGCCGGCGCCAGCCGATCCGAAATCCGCCCAGGAGAGCAAGGCGGCACTTCGCCAATGGCTGGAGCAGGTCGGCAATGCCGCTGCCAACGATGCCGACACACTCATGAGCGGCTTGCAGGTTCTGGGCGTGCAGCCCCACGAGCAAGCGGCACCCGTCCCGCTTCTCGCCGAAGGCGTTACCACCGAAATCGTGCGCGGGGGCGACGAGACACCCACATCAACCGATGCCCGCCTCGAGCAGGTACCCCCCGAGTACCGCCAACTCGTGGCGCGCTATTATGAAGCACTCGACAGGCCAGGCAGGTGGACACAGGATCCCACCGCCAACCCGCCCCAAGGAAAACGCCCATGACCTATCGCTCCTCTATCACCGCCCTCATCGGATTGTTCGCCATGGGTGCGACGCTGCTGTTGCTGTCGGTAGCGACTCACGCCCAGGATGACGACCCCGGCACCGAACCGCGCAAGGGTGAGGTCACCGTCGCGCGTTGGATCTATGCTGGCGGCAAAGAAGGCATCTGTTTTTCCGAAGGTTTTCTGACCACGGTGGACCGCGAGACGGACATCACCGTGCGACGCTCACTGGCGGCTGTCACTCTCGAAAGCGATGACCTCTACAAACATCCTTTCTCAGTAATGACCGGCGAGGGCGACTTCAAACTTTCCGACAAGGAGCGCGAACGCTTCAAGTCGTATCTCGATCGCGGCGGCTTCGTGCTTGCCTCGGCTGGCTGTTCGGACCACGTCTGGGCCAACAGCTTCCGCAAGGAAATCGCCATCATGTATCCCGATCTCAAGCTCGAAGTCATCGGCATGGACCACGCCATCTTCAAGAAAGGGCTCTACGACATCGAAAGCATCGTCCCGCGCAAAGTCACTCGCGATGTGCATCTCTACGGCTTGACCCAGGGCGGGCGTTTGATGCTCGTCTTTTCGCCGCTGGGTCTCAACGACACCGCCAATGCGGGCGGCGGCTGCTGCTGCTGCGGAGGCAACGAAATCCGCAACGCCAAGGCCATCAACTGCAATCTGCTGATATACGCTCTGACGAATTGAAGGCGACGTCACACATTGACTCAGACGCATATGTCGCGGTATCGCCACGAGCCCGCCCCTCCGCCTTCCCCTGCCGCGCTTACTTCGACAGTTCGACAATCCGCAGGTAGTTGCCGCGGTAGAAAGTGGTCCACGCTCGACGGGCTTCGAGAAGCTTGTCAACATCCCGCCATTTGCCGAAGCGGGTGGCCATCCCGGTCATGAAACCTTCGAGCGTTGCCGCCACTTCCGCATGGCGAGGATGGTTGGCATCCTCAATGATCACCAGCCACTCGGCCTCGAGTTGCGCATCGGGCCAGGTCAGCGTCAAATCCGGCGGCATGGCATCAAACAGGGCCAGCATTTCCGCACGCCTGGGGTCATCGGCGGGAGTTTGCTCCAACGCTTTCCAGGCGTTCTTGAGCTCGTCATGCACATCAATCGCCATGGCCTGCATCACCCATTTCACCGGTCGGTAGAAATCGGGCATGCCGGGCGCAAACGGCCTGGCGGTCTCGAAGGGGTTGACCGGGTCCGTCCAATTGGCCATCTCCGAAGATGTGTAAACATCCCGGCGAATGGGCACGCGACGAAGCTCGAACTTGCCCGGACCACCGGGCGTGCCGATGCGGCGCTGCCACAAACCTTGCGCTTCAGGCGATAGGAGCCAGATGACAAATTCATTGGCCAGGTCATGGTGCGGTGCGCCGCGCAGGATCGTGATCGGGTCCGCATTGGTCATGGTCATGCCGACGGGCGAGACATAACCCACGCGGTCATCGCCGATGGCGCCAGCCTGAAAGCGACCGAAGAAGTCGATACACATTCCCGCTGCCGCTTCCCCAGCCGACACATCGACGGAGGGTTTGGACCCACTGGCGGTGAAGTAGCGGGCGTTAGCGCAAATGCGGCGAAGCGATGCCCAGCCCTGGGTCCATCCCATGCGGCGAAGCACCGCGTTGTAGGCCGCTGCCACCGAGCCTGAATGGCCCGGGTCGCCCAGCGCCACCCAACTGCGATACCGTGGGTCTTCAAGATTGCTCCACGTCGTTGGCTCGGGCAGACCCAGGTAAATCAGCGGGTCGCGGTTATAGACGATGCCGAAGGACGCCAGCACCACGCCCACCCACTTGAGTTGTGGGTGATAGAGCGGTGCTCCGCCGATGTCGGATTGCGGGAAGACCTCAAGGAGCATGCCTTCGGGCAAGGCAACGGGCGTGACGATCTGCACCGCCTGAGCTTTGGGCGATGGTGTGATGCCAGCCGCCAGCGTGTTGTGTTCGAAGTCTCCGCCGCCCCAGAAAAGGTCCAACCCGATCCCATCATCGACTCGTCCAGCCGCGATCCTGGTAGTAAACTCCGAGGTGACCTGCCGCATCAGGTCCGATGTTCCACCGCTGCTGCGCCAATCGAAATCCACTGCGGGGAGATTCTGTGACAGGCGGTGGAGATTGAAGCCACGCGCCATTTCAAAGCGAATCTGTTCATTGTGCGGCGTGATGATGACGAGTCGCGGGCGGGCGGCATCGTCACCATCAACCGTTCCGCCGGCCAACGTCTCATCCACAGCAGCGGGGCGCAGCGCAAACGGCACGCCGATGACCAGCAGCAGCAAAACGAGCATCGTGATTCGCGGGGTCCAGTCTTTCATGGGCTCTGGGTCACGTGGAGTTGCGTGCAGCGACGACCATCGCGTGCCCGCCTCCAACCCCCCTCCTTTTATAGCGTCGATACTCCAGACTGATGTTAGGGGGTTATTTGAACGGCGGCATCATGTCGGGCATCGTATCGGGCACGACCGCCGCATCCGGGTTTACGCCCTGACCGGCAAACACCGCTGCGTGCAGTTTCGCAGCCGACTGCGGGGTCAGGCTCGCCAGCAATGCGCGGTCATCGATCTTCGCCAATTCATGGCTCGGGTCGTTGGCAGCCGGGCGCCAGAGTCGCAGTGTGTGGGTGGAGCCGTCGTCGTATTGCACAACCAACGTTCGTGCCGGTGACGCTTGGTCGAGTTTCACGCCTGCCGAGGGCATCCAACGCAGTGCGCGAAGTCCGCCCAGAGCATCAAAGAGCCCCCCCGCCGCGGTCTGGTTCAGATCGTCGCGACCATCGACCGCATAACGTCCCGCTGCATCACGGGTGATGACCACCGCTGCCGACGAACCGTCCTGGATCGTCACTTGCGCGATGCGGTTCTGCGCCATGGGCAGGATGGTTCGATGGCGGTACTCCGCGCCGGCAGATTCGATCAACGCCGGTGTTGGCTCGAAGACTTGCCCATCGGGCATGGTGGATACACTGGCCAACTTTTTGGCCGAGTCGATGCTCAGCGTTACTGTCGAACCATCGCGGCGTGTGGCCTTGACGCGGGTGGCATCAGCATCGTCAAGCCTCCCCGATGACACCCATTGAACCGCGCGTAAAGGTGACATCTCAGACAGCAGCGCGTCCAACGCTGACCGCTCAAAAGCCTCAGCCCCGCCTAGCGACCACACGCTAGTTGGCGCGCCCGCGGCTGCTTCGCCTTCCCCAGCCTTCGAGGGCGTTTGCGTGAACGCGAACATCGTGCCATCGGGTTGAGTGATCAACAACGACGCCAACTCGGCGGCGGGCAGGTCGAGTACAACGCGGTTACGCAATGACGTCACCGGACCCAAAGCTGCCGACAACTGATCGGCGGGCACCAGATAACCCGTCGTCTCCTCGTTGCGGAGCACGAGCAACGGAGCCTTCGCATCATCGCCCACAAACACCCGCAGGACCTCCGGCTCAGTCCGACCAATGGCGTTGACGACAATCGTGACATCCGGCTGCGCCTGACGCGGTGCATCAACGCGGTAGCTCGTTGCCCGCGCGCCAACGAGGTCGGTCAGCAACTTGCTGGCCAACGTGGAGTCGATGGCGAATCCCGGGTCAGGCTTGCCGAAGGACCAACCCTCGGCACCGTGTAGTAGCGTGAACCCCTGGCCGGCCTGCGTGGGCGAATCGAGCATGTGAACCTCGATCTGTCGCACGTCCGTCGGCTGCGCCAGCACGAGGCGCGGATCGCGCAGATCATCGACGGATTTTTCCAGCCGTTCCGCGTCGGCTTTCGCGATCTCGAAAACCACGACGGGCGTGGCCGAGTTTCGCTGCGAATCTTCGGTGCCATCGGCGCGATTCCAAGTGGCGAAGAACGATTCGCCCTTGAGGTCCACCGGGCCACCGATGCGCAAGGTCCACTTGTTGGCGCCGAGGTCAGTGGGAGTCGTCTGACCGAGGCTGAGCACCAGGCGCGGCTCATCAAGGCCGAAGATCGACAGATCGCTTCCGCTCGATGGCGCGAACTTGCGAATGAAGATGCTTGAGACCTGTTGCACCAGTTGCGTGATGGCTTGCTCACCGGCGCGGCCAGCGTGGTCGCCGACCATCGCCCACCCGCCATCGCGTTTGATTGCCTCGACGCGGGTATCACCATGCGACAATGTCAACGCATCCAACTCGCCCGTGGCGGGGACGATAAGCGTCGTTCGTCGCCAATCATCCATGGTCGCATCCAGCGTCATCTTGTGGAGGCGATCGCTGACCACATAAACCGTCGGCGAATCGGCGAGTCGGACGTAAGCTCGGGAGCCGGTGGCTGTTCGACCAAGCTCGATGGTGTGTGTCACATCTTTGCCATCGACGCTGGCGCTGACGCGCAGTGTCGCGCGGGCGGGCTCGAATCCGAACTGCTGGGCATCAGGCACATCGCCCTTGCCGGGTGCGAGTTGCTCACGCCAGCGCAGCTCCGCCACTGCGGAGGCCAGGTCCTTGCCCGACCATTCGTTGAGCGGGAAGCGCACCGGCGATGTCTGGAACCACGCCTGGTCGATGAGTTCGATTTTCTCATCGCCCCGGCCGCGATCCAGCGTGACCGCGTTGACATGCTCGGGTTCCAGGTCGGGCAGCAGGCGCGTGCCGCCGGGGTGATCCGCATCGGGTTGAGGCGGTTGCTTATCGGCCACAAACCAGAAGAATCCGCCGACGATCAGCAACAGAGCCAGTAGAAACAGTGTGGTTTTGTAGTTCATGATGAATCAAAGTCAGGAGTGCGTGCTCAGGGTCGGACCAACTGTTTCCCCCCCCAGCTAAAGCCGCCAGCGCTGCGGCGACGTTGCTTAACCGCGATTGCGAACGATGGCGACACCCACGCCGAAGAGGATGGTCAACACGGGCAAGCCCACCAGGAGACTCCATGTGATGGCGCTCTCCGTCGTGGGCGACAGGGCACCGACGCGGCGAATGTCCTGCGATCTGGCGCTGGCTGCGATGAGCTGGTCGAGGTGCGCCAGCCATTGCACGCTGTTGATGAACATCTCTGCGTTGCCGGGGTAAGCAGCGCCGAAAACATCGGCTAATCCCACGCCTTGTTGTCGCAAGCCACGATCCGCGTTGCTCGTGATGAAATCCGAAGCCCAGTAAGGCGACCCCACCGCCACGATGCGCGTCTGGCCCCGTTGGGCAGCGACGGCCACGGTGAACTCCCGGGCGGCATTCTGCTCGTTGAACTTCACATCGGGAAAGGCGTCGAAGTCGTCACCAGCCCACAGGCCTTCTTCGCGAATGATCACCAGCGGCCATTGCTCGACACCTTTGGTCTCACTCAACGTCAACGGGCTGCACCAGGTGAAAGCCGCGGGCATACCCGCCAGCGCCCGAGTCACCGCCAACGTATTGGGCCAGTTGTCGACGATAAAAGTCGGCGACGCCTGCTTCTTGCCATCGGGCAACGTGACCTGCTGCATGATGACGCGATCCACGCGCGCCTGGATGCCGAAGGAAGCCAACTCCGGAAGGATCGGCGTCGGCTCGCCGAACCTCGCGGTGGGATTGGCCGCCAGCATGACCATCGCACCGTCACCTGCATCGAGTCGGGCCTTGATGTGGTCCGCAGCCTGCGCCATCGTGGCACCCGCGGTGAAGTTCATCGGCCCGGCAGGCTCCGCAGGCAACAACACCCAGACCGCAGCCTGCCCAATCCCGGCCTGTGGCGGCGGCTGAGGCGGCATTGGCTGACCCATCGGCCCGGCTGCGCCAGCGGGATTCCACGACCGAACATCAAAGTCCATCGCACGCAGTCGCCGCGCTACAAACTCGTAGTCGCCCCCAGGCCCCAACGCAGGACGTTGACCCGTGCTCACGAAAATCACCATCGGCGGCGTCTTGAGCGTCAGACTCACCAGCACGCCCGTCAGCACCTCTTCACCTTGAAATAGCACCTCGGGCTGCGCAGCATCGCCTCCGGTCGGCTGCGGCGACTGACGAAACATCTCACCCAAACTCATCGCCTTGATCTTCCCCGGCCCCAAAACCAGCACTGCGTTGGCGGTGGTCTGAATCATCGTCGTGACATGCTCGTACTCCGTCGAACCTTCCACGCCACGGAGCATCGCCAGGCTTTTTTGAAGCAATTGGCGGGATTCCTTCAACGACAAATCCAATTGAAGCAATGCCTCCTTGATCGAGCCGGGCGTGTCGCTTTGTCGTGCCCCCTGTTGGAACTGCTGCGACAGGGCGGCATAGTCGGACTGGTCAAGCTGCGTCAGAATCTGCTCAAGCTGCGCCACCACGCTGCCGTAGGGCGGCAGACGGGCTTCCATGAGTTTCTCGATCTGCGTCCCGGCTGACTGAAGCTCGGTGGCGCGGCGGGCAAAGAGTTGGGCTGCAAGATTCAACGCTCGCTTGAGGTTCCCCGCCTGCAGCTCAGGATTCGCAGCCGCAGCCGCCACGATGGCACGCTGCTGTGCCATCTGCTCGCGAAGCGTCGTCAGGTCTTTCTGTGCTGCGGCGATGGCAACGCGACTCGGCGCCAGATCTGCTTCGAAGCGTTCCTGGATCTGCCCGTAAAACGCTTCGAGCCGGCCAACTTGAAGATCGGGATTGATGTGCTCGACGGAAAGGTTGCTTGAATAGCGGGCGTACTGATCGATGAGGTCTTTAGCGCGTTGAACGCTCTGGGCACCGACCGCGTCACTGCTGCCTGCAAAAAGGGTGATCACCTGGAACTGCCCTTCGAGGTCACTAAGCAGCTTTCGTGTCTGCGGCGCCAGGCTGTATTGACCCGTGGCGGTGAGATCAAGAGGCGGCAAAGCGGTGAGATAACGGGCGGCAATGACGTTGACCAACACCGCAATGGCAAACGCGGCGACAACTGCAACAGCCACGTTCAAGCCGTACTTGGTGCGACGAGCGGTCTGGGTGGGGGTAGTGGGCATGGTGTTGAGTCTGAGTATTTTTGGTTCGCGAAATCGTTGATCAGTCTTCGTTGCGGAAGGTTCGTTCGTGCATCGAGCACGCGCTAACTATCGCCAGCGGCGGCTCTGCAGCACGACCACCGCCAGGAACAGAAACACGCTGATTCCCGAGATGAAATAAATGACGCTGCCCCAGTCGATAAGGCCCTTGTTGAAATTGTCGAACTGCTGGTTGACGTCGAGGTGGTAATAGACGGGTCGCATGGCATCGCCGCCCCAACTGGTGCGGGGCAGGAAGAACATGGCGAAGGTCAGCATGCAAATGATGAACACCGTCAGAAGGAAGGCGATGATCTGGTTCTGAGTAGCGGCTGAGGCGAAGGCTCCGATGGCCAGATACAACCCGCCCACGAGGAGCAGTCCCACGAAGCCGGTGATGATCGGCCCGTAGTCCGGCCGAGATGTTGCTGCCAGCACCATCACATAGACCACCAGCGGCGAGAGCAGCACGGCAAAGAACGCCATGGCACCGAGCCACTTGCCCAACACCACCTGTGCATCGGCGACAGGGGCCGTCATGAGCGACTCGATGGTGCCGTGACGGTACTCATCGGCCAGCAATCGCATGCTGATGGCGGGCACGAGAAAGATCATCAGCCAGATGACCATGAAGAAGGTGTCGCGCATGGTCGCTGGCCAGCCTGGTCCGTAGCCGCGAAGAAAGATCATCGCGGTGCCCAGTCCAAAGAGGCCCAGCACCATGTAGGCGATGGGCGAGTAGAACAAGCTCATCAATTCACGTTTAGCAATGGCGATGGTTTGCATGGTTAGTGGCGTCCGTGGTTTCGACTCGGAGGCGTGTTAGTCAACCGGCGATGCACTGCGGAGGTATCAGTGGCGGCGGCGGTGGACGAAGCGGCGGCAGGCAGTGGGGGGCAAAGCTCCAGCGGGCGAATGCTGCGGCGACAATCAGGCCGCCTCAACCTTTTGCCGCGATTGCTCGGCTGTGATCTGCACGAAAAACTGTTCAAGGCTGGCGGATTCATGACGCATCTCACGCACCTGCCAACCGTTGGCGGCAATTACCCGGCCCAGGGCTTCACGAATATCGCTTTGACCCTTGGCACCGACGACGGCGCGACACCAGTCGCCCTGCATCGTTGTTTCGACCCCCGCTGATTCCGCCATGCCACTCACCGCTCGATCAACGGCTTGTTCACTGGCTTTGACTTCAACGAGCACACGCGAACCGCTGGTCACGCTCTGACGCAGTTGAGTCGGCGTTCCCTGCGCCACGATGCGACCGCCCGCGATGATCAGCACATGGTCCGCGGTCCGCTCAACCTCGGGCAGAATGTGCGATGAAAGCAGCACTGTGTGCTTGCCTTTGAGTTCCGCCACCAGAGCACGAAACTGCTGAATCTGGTTGGGATCCAAGCCCGAAGTCGGCTCATCGAGAATCAACACCGGGGGATCGTGAAGCAACGCTTGGGCCACACCCACGCGCTGGCGGTTACCTTTGGAAAGCGCGCCGATAAGGCGTCGGCGAACCGGCGTGAGGCCGCAGCGGTCGCAGACAAAATCGATTCGCTGCTTCCGGGCACTGCGGGGCATGCCAAAGAGCTTGCCGCGATAGTGAAGAAACTCCTCGACCCGCAGCTCGGGATAAAGCGGGTTGGACTCCGGCAGGTAGCCGATGCGGCCGCGCGCCGATTCAGATGCGGTGAGCACATCCTGACCATCGATGCAGGCCCGACCCGAGGTCGGCGGGAGGAAGCCCGTGAGAATGCGCAGCGTGGTGCTCTTACCCGCACCGTTGGGCCCCAGAAAGCCCACGACCATCCCGCGGGGAATGGAAAACGTCAGGTCATCGACCGCCAGCGTCGGCCCATACCACTTGACGAGATTCGTCACCTCAATCATGCGTCAGCCCCTTTTTTGTGGGTTACGTGCAATCGTGGCTTCTGGCTGACCTCACCGCAGTATCTCACACGCCTCGGCTGGCATTGAGCATCGGCTTGGCGCTGGGCCTGCCTCGCTCTCAGTCATACCGAAAAACACCTTTGCGCCACGCGTAGGCAAAGGCGATGATGCTCGTAAGGATGAAAAACAGCACCCGGCCCAAAAACAGCGGGCCCAGGTTGCTTTCCTGACTCAAGCTGGGAAACGTCGTGGCCCAGGGATAGAGAAACACGATCTCGACGTCGAAAACCAGGAAGGTCATGGCCACGATGTAAAACCGCACATTGAAGCGGCGGTGGGTCGTGCCGATGGGGTCCATGCCCGATTCGTAAGTGATGCCCTTGACATCGCCCTGTCGGCGGAGGTTCAGGACGCGGCCGACGACCTGGGTGAGAACCAGGTTGCCCGAGGCAAAGAGAATCGCCATCACCAGCAGGATGCCGATGGGGGCGTAGTGACTGAAATTTTCGACGGCCAGGGTGGAAAGCATGGTGCGGAAAGTTTAGCAGATCGCAACGGGAGGAAAAGCCGCCTGCCCGGGCGGTCAACGGTCGCGGCCGCGGCAACCGGCGGGGGGAAGATCGAGCATCGTCAGCAGGCCCGGCTGGGCACGGTCGAGAACCTGGGCGTAGTTGACAAGCATGGCGACGGTGGCGGAATCGCCCGGCAAGCCGCCGGAGATTTTCATGCGAATGCACACCGGCCCCTGAAGTTCGATGACATCGCGGGGGTCGGTCACGCCCACCGCCATGGTCAAATCGAGTTCGACCGACAGGTCATCACCGCTCCACCGAGCGACGTTGTGCATGCCAGCGACCCGCCCGGGCTCGATGAGGCCGATGCCGCTTTCCATGGGACGGTCGGCGATCACGGGTTCGAGGGTAATTTCGATGGAGCCCGGCGCCACCTGCCGCCCGAAGCCTGCCGCCAGCAACGCGACTGATTGCGCGATGCCCTGGTGGCCGATCTTTCCGAGTTGGGCTAGTTGCTCAAAGCGTTGGGGCGTCATCGTGGCTCCGACCTTGGCCTGCAGAGGCAGGCGTCGCCGGGCTGCATCGACGCGTCGCACACATCGCACCGCCTGTACCCGTCGAACCGCCGAACTCAACGTCACCGCCAGGCTGTCCATGACGAATCCGGGGTTGACTCCCGTGCCCAGAACCGCTTTGCCCGCCGCTTTAGCCAAGGCGTCGATGCGATCTGCCAACTCCGCGTGAGCGTAGCGCGGATAGGCCATCTCTTCGCAACTGGTGACGACCGAAAGCTTATGTTTGAGCAACTGCTCCAGCAGTGGTTCCATTTGGGCGAATCGCGATGTGGTGGTGACGATGGCCACATCCGCGCCGTGTTGCGATGCCGCCATCGCCTCGTCCACACTGGCAGCGACCATGGGGTCGGCCGTGTTCGAAGCGCCTTCCGTCGCTGCGGATTCCTGCCCTAAATCGTCCAGAGGCTTGCCGAGTTTCTCGGGATCGATGTCAACCAAGCCCACCAGTTCGATCTGGCTGTCGGCACGAATGGCACGGGCACATGCGACACCGATGGGACCTAGACCAACGACGATGGCTTTGAGCATAGGCCTATCCTCGAATGACACGGTTGCGAGTTTTCTGCTGATGCAATGGCAGTCTCATACGTCATCGTAGCGTGTGATCGACACAGTCTGAGGCTGGGATGGAAACCGAGCTTGTCACAACGTGCGTCAAGTGAGTCAGGCGCATCACGCGCGTCCTCCTCCGCCCCCTCCACCACCGCTGCCACCTCCGCCTCCTCCCCCACCACCACGTCGGCGCCGACCGCGGCCCCGCCGCTTACGTCTTCGACCGCCCTGCCGATTGGCCTGATCCCCGTCGGTTCCGCTGGTGGTATCACTCCCGCCCGTCGCGTCACCCTCGACTCCCGATGCGTCCTCGCCGCCTCCGTCTCCGGCTCCATCGCCGGACCCGTCGAACTCGGATTCATCGCCGGGTTCCGCTGAATCCGGAGCATCCTGGGCATTGCGGGCATCCCCAGCATTACGAACCTCTCGGGCATCTGGGGTATCCTGATCCTGCGCGGAGGCGGGCGGCTTGGTGACTTTGACAATGCGATTGCCGTAGCCGCGCGAACCCGTGGGTGCCGGTGGTGCCGGCGGTTGGTTCGGTACGAAGGCCTCAGGTGCATCACCATCCGCGGATTCGACCTCATCATCGCGCACCGGTCGGCCGGGCTTCGGACGGCTGGGTTGACCCCGCTCGCCACGTCCCGCCCCCGCACTTCCTGACCCTCCCGATCCGCCTGATCCGCTCGACCCCGCGCTGGACCCACCGCTGGACCCACTGGACCCGCCCATGCCCGATCCCCGTGATCCACGATCGCCACCTTCGCGCCTCGAACTGCTCGCGCCATACGGTTCGCGCGGCTCAGGGGGCAGGTAATTGGGCTCGCCCTTCTTGATGGTCGTAAGCGATTCCACCGGATAGGCCGCGGCCTTGCCCGTCGAGTCGAGCACCACCAGCGCCAACTGCGTGAGAATCTGCGTATCCACTACCGTGCCCGGGCCGTCCTCGGTTATCACCCGCGTCTGCTTAAACGGCAGGTTCTTCTTGAGGCTGTCGTACGTCTCGTCCTCATAGCGGAGGCAGCACATCAACCGCCCACACCGCCCCGAGATTTTCGTCGGGTCCATGGTGGCCTTTTGAACCTTGGCCATGCGCATGGAAACGGGCTTGAGTACCTTGAGGAACTGCTTGCAGCAGCAATGTTGCCCGCATTTTTCGTAATCAGCGACGATGCGTGCCTCATCGCGGGCCGAGACTTGGTGCATGTCGATGCGGGTTTGATACTCCGCAGCCAGCCGCTTGACCAAATCACGGAAATCGACCCAATCCTCACTGGTGTAGTGGAAGATCACGCGTTCGCCGCCCAGCAGCAGTTCGACATCCACGAGCTTCATGGGCAGATTGACTTCCACCAGCGCTTCTTTAGCCCAGCGCATCATGTCCCGTTTCTGACCATCGAGCTTCTGCTGATGCAACAGATCTTCGACGGTGGCGATGCGGACAATTCGGCCGCTGGTGGTAAAGGGGTAATTCTTACCGCCCGAGGCGTTGATGTAATCGAGCATCTGCTGGCGTGAGACGCTCTTGCCGCAGCCGCTGTTGCCGCAGGTGGTGGTGAGCATCTCGGCCATTTCGGTGCCGCGATCGGTGCGAATGACAAGCTTGCTGCCGCAGCCGACCTTTTCCTTGCCGTCATAGGGCAGCTCCGCCACTAGCTTCATGTAGCCGTAGCGGACGACCATGGTCGCCGGGGGCGTGAGGGCTTCAAAGGCCTTGCGGTCTTCTTCTTCAAGGTCCAAGACAACCTGGGGCAATGTGATCGAACCAGCCATGTGCGCTCCGTGTAACCGCCCCGCCACGATACGAACCAGTCAGACGTCGATCGACGCCCTGGGCGGGGGGTGAAACTGCATGTCATCGGCGGTTTTTTTAAGTGCCCGCCATGCAGCCGACTTGCGCTGGCGGGATCCAAACACGGAGCGATCAATGGATTTTACCACGTTTGGTCAGCGACGCCACACCCCACCAACCCGGTCAAATCTGATGCCCCACGTTGCGCAGTGCTTCGCTGTCGCGCACACCCAGGTTGTGATAAATCTGACGCGTCGCGTCGCTCTGGTTGAGCGTGTAGAAGTGGATGCCCGCCACTTTGTGCTCCAGCAGGTCCCGGCACTGCTCGGTGGCCCAATGCAGACCGACCCGCTGCACAGCCTGGGCATCGTCGCCACAGCGCGCGATGGCACGCAGCAGCGGGGCCGGGAAACGTGCCCCAGCCGCCAGGTCCGCCATACGTTTCATGCCACTCAACGTCGCGATGGGCATGATCCCTGCGATGATCGGCACGCGGATGCCCGCCAACTCGCACCGCTCGCGGAAGTCCATGAAGTCTCGATTGTCAAAGAACAACTGCGTGCAGATGTAGTCGGCACCCGCTTCGACCTTGGCCTTGAGATGGTCCATCTCCACGAGCCGATTGGGCGTCGCGGGGTGCCCCTCGGGAAAGCCCGCCACGCCGATGCCAAAGCCGCGCTTGTCGGGATGCTCCGCCTTGGCGTTGAAGGCGACGATGAACCGCACCAGGTCCGCCGCATGTTGGAAGGCGTCCTTACTCTTTTCGTAGCCGGCCAGCCCTTTGGGGGCATCGCCACCCAATGCCAAAATATTGCTCACCCCGGCTGCGGCATAGCGTCGAAGGATGGCCGCCACTTCCTCCTGCTCGTGACAGACGCAAGTCAGATGCGGCACCGGGTCCAGGGCCGTCTCGTTTTTGATCCGCACCACCAGATCATGCGTCAACTCCCGCGTCGAGCCCCCCGCCCCGTACGTCACCGACACAAACGAAGGCTTCAACCCTTCGAGCTGCGTGATGTTCGCAAACAATGCCTCGGCCGAGGCTGGCGTCTTGGGCGGGAAGAACTCAAACGACAGCGTCGGGTGATGGCTGGCAAAGATGTCCCTGATGTGCATGGCGATTCATCCTTAAATCCGGATGAAGCGATGATACGCCGCCATCCACGTCCCGTCAACGTATTCTCAGACACCCTCGCGGCCGCGGTTCATTTTCAGGCGTTTGATCTCGCGGCCGCAACGGTCCAGAGCGTTCTGAACGTTGAGTTCGGGGAAGCCGTCGGTGATGCCCAGACTAGCGGCTTCTTTGAGCAGGCCCTGAAACTCAGCGATGCCTTTCTCGGCACGCTCCCAAGCTGCGATGGCGCTGTTGGTGCGCTGAATCCACAAGCGACGGGAGTCGTCCGTGAACCGGCCCGTGCGCTGGAAGTAGCTGTAGTCGCCCGCTCTTTCCGGGTCGTTGCTTACTGCCTCGTCCATCGTCGACCCGATGTAATGCGCCAGTTCATCAATGCGGTTACGCTTCTTCTCAAAGTCGCGGTAAGGGCGGGATTTTTCCGTCATCGCCCAACCGCCGTAGTCATTGAACCGGCCCCAACCCTCAAACCCCATAGCTTCGCCCAGTGAAACGGCGTTGCCGTTGCCAGTGAGTGCATCAGCCATCTGGATCTGCGTGGCTTCGCGGGCTGTGAGGGTCAGTACGGTCTTGTTTGTGTCCTTGAAGATAACCCGCTCCGCCGGGACGCCCTTGCCCACCACTTTGCCAATGTGCGGACGTCCACCCTCATCGGTCCATGCCGCGGCCGTGGCATCCTGAATCATCATGGCCTCGACGAGCACGGCCGGGTGGCTCTTGCTGTCGGCTGTGGCGCGGATGTTGGCGCAGATCACGGAATTGAACTTCGCATCGACTTCCAGGTTCCCGGTGGATTCATCCTGACTAAACGCCACCGCCCCACCCACCGTGCCGCCCTCGATGATATGGATCGTGTCGCAGGCAAAGACCACCCAGATCGAAGCGCTGATGGCGCGTTTGATGACACAGTGATACGTGAAGCGAGCATTGTGCTTCTTCATCAGCCCCAGGATTTTCTCAGCCGCATCAACGCTCCCGCCCGGACTGTCCACTACGAAGACGATGTGCTTGATGGCCTCATGCTGGGTGGCATATTCCAGAGCAGCCTCGACCCCAGCGGGCACGACCTCGGTGCCGAAGGTGCCCACGATTGGAATTTCCAGGTAGGCCTTGGCGGGTATGTTCGCCGGTACCTCCGGCGCGGGCACTTGCGGCTCAGCGGGAGCGGGGACGTTGACCTTCTCCGTAGCCGTCGGTTCCTCTTTCTTCTTTTCCTTGGGCTTTCCGAAGAAATCGTCGTCCACCGGCCCAAGGGTGATGGAGTCGATGTCCGGACGACGAAGGGGCATCTTGACGCGGATGCCCGAGACTATGGTGTCGATGATCACCTGGTCGTTGGTCTGAGTGACAATCATCCCCGTAAAGATCCGCCCGTCCTTCATAAGCACCACGTCGCCCGAGGCAGGCAGCGTGCAATAGGAAATGATCAGCAGTGCAATCGCCCACAGGCTCGGGTGCAAACCCCAGGAACTCTGACGCATGATGATGGCTCCAGGAAAAGGCGCGTTGAATTTCGCACGACGGGATACGGCCACCATTATATATAGTTCGCAGGAAATGCGAAGTGGCTGCTGTCAAGGGTTTGCGACCTGCCGGCCAAGCCGATCGCACGAACGACGGCTCGCCAATCACGCTTTACGCAACAGGGCGTGGAAGCTGCCATCCTGGTACGCCGCCCCACCGCCGCTGGGCATCAGCAGTTGCTCATGCAATAGCCTGGCACCGTGGTTGGCCACGATGCGGCGAACCTGATGCGTGTTCTCCTCCAGTTCCAGGCTGCAGGTGGCATAAAGCAGGTGCCCGCCCGGCACCAGCATCGGCCAAGTCGCGTCGATGATCTGCTGCTGCAGAACGGTGAGCTTGTGCAAGGCACTGGGGCCGAAGCGATAGCGTGCTTCGGGGCGACGTGCGATCACCGCCGAGTTACTGCAGGGCACATCCAGCACCAGCAGGTCCACCAGCCGACCGCCCAACCCCGCGGCCAGCGCATCCAACGGCATCACGGTCACCCGCGGGCAATCACGCACGGACTCGCGCAACGCCAGCAACCTCGCTGGGTCGCTGTCGGTGGCGATGATGTCAGCCTGCGGATGCAACGCTGCGAGCTGGCGGGTCTTGGTGCCTCGCCCAGCACAGTAGTCGAGAATCAGCGCGGGCTTCAGCGCGGCCGTGGCGGTCACGGGACGGGCCGCTGCGACATCCTGAACCCGCCGGGAGGGATCATCTCGCAACAACGCGGTCAACTGCTCGTGCGACCCTTCAAAACTCGCGAATCCCGGCTGCTCGTGAGGCGTCAACCCCGCAGGCATCGCACCTGCGTCCACGCCCAACGCCAGCACCACCGGCGGGTTGAACGTGCCATGCCAACATAGCCGCGTCGTCTCCTGCGGACCGAAGTGCGCCAGCCAACGTCGCACCAATCGCCGCGGATGACTCGTCGCCACCGTCAGATGCAAATCGAGCTTCGTCACCGGATCAGGAAGGCTCGCCTGCTTCAGCGGAATCCAACCTGATTCCAGCGGCACGCGATCGGCAGCAGGCGTCCACATCTGCCCGTGCACCGTCGCTTCGGGCAACTCCGCAATCTTGCGAAGCACCGCATTGACCAGCCCCGTCGCACCCGGCCGCACCAACCGCCGCACCGACGACACCGCTTCATCCACCACCGCATGGCGCGGCAGGCGATCCATGAAAATCAACTGCGCCGCGCCGGTCAACAACACGCCCTGCATCGCGGGCTCCATGTTGTGCAGCGGCTGGCGCAAATGCAGGTCCAGCAGATACTCCAGCGTCAGCCATCGCTGCAGCACCGTGCGATGAATGGCCAACGCCAGCGCGCGACCACGCTCATCCAACGCCTCGAGATCAGGCGTGCGGGGCGACATGTCGCGAAACTCCGCCGCAGCTTTCGCCAGCGAAACAGCCACCACATCGCGAGGCGTCAAGATCACATCAGCAGACTGTTGGAACGTCATGGACACACAGATTATGCACGCGGCGAGTTCTACTGCGGCGCTGTGGTAGGCGAGGCATCGGCCTTGAGCGGTGTCGTCAGCGCCTTGCGAATCTCATCCAAAAGCTGATCGACCTTGAACGGCTTAAAAAGCACAGTGGACAGGCCTTCCTGACTCGCCCGGACTATCGAGTGATGCGGGTCATAACCAAAGCCAGTCATCAAAATCACCGGCAAATAGTCGTTGATCCGACGAGCACACGCAAAGATCTCATACCCGTTACGGTACGGCATCTTGATGTCCGAAATGACCAGGTCGTACTCATGCTGCTCAAGCATGTTGCAGGCTTCGTAACCGTCCTTGCAGATGGTCGTCTTGACGCCGTATTTGCCCAGGATGTCGCCGATGGTCTTGCGGATGTTCAGTTCGTCATCAGCGATCAGCACGCGCTTGCCTTCGAGCAGCGGATCGTTCTGCCGCTCCTTCACCTGCTCGGAACCCAGGATCGTCTTAGGCCCTGCAGCGACATCGCGCAACGTGTTGCGGATCTGGTCCACCTGCTCCACGATTTTGTTGAGCCTACCACGCATCGTGTCATCGCCGATGTATTCCTCCATCAGCGTGCGGGCTTCGGTGATGATGTCGTTGAGCGGCTGCGCCATCTCCTGCACGACGTTGTCAGCCAACTGCCCCGTAGTCGTGTAACGCTCCACCACCAACAAGTTCAAAATATTCAACGCCATGGCGATGTAGCGCCCGAAGATCTCCGCAAACTGCCGATCCTCTTCGTTAAACGCACCGACCGTGGCGGACTCAATGTTGTAAACGCCGATGACTTTGTCGTGCAGCAGCAGCGGCACCGTCAGCGAACTCTTGCAATGCTCAAGCCCTAACACGTAACGCGGATCCTTCTCCGTGTCGTGGCAGATATAGCTGCGACCCGTCGCGGCTACATAACCCGAAATCCCGTTGCCCTCAGGCTGTGCATACAGATCGATCTCAATCGCCTCGCTGGGCAAGCCCTCAGCGATGACCAACTCCAGCTTGTTGGACCGCTTGTCCAATAGCCGAATCGCAAAGTGATCGAAGTGCATCAGGTCCTTGGAGAACTTGATGATCTTGTCGCGAAGCAGTTGCAGCCGCTGGCCCGGCGTGAAGTTGGGCAGCGCCTCGCTCTCCAATCGCGCCAGCTCTCGCCCCGCTGCGTCAATCGCGTCAAGCTTCTGCTGAAGCTTTCGGCTGCTCGTGGCGTCCCACACCACCGCCGCAACCTGCCGCACATCCCCCGCCTCATCAATCACCGGCGACGCCATTAACTCGTAATACCTATCCCCGCACTGCAACGCGAATTTCTTGCTCTTGACCTGCCCCCCATCCGCAGCGGGCCCTGAATGATGCGCCGAAAAAAGCATCCGGGCCTGGGCACAAATATGCTTGACTCGCTCCAGCACCTCCGGCGTAAACGTCCGCATTCGCTTGTTGGACCACGAACAGCGACCATCAGCATCAACGATGCAAACGCCCTCGCCAATCGTGTTAAGCACCAGGCTCGACTTGTCCCCCACCAACCCACGCTCAAGTGGCAGGAAATCGCCGACATCCGCGAAAATGGCGTGGAACTCGCGATTCCGTAGCGCGGTCATCGCTTCGTCCATCTTCTCGACAACTTCCACATCGCAGATCTGCGACAACGCCGCCACCAATGCCGGATGGTGCTCGGAAACCTTCCCCGTCATCAACAGCACGCGTGGTCGGCTCTGTTCCATGGTCTGCAAACTCAACCCCGGCCCCGGAATCGCTGACCTTCATCGCCAGGGCAACACGGCAAACAAGGCAGACGAGGCAACCCAAGTACAAGCAAACAAGTTTAGCAGCCTCGGCCAAGCGGTGTCAATGAGATGCTTCTCCATAACGAGCCGGAAGCGTTAGCGACGGACAACCCACCCCGCCTAACGAACTCGCACCACCAGGCACGGATATCCGTCGCTCACGCTTCCGGCTCGTCAAACGCCACCCCCAAAATCCCCCACCTCCCAAACCCCCGACTGCACCGCAAAACTCGCTATCATGCCAACGCTCACGCCCCCCGCCACAACCGCCTCCAATCCCAAAAACCGACTGGACTCACCATGCCTCAGGACGCCTCCCTTCTCGCCCAAGCCACTGCCGCGGCACAAACCTTCGAACAACGCTTCGGCCGTCGGCCCACCGTGGCGGTAGCTGCACCGGGACGCGTCAATCTCATCGGCGAGCACACCGACTACAGCGACGGCTTCGTGCTGCCCATGGCCATCGAGTGCTACACCGTCATCGTCGCCGACCGCGCCGTCGATACGTCCTCAACCCGCGCCCGCATCGCCAGCACCAGCCAGGACGAGATCGCCGAGTTCGCCGTCACGCCAACACTCGCGCCCGGCTCGCCCAAGTGGGCCAACTACGTCAAGGGCGTCGTGGCGCATTGCCTGCCTCGCGGCTTAAACCCCGGCGGGTTCGATGCCGTCGTCGATTCCACCGTGCCCTTAGGCGGCGGGCTCTCCTCCAGTGCTGCATTGGAGGTCGCCACCGCCACGCTCATCGAAGCACTCACCGGCCAACAACTCGACCCCGTCGAAAAAGCCCTCATCTGCCAAAAGGCTGAGCACACCTTCGCGGGCGTCCCCTGCGGCATTATGGACCAGTTCATTTCCACCATGGGCCAGGAAGGCCACGCCATGCTCCTGGATTGCCGCAGCCATGAGCATCGCATGGTGCCCCTGGCGGATCCGAAAGTCAGCGTGCTCATCGCCAACACCAACGTCAAGCACGAACTCACGGGTGGCGAGTACGCCCAACGCCGCGCCCAATGCGAAGAAGCCTCTCGCATCCTGGGCGTCAAAGTCCTTCGCGATGTCTCCATGCGTAAGCTCGTCGCCAATCGCCACAAGCTCGACGACCTGACCTACCGCAGAGCCTTCCACGTCGTGGGAGAAAATGCCCGCACCGTCCAAGCCGCCGACGAAATGACTGGGCGATTCTGGGTCGTCGTCGGCCGCCTCATGTACAAGAGCCACGCGTCCCTGGCGGAAAACTTCGAGGTCAGCACGCCCGAACTCGACCTCATGGTCGAACTCGCAAGACAAATGGGCGTAGGCGGCGGAGTGTACGGATCACGCATGACCGGCGGAGGCTTCGGCGGCTGCACCGTCAGCCTCGTCAAAACCGAAAAAGCCGACGCCGTCGCCAAGTTCCTTTTCGATAACTACACCCAACGCATCGGCACCGAACCCACCATCTTCGTCACCCGCCCCGCCCAGGGCGCACGTCGAATCAACCTCTGATACCCCGCCAATCCTCAGCCCACCGGCGTGCCGCGAAACATGAAATACACCGCACCCATCAAACACAGCCCTGCCCACAAAAAGTCCCAACGCAGCGGCTGACCCATGTAAAACACCGCAAACGGCACGAACACGCCCAACGTAATCACCTCCTGCATGATCTTGAGCTGCGGCAACGTCAAAGCCGTATACCCAATCCGATTCGCAGGCACCTGCAACATATACTCAAACAACGCAATCCCCCAACTCACCAACGCCGCGATGTACCACGGCTTGGTGTTGAGGTCCTTGAGATGCGCATACCACGCGAAAGTCATAAAGACATTCGACGCCGTCAACAACAAAGCCGTCTGTAGAACAATAGGCATAGGAGTCTTCTTCAAAAGTCCGTAGCGATCACATAGCCGCCCAAGGCACCTGACGGAGCCGAGTAAAAGAAAGTGCCGCCCCTCCTACTCCCCTACCGTCTCCGCGGCGCTCGCATTGCTTGTGTTCCCTGCAACTATACTGCGATACCACTGTTGAACACGTTCAGGCAGGCTCTCAACATTTTGCTCATTGACAATCAGGTCGCTCGATGAGTCTTGAATCAGGATCGGTAGAATCTCGGGTCTCGGGAACTCCGATGCGACCAACCCGACAAAGACGTACTGCCGCTGCTCAGCAGGAGCCGCATTGGCCAACTTAAGTAACAACTCGGTTCGCTTCGCTGCTTCCAAAGCCTCCTCATCGGCAATGACGGCGGCACTCACCGCCAAACTCCACCCGCGACCTTCCTTAGCTATCTCGACGACATCGGTTTCACCATCCTTGAGACCTTTCTGCAATTCATATTTCAATCTTCCCGAAGCCACGAACATGTTATTGGACAACTGGGTAAACAGCTGATTCCAACGTTGTTCTTCGTCTAGTATCGTATCTTGGGAGGCCGCTTTCGACCCATCGATGGCCTCGACCAGTTCCGTCGCGGTGTCTTCCAACAACAAATGCACTGCGTGCCAGGGTGTGGTAACTTGGTCTTGAGCCGAGGGGTTAACTAGCACCACACCGCCCTCAGTAAATGGGTCATAAGAAGGGTAGGATCTTTCCACCCAGCTCCGTCGCCGCTCCTCATGCACCCCCTGCGCCCAACGAAACCGGCCACTTGAATTCTCAGGCTCTTCTTTGGCGAATCTGTGCAGCAGCTTCCAGTCTCCCCAGTACACTATCGATATGCTAACTGGCCCCCTCGTAACTATTTCACCCGTATCCGCGTCAATAAAGGCATTCATCAGCTGTGCCTCTCCACTGCCAATTGTAGGCCGCACACTGATAATGTCCCACGTCTTGTCGGCGCTGGCAATCTTCGCTATATCAACTGCGGCAACGTCTTTGACTGCGCGAATATCGTGCAAGGTAACCTGTGCCATAGCCGCCGGCGCGAGCGAGATGGCAGCAATCAATCCGATTACAGCGACCATTTTCATGACATACCTGCTTGTGAACGCGAAGGCCATGACACTTGCCGAAGGTAGCAAAGGCACCGTTCTTCCCTTTGCCCACCACCGACAGTCCCATCATCATACCCACGCCCCGCACGGCCCGCGCCTATCGGACTAAAGATGTGTCAGACTTCGGCCTCAAGATAATGGCGAAGGGTAAGGTCCGCAGATCGCCCCTTCTCGCCCAGACGGACCCGAGCAACCCATGTGTCGGCCCTCCGGGCCTCAGAACCAAAAGTGAAGAAGAATAGAGTTTAGGGCCACCCGTTCTCGGCCCTCACGGACCGAGCTACACATGTGCCGGGCCTCCGGCCCTGAGTCCCGGCCGACAGAAAACATCGCCCGCCTCGCAACCATGTCTACAGACCTCGCGCCCACATCCTGCTTCGCCTTGCCTTGAGCCCCGAAGGGGCAACACATCACCAGCTCGGTCCGTAAGGGCCGAGAACACACGCCACACCCCCCTTCCCCCGCCTTGAGCCCCGGAGGGGGCGAAACATCATCGTCTACGAAGCCGCGTGCCGTTCCACTCCCCCCTACTTATCGTCGACGTTGGGCGCGGTCACCGGAGCCGCGTTTCCTTTCTCTTTTACGCGCTCCACTTCGGCCAAGGCGCGAGCCGCGGCCTTATTGTCTGGTTCCAGGCGAAGCAGTGCCTTTGCCGCTTCTTCGTACCGCTCAAGGTCACGTTCGAAGTAGTACGCCAAGAGCATCGTCAGTGCCTTGCTTCGGTACCACGAAAGGCCCTTATCATTTTGGGCGAGTTCCTGCAGATCCTTCACCGCTGCCGGAGCGTCACTGTCGAGTTCCTTCGTTGACAAGATCAGTTCACTACGCTGAAGCACAAGCATGCCGGCCATGGGCGCTTGCGGATGGTCACCCAGGAAACGCTCAAATAGCTTTTTCTGCTCCGCTTCTGTCGCGTCATCCAGGGCCAACGAAAACTTTCGGTATTCGCCCATCGACTCGGAAGGCCTGACCTTGATGTCAACTGCTTTTCCGTCGTTGAGCAGTGGAACTGGCGTACCCTCGTTAGATTCGAGCGCGATCGGTAGGGACAGCCGTAACACGTATTCACCCGCAGGGAGATTTCCCACTTGCCCAAGATCATGGTAAAGGACGACTTGCTTTCGAAGAACTTCACCCGGTTTCAATGATATGGGGGTTCGCCCCCGTACGTACCCCGAGGGATTCCCGCCAGCTCGCTGTATCTCGCTCCAAGTCTTGCCCGAGTCTTTAGAAACCTCGAGAAGCGGAAAAGCGCCCCCGATCTCAAGAGGTCCCAGTTGTACCGTGTCCCGCGTCCGATTCTCGATTCGCACCTCAAACTCGGCGTTTTCACCTTCGAGCAAATCCGTCGAGCTGATGTTCCACAATAAATGAACGCCATCCTGTGCGTTGTTCACATCACCGACCACGACAAGACCGCAGAGCAGAATAATCGCAAACATGATGCACCTCTTTCTACTTCGCCCCGCGACTTTGTCATTCATGGCGATTTCTCACAACAACCGTGATCACCTGCTGCACGACCCATCCTATCCCTACCATGATGGCGACCATCGCGGGTATCAGGTAGTTGAGAAGGCCAGCCATTTCGTCCAGTTCCGGGTCGATCACCAATGCGACGATGACTACCGATTCTGTGATGACAAGGTGACTCAGTGATTTGAGTAGACTGGCATGCCCGCCGAACCACATAAACGTGCAGTAGATGATTCCCCATACTCCGAAGCCCGCGAGCGAGGCCAGCAACTCGCCGTCAGGGCCTCGGGTAAACCAATAGGCCAATATGCCGGCGACGAGCGCCATGGGCCAGATCCACAGCCGACCCGAAAAGTTGATCTTCTTCACTGCGGCCATGCACGCCTCTGGATGTCAATGTTGAGTTCCACCGCCCTCAACTCGCTGCCGGTTCCAACTGGCCCATCCGCGAACCAAAGCGGCGGCGGCAAATATTACAGTAATCGCAAACAAGAAGTCATAAACAACGGCCATCACAAACATCCCATTGGGTCGTCCTTCGATCCAGATGGGCCACGGAATGCCAATCGATCGACTTGTGCCGAAGTAATAGGGTGCGATATTGGCGAGGCCAAACACTATTCCCACGACCCGCAACAGCCACACGCTCTGTAGTCTACGCCTGTTGGCGCGCATCGTCAGCAACCAAGGTATCGTGAGTAGTCCGCCAATACTCCATAGAGCTGCAGCCAATGCAAACCACGGCCTCCGGAACAGTGACATATCAATTCCGTTAACTTCCTGCCCTGAAGTCATTTCAAACAGTGCCGCACCGGGCGGCCACTTGTAGAGATTTCTTATTGCCATCGTGTCCTCATGAGTCGACGATTCCCCCGACAGCACAACCCTGATCACACTCAGGTCCGGCGCCATGAAGGTCTTTGGTATAAGTTGTCGGCGTTCTTCCGATTCCGAGCGGGGCATAATCTGCAACGGGCCCGTCATAACCATTTGTACCCACGTACCCGCAAGTACCTGCTGCGCAGCAGCCCATTCCATGCCTTCTGTGATCACGTTGCTCTTTGAGCGACTGCTGAGCCAACAGATAGCAATCCCGAGTACCGAGATAGCAACTGCAAGATAAATGTCACGTGCGACCACCGAGTTGGTTCGCCACAAACGACCGGGAACGTTGATCTTCTTTATTGCGGCCATGCACGCCTCTGGTCGATGTTGGCCTTCGCCACCCCCGCTCGCGACAGTGACGTCTCACCAGCCTCGATAATCCACTTCGATGGCTCGGCTGTCAATGGTGGACCTTAAAGCCTGATGATCCTTCCTTAGCGGGGTATCGGGTGGATGGCGGGCGGAGGCGGAGGCGCGCCTGGGATGTGTTTTAAATGCGCACCTGCACTGACACAAAAATGCGCGTTTTAAAAAAGTGCCAAAAACACGGGGTTTTTTGGGGGTGGGGTTTTTCGATTAGTGAGGGATTCCAGCCAGTTGGTGGGGGGTAGAGGGGGGATAGGTGGGGGTACAGGGGGGGTTGCGTCGAGGAGAGGGGGGGTTGGGGCAGTAAAATCGGGCAAAATTGCGCGAAATTATGGGGTCAGCGGGCCGGACTTGGGGCCGCGATGTCCGGGCACCAGGCTTGGTAGCGATGGGGACGGGTGGGGATTTGGATCGTTAGACCCGCCCAGGTGGCGGTGCTAGGCGAGTCTTCATCGGGGGTTACGACGGCGATGGGCTGAGGATCGCTCTGGGTAGGCTCCGCGGTGTCGGTGATGGCGGCGGCGGCCAGCGCATAGGTGGGGCCGAGTTTGCGGAAGTCCAGTGGCAACAGTTGGTTATGGTGGAACACAGCATCGGCGTGGACGCCTTGGTCGTCCTGGGCGATCTCCCATTGCACCGGGGTGCCGTCGAACATTGCTGGGCCGAGGATCAGGGTGATTTGTTGCCCGCCTGCGGTGAGTCGTAAGTGCTTGTCATCTCGGCTGATAAGGCGGACCTCCGGGCCACGGAGCTCGTAGCGGACCCGCAGGTCGCGGATGTGGAACACGCCATCAGCCGGGGTATCGAGATGGTGGTGGTAGTCTCCCCGGTCGGTGAGCAGGGTGATGCCCGACAGCACCCGTGGGCCGACCTGTTGGCTGCGGATGCCTCCTGATGCGAAGTCTTTGTTGTCACGGAGGATACGCAGTCGCAGGATGGCGGGCGACTGGTCCACGCTGGTGCGGAAGTATCCCAGAACAGGTCGGCGTTGAACCCAGAGGTTGTCGAAGTTGACGCTTCCCAGGCAGGCATCGCGGGACATCCAAGTCACGCCGAGTGTGGAGCGGGCATCATCGGGCGTGCGGATGAACCGCCGTCGTATCTCGCGGGGGGCATCAGGCGGGTGGGTCATGCGTGCCACCAGATGGGCGGGGCTGGGCAGCGCGGGGGGGCGGAGGCTCGTGGCGGCGGCGGCATCGGTCGAAGTCGCAGCGGCGACGCGGTCGAGTAACTCGTTGCGGACCTGAGGCTTAAGGACGTCGTCGTAAGCCCGACTATGGGGACCCGCCCATTGGCCGGTGGTGACGTGGTAACTCATCGCCGCCGTTTCCCACACTGCCTCAAGTAACGCCGCGACCGCCTGCCGCCCGGGCTCATCGCGGAGCAGTGCCAGGAGCCGCTCCGTGTCGTGCAGGACCACCATGCCGTAGGCGGGGCTGTTGTATTCGTTAAATCCGCCGGTCCATTGGAAGTGGTCCACGCAGCGTTGCAGGCGGCGGCGGCCGTAGTCCAGGAGTCGCGGATCGTCGAGCAACTCCCCCGCGGCGACACAGACCCCCCCGCCCATGATGGCGATATTGGTGTAGCCCGGCCCGACATTGCGGCGGAAAATGGCCCAGGCAGCGTTCCCCAGCGCCGTAGCCACGCGGGCGCGGAGTTGGTCGTCAATCGCATCTCGATGGTACGCCAGCACTTCCGCCAGCGACAGGCCGCAAAAGTCGGCCCAGTTCCAGTCGGGCGGGTGCATCTGATCGAGGGGTTCCTCGAGGTACCACGACCAGATGCCGAAGGTCGCCTCGGCGGGGTCAGTGACCTGCAAGGTCAAGACGCGGTCGAGAATATCGCAGGCCCGGCCCCGACGCTGAGGATCACCCGTCGCCAGGAGTCGCACGGCATAGGCCAGCGATTCGCGGATGGGGTGGACTTCGATGCCCGGCGGCAGTTGGGTGTGGTAGCCGATGTTCCCGGTCATCACGCGGATCAGGCGTGCCTGGGGGTCGTAGCGCTGATCGGTGGCCGCGAGATATTGGGCGGCCTCATCATGAGTGGTGGTCATGGGGGGACAATGGTAGCGACTTCCACCACGCGGCCAAACAGCGGCAAAAACAGCCGCCCAACCTCGCGCCAAGACATGCGTAAAAACAGGGGCGGAAACAGACGCAAAAATGGACGCAAAAAAAAGCCCCCGACGCTGCCATTCCTTTTGTTAGGGGGGCCACGCTGTTTCTAGGCTGCGTGCCCTACAAAGGTTTGTTGAATGGGTCAGGGGGCTTCTCTACCTGCATTATCGACCGCGACCCGCGCAAAGTTTAGCTCGTGGAGACGAAATCAAGAAAAAATTTCGGATAAAGCGGATCGTCCATATCTCTTTCAGGTTTTTGCTGATCCTCGCTGCGGTCGATCCCCACTTCAGGTGCTCGCCGCGAAGGATTATGGGGCCTTGGAAGCTGAGTCGAATTAGTATCGAAGTTGAATCATTGTCGGCGGGACCTATCATGACGCCTCGCAGGCCCGACATGGCCGGCGATAACGGCCAATCGCGCATGATCCACCTTGAAGATGTTCACAAGTCCTACCAGCAGGGCGGCCAGACCGTTGACGCCCTGCGGGGTGTGAATCTGCGCATTGATGAGCCGGGCTTCGTCGCGGTCATGGGACGCAGCGGCAGCGGCAAGAGCACGTTGCTGCATCTGGCAGCGGGGCTGGATCGCGCAGATCGCGGGTCGGTCGTTGTCGATGGACAGGACCTGGGCAAACTCAGCGAGCGGAAACTCACGTTGTTTCGCCGCCACCGCATCGGCATCGTGTTTCAGCAGTTCAACCTCATCGCCACGCTCACCGCAGCACAGAACATCGCGCTACCCGGCGTCATTGATGGTCGGCCGCGCAAGTGGCTGGATCATCGCGTGGCGGAGTTGCTTGAGCAGTTTGAACTGGGCAGTCGCGCGGAGCATCGACCTGATGCGATGTCGGGCGGTGAGCAGCAGCGTGTGGCCATCGCGCGGGCGTTGCTCTTCGAGCCTGCGGTGTTGTTTGCGGATGAACCGACGGGCAATCTCGACAGCGCCAGCAGTGATCGACTTTGGCGGATGTTACGCAGCGTGGCTGAAGAGCGGCATGTGACGGTTCTGATGGTGACGCACGAGCCTGCTGCGGCGGCGAATTGTCGGAAGGTGTATGTGCTGGGGGATGGTACGAACCGTGGCGACTTTGAGGTAAACGGCCTTGACTCGAGCAGTGTGGCAACTCGCTATCAGCAACTTGGCCGGTAGGCGTGGACGCAGCCTGCTGCTGATATTGGCGGTGGCCTTGAGCACAGCTCTGGTCGTCGCTGCCGCTGCCGCCATGGGCACCATCGGGGCATCGCTGGAATTGGCGATCGGCCGAGTCGCGGGGCTGTCGGACCTGCAGATCACCCATCGTTTCAACGGTCGCGTTGAAGAGACGCTGCTGGAGCGAGTGCGGCAATGGCCCGAGGTCGCGATGGCCATCGGGCACTTCGAAGCGGGCATTACCGTTCAACTGGAACGCACGGGCAAGAGCGAGACCTTCGTGGCCCAAGGCGTTGAGCCGGGGCTGGATGAAAAGCTACGGCCGCTGAAGATCGTGCGCGGGCGAATGATTCAAGCGCCCGGCGAGATCGTTATCGACGGTACGGCTCGGCGAAACCTCGAAGCTGAGTTGGGCGATCAACTGCGCATCGTTCGCTTCGGCGATCCGATGACGTTGACGATCGTGGGCGTCGTGGATCGCCCGCCGCTGGGCGTGTTGCAGCGGCGCATGGCGGTGATCACGCTTGGTGAAGCGCAGGATTTAGGCGGATATCCGAGTCAACTGGATCAGATCGACATCAAGCTTCGTCGCGGGTTTGAGGCTGCTGCTGTCGAGTCGAGCCGCGTGGGCGAGCTACCCGAGGGCGCGAAGTTTCATACGCCCGCCAGCGTGCGCGCTCGGATTCTCCAAGGCGTGCGCTCGGCTCGCATGACGCTGTTGCTCTTGACGATGCTGGTGTCGCTGTCAGCGGGTTTCATCATCCTCACGAGTTTGACAACGAGTGTCACCCAACGCATGCGTGAACTGGCGGTGCTGCGCTGCATCGGTGCGTCGCGCCTGCAGATCGCGCTGTCGCAGTTGCTTGTGGGCGTACTGTTGTCGGCGGGTGGTGCCTTGCTGGGCGTGCCGGTGGGTCTGGGGTTGGCGTATATCCTTTTTCTTCAGCATCGGCAGTTGCTCGATGGCGGCTTCCAGCCCAACCCCGGTGGCATCGCGCTGGCTCTAGTGGGTGCTGCAGTCGCTGGGATTCTTGGCGCAAGCTATCCCGCGTGGCGGGCGGCGCGGGTGCGACCGATGTCAGCACTGGCGGCAGCGGCTCGCAAGCCTTCAGGCGCGGGCATGGTGTGGTGCCTGTTGCTGGGATTGGCGGCTGTGAGCGTTCAACCCGTGGCGCTGTGGCTGCCTCTGGATACGCAGACAGCATTCTGGCTCTATGCCACCGTGGGCCTGCCGTTGACGTTCGTCGGTTACTTTCTCCTTGCACCACCCGTCTTGCTGGTGTTGACGTACATCGTCGCACCGCTGCTGAGCGTTGCGCTGCGACTGCCCGGGCGCTTGCTTGCCAACACCGTGCTGGCCACGCCGTTTCGCCATGCATTCACCGGCGGCGCACTGATGATGGGGCTGGCGATTCTTCTGGCGGTGTGGACCGGTGGACGCAGCGTCATGGGCGGTTGGCTCGACAACCTCACCATGCCCGATGCCTTTGTCCACAGCTACCGCGCGCTGTCGCCCCAGCAGTGGAAGCAACTTCAAGAGGTGCCGGGCGTGACCAATCTCTGCGCCACCACCGCGTTCCCCGCACCAGTCGTGGGCATGCAGTTTGGCGTCAAGGCTTACGCGCCGTCGAGCACGCTGTTTGTCAGTGTCGATGCCCCAGCTTTTTTTGCGATGACGGATTTGGAGTGGGATGAAGGCGATGCGGCCACAGCGCTCGCGCGGATGCAGGAGGGACGGGCTCTGCTGGTGAGCCGGGAGTATCGCGTGGCGCATGGCATTGGCAAGGGCGCCACGGTGACGATGCAAACTGCGCAGGGGCCCGTGGATTTCGAGGTTGTGGGCGTGGTGGGCGCGACGGGGCTGGATGTGGCGGTGCAGTTTTTCGGCATTCAGCGCGCTTATGCCGAGGCATCGCTCTCGGCGGTGTTCGGCACACGTGCGGATGCGGCGCGATATTTCGGTGTCGATGCGATCAACCTCGTGCTAATGGATTTGCAGCCCACTGCGGATGATGATGCTGTGTTGGAGGAGATCAGCCGACGTGTGCCGGGCACGGTCGTGGGCTCAAGCCGCAAGATTCGTCAGCGAATCGAGCGGACGATCGGGCGGTTTATGCAGGTGGCGGGCACGGTGGCGATTGCTTCGCTGGTTATCGCTTGTCTGGGCGTGGGGAATCTCATCATCGCGGAGGTTTCAGGGCGACGCTTTGAGTACGGTGTCCTGCGGGCGCTGGGTGGGCAGCGCGGGCTACTGGGGCGGCTTGTACTGGCGCAGACGCTGGTGATCGCCGCGGTGGGTTGTGTCGTGGGCACCGCTCTGGGGATGCAGTTGGCGCTGGTGGGTCGCGTGTTTCACCAGCGACTGGCAGGGCTGCGTTACGACTTCACCATGCCCTGGGATGTGCTGGCCTGGGGATGCATGGCCGTGATCGTGGCGTCGCTACTGGCGGCGATGCCGACGCTGGCGAATCTGGTGCGGCAATCGCCACGGCAACTGCTTGCCCCAGGCCGGGCGGGTTAAACCCGCACTGCGGCGCGCGGGTTGGCGGGGCTCTGCGGATTGCCCACCAAGTCAGAGTTGGAGGGGAAGCGTTTGAGGGCGTTGAGCAGTTGTTCGACCTGCTGCTCGGGCCGCATGTTGAGGAGTCGGCGACGCAGTGCCGCCATGATCTCGAGTTCCTGCGGGCTCAACAGCAGATGCTCTTTACGCGTGCCACTGGCGGCGAGGCTGATGGCGGGGAAGATGCGCTTCTCGGCAATGGTGCGGTCGAGGATCAATTCCATGTTGCCGGTGCCCTTAAACTCCTCGAAGATGATCTGGTCAGCGCGTGAGCCGGTGTCTACCAGGGCCGTGGCGATGATGGTGAGTGAGCCGCCTTCTTCAAATTTACGAGCGGCACCGAAGATCTGCTTGGGTATGGCCAAGGCACCGCTGTCGAGACCGCCGGACATGGTGCGACCTGTTGCCGCCATGCTCGGTGCGTTGTTGAACGCCCGGCCCAGACGGGTGAGCGAGTCCATGACGATCACGACGTCCTTGCCTTCTTCGGTCAAGCGCTTGGCGCGATCCATGGCCAGCATCGCCAGAGCGCAGTGCTTGTCAGCGGTGTGGTCGTTGGACGACGCGAGGACTTCGCAGGGGACGTTGCGGCGAAAGTCGGTGACTTCCTCAGGCCGCTCGTCGATGAGCAGCGCCCAGACGATGGCTTGCGGATGGTTTCGCGCCACGGAGAAGGCGATGTTCTGCAGGAGCGTGGTTTTCCCGGCCTTGGGAGGGCTGACGATCATGCCGCGCTGCCCGTAGCCGATGGGGCAGAAGAGATCGATGAGCCGACATGCAGGCGGGCAGTCGGGGTATTCGAGTGTCAGGCGTGGAGTGGGATCGACGCTGGTGAGGTCTTCGAAGCGGCGGAGTTTGCCGAAGTCATCGGGGTTCTGGCCTTCGACGTTGAGGACTTCGACGACGCGAAGGGCCTGCGGGTCGATGGCGTTGTATTTTTGTTTTTTCTCTTTGGGCTTACCCCGGCGGTTGCGGCCTTTCTGCTGCCCGTTGTTGTTATTGCCGCTGCTGCCCCCGCCGACCGCGCCGCCGAGTTTCACTTCGATCTTGTTGCCCGGTCGCAGGCCATAGCGTTCGATGATGCGGGCGGGTACGACGGGATCGCGTGCATCGGAGACCAACGTTTTTTCCAAGAGACGCAATCGCCCATCGGATTTGTTGGAGAGTTCAAGGATTCCGGTGACGGATGACGGGGGTTGTGACATGGGTTTGGTTCGTCGCGGGTTATCGAGTTGTAACGGATCGGTTCAAAATACGGATCAGATTTCGATTGCGAGTCAGGGTTCGAATGCGAATCAGGTTTTGAATACGGATCAGGCTTTCGGATCGGCAAACGGATGTTCAAAGGGCGCGACGGTGACGGCAGGTGATGCTGACGGGGTGTTAGCCCTTGCGCATGGGGTTGATGAGGCTTGCTGCCCTACCGGGTGGTCATGAATTGCGAGGCCGCGAACCCTGCATGGGCCCGATTCGCTGGCGAGCAGGCCGATTCCGGCGTCGAGCCCGAGCCTGAGGCGCGGGCGGTCGAATTCATAACCATGGAGCAAGGCCCCGCCAAACGGCCACCGGCCGTCAGCACACGGGGAACAATCCTTTTCAACAGCGGGCGTAGTGGCCTCAATCCCCGCCCCCTGGACACCTCGTCCCGCGGCCCTACGCAGTTTCAGATAACAGATTAATAGCCGATCATAGCGCTTAACGCAAGCGTATCGGAAAAAAATTTATCCGTTCGATGTGTCATGAGGCTTTGGCGCGAGCCTCTTCTGGCTCGAGGTCGAATTCCAGCAGGTGGTCAGCACCTTGGCGCGGGTACCGCAGTTGGCATTGGCCACCCAACTCGAAGCGAATGAAACCCTCGATAAGCTGGGTTCCCAGCGAGGGGCGGATGGGCCCCTGGATGGGCGGGCCGCCTTGCTCACGCCAGTGGATTCGCAGTCGATCCGGGAAGCCCTCTCGGGCGACGACCTCCCAATGGATTTCGATGGTTCCAGTGGGGCAGCCATGGGCACCGTGCTTGATGCTGTTGGTGAGCAATTCTTGAATCGTCATGGCCAGGGGCAGCGCCTGGCGCGGGCTGATCGGCGTGGCGGGGCCGTTCATGATGACGGGGACATCATGCTCTGAACCGCGACGCATCCAGTGGAGGAAGTCGCGTAGCAGCGCATCGAAATTCAGATCCTGCCAACTGGCATCCACCAGTAGATTGTGAACCTGGCCCATGGCGCGGATTCGCATCTGGAGGGAATCGGAGAATCCCGCAACATCGCGGCTGTCACGCTGCGAGAGTTCGATGAGTCCCAACAAACTCGCCAGGTTATTGCGCACCCGGTGATTGACCTCGCTGAGCAACCGACGATTGCTCTCGGCGGCTTGGCGGTAATGCTCCTCGCTGCGACGCAGTGCGGCATCGGCTTCGATCTGCTCTGTGATGTTCCGCATCATGACAATTCGGGCTTCACGGCCGTCAAACTCGATCTCATCGGCCACGATCTCGACGTGTAAAATGCGGCCATCCTTGGTCAGGTGACGCCAGCGACCGCGGTTGGCATGGCTCTTGGGATGATTCACCAGGTTTTCCTGCAGGCGGGCAACATCTTCGGGTAGGCGAATCTGAGTGATGCGGAGGCGAAGAAACTCATCGCGGCTGTAGCCGTATTGCACAACCGCCGCCTCGTTAACTGCCAGAATTCGCAATGACGCCCGGTCATAGACCAGCGTCGGTTCGGGGATGCGCATGAAAAGAGACTGGTAGCGTCGTTCGCCAGCACGCAGCGCCTCTTGCGCCTCACGACGTTCCGTGATGTCACGGAGGATGGCCTGCACGGCCGGTGCCCCGTGATAGACACAAGCAGTGGCGACGACTTCCACCGCTACGGGCGTGCCACCGAGTCGAACTAACGTCTGTTCCATCAACGGTCCGGGGGCTGAGCCATACGTAAGCGCCGCGATACGGTCCTGAACTGCGGGGCGATGAGCCGGGTGCACCAGTTCCAACACGCAAACCCCCAAAAGTTGCGAAGGATCTCGGGCACCCAAAAGTCGCAACGCCCTGCGGTTGACATAAACCACGCGCATGTCCTGATGCACGACGATGGCGTCGGGGCTGAAGTCGACGAGTTGGCGGTAACGTTCTTCGCTGGCAGCGAGACTTCGCCTGACGGCGGCGCGTTCGGTCACCGCCGCGGCCAGCACGAGGCCGACGAAGGCGACGATCGAGAGGTAGGCGCAGAGGCCCGCCATGGTTTCGATGTCCAACTCGCGACTAAAGGGGCCGATGCCCTTGGCGGCGCCTGTGGCCGCCAGCACACCGATGATCAGCATGGCCGCCGTCGCACCGGGCTGTCCAAAGCGGAACGCCGCCCAGACGACCACAGCCACATCCAACGAGGCCAGTGCGCGGCCCATGCCCCCTTCCACCCAATGTCCGCCGAACGACGCATAGCCGGTAACGCTGAGCACCAGCAGAATGACAGCCGCTTCGAGCATGCGTGTCGGACGGATGCTCGTGGGCGTCATGGTGCCGAACACCAGGAGCAGCGGCGCGATGATGATCAACGCGGTGGCATCGGCCAAGGCACGGAGGTAGACCAGCTCCCAGAACGTCCAACCGATCTCCGCCAAGATCCAATGTTGTGCCACAGCACCGGCAAGTGCGCCGGGCAGGGGTGCTATAAGCGTGCATACGCCGGTGAGGAGCAGCACATCGCTCACCTGGGCGAGATGGCCATCGACGCGCCACTTGCGCAGGATGCCAGCCGCCAGCACCGCCTGGAGCGAATTGCCCGCTGCGATGATGACCATGGCGGGCAATGGTGTGCCCAAGCGCCAGCCGATGAGCATCGCGCCCGCGGCTACGCCGGGCCAGAATCGCAGACCACCCAAGGTCAGCACCGCCACGCCCAAAGCCGTCGGCAGACTCGCCATGGCAGCAGAGGCTGGCAAGATAGGCAAGCGCAGCGACAGCACCGCCAGCCCGTAGTAGGCTGCGACAAACAGCGTCAACTTCGCGAAGTGTCGGTAACTTTCGTGTCGCATGGCCACCGGGGCCTGAGGCTTGTTGCCGGGGCCGAGGACCGCTGATACTCGTTGCATCTACTAACGCTCCAAACTCCGCCGGAATCAGCTTCATGGCTGCCAGTTGGCACAGTGACCCGGGTTGGTGTGGTATCACTGAGGACGACGTCCGTGAGTGTACGACACCACCATCGGCACAAGTACAATGCCAAAATGAAAACACTGGGTTTCCGTCTCACGCAGGCCGCCTACTGGCTGTCCATCGGCGTATGGCTCGGGGCGCTGATCATGATGGCGGTGGCTGCAGGCATCACCTTCGTGACCGTGAAACAATATCAGCCCACGCTTGGCGCAGCGCCTTATGACCAGCTGACCGATGTCGAACCTTACCGCATTTTGGCGGGCGGAATCGTGGGCAACATTCTCCATGGGCTCGCGGTCGTTCAAGTCGCATGCGCGCTGGTGATTCTCGTCTGCGTCAGTCTGCAGGTGTCCGTCTATGGTCATCAGCTACGCCGCCATGGTCGGCATTGGGCTAATTTTCTGCGATTGCTGCTGCTGGTTTTCCCGCTCATCGCGGTCACGGCCGATCAAACCGTGGTGACACCCAACATCTGGCAGGCGCGTCAGACGATGTATGACCCCGCCCAACCGCCTGCGGAGCGCGAAGCTGCCCGCGCTATGTTTGACCGACTGCATCCGCTCAGCGAACGCATGGTGGGCGTCAGTGCCCTGGCGTTGGCGGCAGCGGCGATGATCTCAGCCTTTGCCTTCCGGATAGGAGACGAGCCCCTTGTCGTCGATCCCCGCCGGGCCGCGGGTTGATGACTCCGGCACCAATATTGGCGCGGCGTCTTGTGACGTCTCGCTTGTTAACGTGGGCATATTCGGTGGCATGGGTTCTCCCCCGGCTGAATCGGCCGTCGCCGGGTGAGGTGCGGTGCCCAGCAAACGCAAGTCTTCCCAGCTCTTGGTGAAGAAAAGGTTTCCACGCATCGAACCGACCAGCGGCGTGTAACGCTCCAGCGGCGCTGCATCCGGCGTCGACGCATCGATCGCCAGCCCAACGAAGCAAACCTCCGACGAGCGCGACTCCTCCGCGATCACCTCCAGAATCGGGCGAATCTCAACCAGCACCCGCAACTCCGCCTTGATGCGCAAATCCGCCATCGCCTGGCGCGTGTCGGATTCCACCGCCTGTCGGCTCGATTCATCACTCACTACGCGCAACACCCGCAGGCGATGATGACGCCAACGACTGCTGGCGCGCAACAGGTCGGCCAAGGTCAGCATCAACGTGCCGTTCATGCGCGCGTGCCACCACACATCGATGACAGGCTCCAAGGCCAATGACGATGGCGCTGCCGGGGCCTCACGAAAGATGAGCAGGTTGCGTTCGAGTTGCAGAATGTGGCGGATGGTCTGGGCAAACGATGCTTTGCGGACGGTGTCTTCACTCCAGCCCATCAGGACGGTGTTGGGCTTGAACTGCCCCAGCCCGCCGACTTGCAGCAGCGTGGTGACGCCCTTTTCGAAGTTGTCCGCCAGGATGGTCTTGACGATGGCCGCCAGTCGGTTCTCGCGAACAAACGCCTGCATCGATGCCTCGATGCCCGCCAGTCGAGGAAGCCAGTGGTCCCACTGGCCCTCCACGACCTGTGCGATGAAGAGCATGCCTCGGCGAGATTCGATCCAGACAGCAAACTCGACGAGCCGACTGCGATATCTCGGGTCACCCGCCAGCACCAGCAGCACCGGCCGCCAGTTGCGCACGTGCTGACGACTGTCGGTGAAGCGCAACAGGCCCAACCGCGTGATGGCGAACCAGAACCCGCTGCGCATGTCGCCCCATGCGGTGTGAAAGCGACGACGGGTGAGCATGACGTAGATGCCCGCGATGACCAGCACCGCCAGCACCGTCGCAGCCGGGTCGATGAGGAACATCACCTGCAAGCAGGCGAAGGCGCCCACGGCCGAGAACGCCCAATGCACGCGAAAGGTTGGGCGATAGCTGGGGTTGGAGACGAGGCCCTCCAAGGCTGCGACCATGTTGACCGTGCCATACGTGGCCAGGAAGAACATGGTGATCAGCGGCGCGATGAGTTTGAGATCGCCCACGACGATGCAGACGGCTGCGACGGCGGTGCAGATGATCGTCGCGATGCGTGGCTCGTTGTTTCGTTCGCTGCGTCCCAGCACCTGGGGCAATATGCCATCGTTGGCCAACGCTTGAAGTGTTCGCGGTGCCGCCAGCAGACTCGCAAGACCACTTGAAAGTGTGGCAGCCCAGAGTCCGACGAAGATCAACGGCTCAAAGGCGGCGATCGAGCCCATGACGAAGTTCGTGGGCTCCTGGCTCAACAGGCTCTGTCGGTCCGCGTTGAGCGCCAGCCAGATCATTTGGGCTGCGTAGATGAAAAAGGTTACGACTACCGCCAGCAGCGTGCCGCGTGGGATGGCCTTGGCGGGGTCCTTGAGATCGCCGGACATCGAGACGCCCGCCATGATGCCCGTCACCGCCGGGAAGAAGATGGCAAAGACGCCCCAGAACGATTCGCCGACGCCGTATTGCGGCGACCAGTTGTCCGACAGCGAGCCTTGGCCCGGGTGCCCTGCGAAGAATGAGACCAGTGACAGTGCCAGCAAGGCGAGGATGACATACTGCGCCTTGATGATGAGGTTAGCGCCGCGCCAAGCCATGACGAAAAAGACGCCCAGCGTTGAGAGCGAAATGAGCCGGAAGCCGTACTCGGTCAGGAAAGGCACATAGTCGGCAGGCACCCGGCTCCAGAACCACGTGTGATCGAAGCGGCTAAAGAGCAGGCCCAGCGACAGGGTGAACCCGATGATGTAAAAGGCGACGCTGATGGCCTGCGCCAGGAACAGGGGCAGGCCGATGGACCCGCCGATCTCCAGTCCGAGGCTGCGAGAGATAAGAAAATACGCGCCACCCGCACCGACGCGGGTGTTGGTGCTGATGGCTGAAAGTGAAAGCCCTGTGAGGAGCGTGATGCCGTTGGCGATCAACAGGATCATCAGCCCGCGTGAAAGCCCCGCGGTGCCGACGACCCAGGGCGCCAGCAGGAACATCACCACGCCCAGAATGGTCAGGACGTTGGGCGTAAAAACGCCGCCGAAGGTGCCGAACTTGCGGTCTGGTTGAGTAGGAATGCTTTCGCTCATGGTTCGCGCTCATCCGTGACGCGGTCGCCATGATACCGACCACCCCGGTTGAGTTTGCTAAAAGCCCGTTCTAAGCCGTCGCCCGATCTATCATCCTCAAGCGAAAGCCCCGAGGCAAATGCTCACTTGCCCGCCACGCCGATCACACCGCAAGCGATGCGACCGCCAGCGTTGCCCAGGGGTTGGCCAAAGTCGTCGGGGTTGGCGTGAACGATCACACCCCGACCCAGGATCGCGTTATTGCCCGTGATGGAAATCCCCGCCAACGTCAGTTCCAGTTGTGCCTTGCCCTGCCCATCGGCCTGGAGGTTGCCCATGTCTCCCGCGTGACGGTGTGTCGCATCGGGCTTGTCGTGGTGGCCGGTTGAGGCCGGATCGTAGTGTCCGCCCGCACTGGTGGCATCAGCCGCGGTGCAGTCGCCAAATTCATGAACATGAAACCCGTGCTTCTGATTGGGTGTCAAGCCCTCGATGTTGGCCACGACCCGCACGCCGCCATCCGTATCGGTGAAACGCACCGTCCCACGCGCCTGGTTGCCAGCCGTCGGATGCAGCACCGCCACAGCCGCGTGAATGTCTTTGAGTGCCGAGGGCGTCGTTACCGCACGATTTGCATCGCTATACACCACACCCTGGCTTGTGCTGGCCATCGGCGTGGCAGGTGTGCTCGAATGATCCATGTGGCTCATGTCACGCGTGTCTTGCGATGAGTCTTGCCGTATCTGGTCAGGATTGACCCTTCCTTCATAACCCTGATAGGGTTGACCTTCCTGCCCCAGCGGCTTGGCGGGATAGACCGGGTCCTGCTGATCGACGTGGCGGTTGCGATACGTCGGCGAATCCGAGGGCGCCCCACACCCTGCCAAAAACAACGCAGTCACCAACAACATCGTGAAAAGCCCGGCTTGGTTTGCCCACATTCGCATGATCAATCTCCTTGAGGTTAGTCGAATCAACGCCAATGGTAAGACTTCCCGTCGTCCCACGTCTTTATTGTTCGTGAGACGGGGGGTAAAAGTCAAAAAGCAACCTCGCCGCAGCACCAGCGAGCCTGCCCCCCCCTGCCCCACAGGCGTTGGCAGCCCGATGGACAGCCTGTAAGCGAGGATGTTATGCTGAGCCCGCCTCATCATCCTGACGAAGAACGAATCAGGTATGAACGCCTCGTGTTCACATGAACTTGCGAACAACCGTCTCCCGCGTTTGCGGGCGTGTGATACGACTCTCGAGGTGGGCTTGGGATGTTAGGCGGGTCGATAATTACTGTTGGGCACTTCCGGCATGCAACTCGCCACGAAGACGACGTACTCGATCGAGCAATTGCTCGCCGACTGGCGTTGGCTTCTACCAGACGACGTAGAACTGGTCGTCATCACCAAGATGGGCGATGCGTTCGTGCGTCGTCTGAGCGATGGTGCCATCCTCTGGTTGAATGTCACAGAAGGGTCAGTCGATCAGGTGTCCGCATCGCTCGACAAGTTTCAAGCGGCGATTGCTGAGTCGCAGAACATTGAGAAGTGGTTCCTTCCCGATATCGTTCAGGGCCAGTCCGCTCTCGGCGTGAATCCGAACCTCAACGAGTGCCTGAGCTTTAAGGTGCCGCCGATTCTCGGTGGTCAAGTCGATGCGGACAACATCGAAGTCACCGACATCGCGGTCCACTTTTCCGTCGCAGGCCAGATACATAAGCACACGAAAGACTTACCACATGAGGCTAAGATCGACCGTATTGAGATCGGGGAGCCACCTCAGAAGAAACCGTTTTGGCGTTTCTGGTGAAGTGCCCTGACCACCGGCGGGTGGCTGCGGCAAAGGCTCTGCGTGCCACAGTCGGAGCACCAGTGATGCGTGACCGCAATACGATGCCCCGATGTCTACGCGTCGCCAGCGCAAGGCGTTGAACATCCCGCGCCACGCCACCGAATGTCGGCAAGTCCATTCAGGTCTTGTAACCTTCGTGGCCTTTGTGTCCTTTGTGGTTCCTCCCCGCTTTCTGCCTTCCTTCGCGCCATCGCGGCTTCGCGTTCATTCCATACGCCTGCCACGCATTGGTCACCCGCGCGATGCACGCCACGCGCCGCAAAAACCTCACGCCGCCAGCTTCAAGTCTGACTGGACTGTCACGCCGCCGCACTGCAGATAGGTGGAGATCGGCATGCTCATCGGCCCGGTCTCACCCCTGCGCGTCACCCACCTCGCGCACAGCCAGACCCGCGCACCAGCCGGGGCGTTGCGGACGGTCACATCGAAGGTGTGTTTGCCGGCAGTGCCCTCAAACTGCCACAGCGCCAGGTCAGCGGGATATTTCTCGCCCACGTAGCTGTACACCCATGCACCAATCGCATCCTTGACCTTCCTGCGCTTCGTGCTGGATGTGGGATCGAAAATACTCACCGTCACAGTCTGGCCCGCGACTTTCCTAATCGTCGTAGCAGGTGCCACCGCAGGCGGCTTCACCGCAGATGGCCGCCCGATGATATGCACGCCCAGCAGTATCTTGTCCGCATCGCTGATCTCCGTGTTCTTCTGCACGGAAGCATAGATCATGCGGGCATAGTCAAGGAGATTCTTCCGCGCTGTGTTACGCGCAGCCGTGAGTGATTG
>JBGSTK010000130.1:0-13376 GCA_041736565.1 Phycisphaeraceae bacterium | reverse complement strand
TAGTGGTGATTTCCATCATCGCGCTGCTGATCGCGCTGCTATTGCCCGCCTTGCGTAACGCCCGTGAAGCGGCCAGGCAGGTGGTCTGCGTGTCAGGGATGCGGCAACTCTCCCTGTTGGCCATCACCTACGCCACCGACCATCAGGACGCGATGATCTTCGGCTATGGCACCAGCGCCACGCCCCACCAAGGTTGGCCTGAGATGTTTGTGAAGGCACCGGGCAATGGGGGCACCGGGTATCTGGGCGACTACACTTTGGGCGGATACCCGCCGATGGTCATGCCTCGGGTGATGCGGTGCCCCTCCGACGTGGACAATGAGGTGTTCATCGCCGAGCCGGCAACCTGGCGGCCGCGCCCTGACATTGAGTTGGTGAGCTACGGCGTCAGCGGGTACGCCGTCAGCCAGCAGCCCTTCAATATTGATCCGCCTCGCCGCCTCTCAACTCTCAACTCAGGGCACCTGTTGTTCTACGACAAGTTCAGTGGCAACGTTCAAGGTGTGAGCGCCGCCAACCAGCCGGCGCGGCGACTGCTCATGTGGCGTACCTATTACGGCTACAGCTTCCACGCGTCATTCGAACTGGGCGCCCGACACCTCAACACGAGCTTCAACATCGGGTCGGTGGACAACAGTATCCGATCCATCACGTTCGATGAGTTTGCCAACATCCAGCCGGGCACAGGACTGTGGGTCGGTCGTTGACGCTCCGGTCGTGGCGTACTTGGCGCACGGATAATTCTTTGATTTGCATTCCATACATGAAAAGGCTTTAGACCAATGTTCTTGCGACTTGCCATCAGTCTCGTCGGACTCACCTCGGCTGTAGCTTCCGGTAACCCCAGTCCCACGGTTGAGCAGATGTTCGCCGTCAATGAGCAGGTGATGAACGACTACAAACAGGGCGATGTTGTGTACCCGCCCGCCAGCAATGTTCGCAACGTCAAGGCTTTCGGGGCTGTGGGGGATGGCAAGCACGATGACACCGCCGCGTTTCAGATGGCGCTGGAAAGCTCACGACTGATTTATGTGCCCAACGGCACGTACATCATCACCAGGACGTTAAAGTGGACAGGCAGACAGACGCGCACCGTGCTCGAAGGCCAAAGCCAGGAGGGTGTGGTCATCAAATTGCTGGACATTTGTCCCGGGTTCCAGAACGCCGAGGAACCGCAGCCGATGATCTGGACCGGCAAGGCTCCGGCACAGCGGTTCCGCAATTCGCTGCGCAATTTGACGCTCGACGCGGGCAAGGGCAATCCGGGCGCGATCGGACTCCAGTTCATGGCCAACAATCAGGGCGGCGTGTTCGACCTGACCATCCGCTCGTCCGATCCTGACCGGCTCGGCCACATCGGCCTTGACTTAGGCTACAGCGATGAACAGGGCCCTTGCCTGATTCAGCGGGTGACCGTCGAGGGATTCGACGTCGGCATCAGCACCATCCATTCGGTCAACAGTGTTACCGCGGAGCACATCACGCTGCGCCATCAGCGTCAGGTCGGCTGGCTCAATGCGGGGCAGTGCATCTCGCTGCGCGGCCTGCGAAGCGAGAACGCTGTCGTGGCTTACCACAACAAGGGCGGGTCCAGTCTCACCGCCATCATCGACAGTGAACTGCAAGGCACCGGCGATGCAAACCAGCACCCGGCCATCCGCAACGAGTCGGGCATGTTCGCACGTAACATCCAGACGAGCGGTTACGGCATGGCGATAGAAAGCATTGCCGGAACGAAGCAGAACACCGCCGGGCCCAATGTCGAAGAGTTCGTCTCGCATGAGGTGCTTACGTTGAGGGAAGGCACGCCCCGGCGATCGCTTGGATTGCCGATCAAGGATGCGCCCGCGCTGGAGTACGACCCGCCAAAGAACTGGGCGAACGTCGCCGACTTCAAGGATCGCGCGGTGGAGAAGTCCACGGGCAACACGGACGGCGACCAGCCCAATGCCAAGATGGATTGGTCCCCGGCGGTGCAGGCGGCAATCGACTCAGGCGCCAAGACGATCTACTTCCCCGCCGATCAGAAGATCGGGCTCTTCAGTGATATCCATGTGCGGGGCAACGTGCAGCGGATCATCGGCCTCGAACGCAGCCTGGAAAAGCCGATGGCAAAGACCAATGTCCCGGGCGAGTTCCCGCCGGACTCCGAATGGTTCCCAACGTTCTTCATAGAAGATGGTGCTTCGCCGGTCGTGGTTATCGAGCGCTTTGACCTGTCTTACACCGGCACGAGCTTCGTCCATCGCAGTGATCGAACGCTGGTGATTCGCAACTTGTTTGCCCAGAAGATCACCGTGGAACAAGGTGCTGGGGAGTTGTTTATTGAAGACATTGTGGCGGGCTACTTGGAACTGCAGCCGGGGACACGTGCCTGGGCTCGGCAACTCAATATCGAGAACTGGCACGAACCCAAGAGCCTCAACCGTGGCGGCGAATTGTGGGTGCTGGGCATCAAAACGGAAACCGACACCAGCGTCCACCGCGTCGAAGCGGGCGGCCGATCCGAATTCGTGGGCGGCTTCGTCTACGCCAACAAAGCGGGCGACCCGGAAAAGGTCATGTTCCACAACGACAACAGCTCGCTGTCTTTCACCGTCGGTGAGTGGGTCATCCGCCAGCAGCCGTTTCATATTGTGCGGCAGACCCACGGCGGTCAGGCGAGCCTGCTCAAGCACGGTCAGGCCTACCGCCGCGGCCACGGCAGCATGGTCCCGCTATTCGTGAGCCAGCCGATCACCCCAGGCAAAAGCCCGTAACAAGGATTGGTGATGATTCGCGTGGGCGTGGCTCCATGCCGTTCGATATCGGCTACCTTTAGACTGTCACCGATCAGGCGGAGTGATCAGCTTCCCGTTTCCATGAGGTGTTCATGACCGTATCATCTGAGGTTTACTCCGTCGCCCTGATCGGGCTAGGTCGCATCGCCAGCGGCTATGGCAAGCCCGATGATCCGGCGTCCTATTGTCATTCGACCGGGCTGCTCCATTGTCCGCGTGTTCGACTGACGGCTGTGGCCGACCCGTCGCCGGAAAGCGTCGATCGCTACGCTCTGAAATGGGGCAAGGCAATGGGCGACTACGGCGTCTATGACAGCTTCGAGGCGCTGTGGGACGCACAGCGATGCGACATCGTCAGCCTCTGTGTGCGCGGACCTCATCACTTCAGGTTGATGAAGTCCATCATCGCTGCCGGGCCCCGGCATATCTTTTTGGAGAAGCCGCCGACCTGTTCGTTGGCCGAGGCTGATGAGTTGGTTGCGGATGCGAAGCGGGCGGGCATTGCCATCACCGTCAGCTACTCGCGGCACTGGTCGCCGGTGAATCTGCGGCTGCAGCAACTCGTGGCCGATGGATTGATCGGTCCGGTTCGTCGCGTCATCGGCTACAGCGATCCGGCGTACCTTTCGGCTTCATGCCACGGCCTGGATGCTATGAGCCAGTTCGCGGGCTATGAGCCACTTGCCGTGTATGCCCGCGGCCGCAAGACCGCCACGGTGCCCGATGGCTACGAGCCCGACCCGACGCTGAGCCTCGCGGTGGTGGAGTATGCCAACGGCGTGACTGGCGTGCTGCATGGCGGTGCGGGCGAGCACGGCGTGTTCTACTGCGATGTCCATGGCGACAATGGCTTTGTTCGCAGCGGCATGTACACGCCTCCCATTGTTCGAGTGGGCAAGGAGGTCAGTTCGGTCGAGGATATGGGTATCGATGCACGCATCAGCCCGTTCGCCAACGCGTATCAGCAGATTGCTGACTATCTCGACGGCGGGTCGTCGCCGCACTGCACTGATACCCATTGGCAGGCGATCAATGAGTTGGCGTTTGCAGGGATCGACAGCATGGACGGCGGTTGCCGCGTCGAATTGCCTAGCACGCAGCGTAATCGATTGGTCTTCGCCAACGGCTGAGGATCGATCCGACGATTTTCATCCACGGAAGTACAGACTCAGTTGCGTCGCGCATCAAAGCACACCCTTAGTTTGTCAGCCACGGAAATACACCATGTTCAAGAATCTTTTTCCCGGCATGATCGGCATCCACAACCTCCCGCCTCAAGATGCGATTGCTATGGCGCAGCGGATGAACTTCGGCGGCGTGGACGTCAACATTATCGAGATGAAGAAGTTGGCCGAAAGTAAAGGCATCGACTATTGCCGATCGCTTTTTGAAGGCAGTGGCCTGCGAGCGGCTAACTGGATCATGCCCAACGACTGGAAGAAGAGCGAGGAGGAGTGGCGCGGTCTGATTGCAGATATGCCGAGGTTTGCCGAGATCAGCCGCGCTTTGGGTTGTACTCGGTCCTCGACCTATTTCGGATCCGCATCCAATGATCGCGATTACCAGGAGAACCTTCAGTGGCACGCCATGCGACTCCGGCCACTGACGGCGATCCTCGCGGCATACGACATCGACTTCGGCATGGAGTTCATGGGGCCCCGCAATCTGCGTCGAGGCAAACGTTACACGTTCGTGCACAACGTCAGCACGCAGATGGAACTGGCCGACCGCATCGGCACGGGCAACGTCGGCCTGCTGCTCGACGCCTGGCACCTTTACACGTCCGGCGACACGCCCGACATTCTCGATACGATCGATCCCAAGGCTGTGGTGAACGTGCATATCGCTGACGCTCCGGTAGGGCTGAGCATGGATGAGTACGTGGATGACGACCGGCGCGTTCCGCTGGAGACTGGCGTGATTGACCTGGCAGCGTTGCTGCGGAAGTTGGATGCACTGGGTTACGATGGCCCGATCACGCCCGAGCCGTTTAGCAAGCGTCTCAACGCGATCGCCGCCGAGAATCCCGCCGCCGCCGCCGACGAGATCGCCGACGTGATGAACCGCCTATGGCAGCAGGCCGGGCTGGCCGCCCCAAAGCCCGTTACCGGCCGGGCTGTGCGGCACTAGTGGTCAAGGAGCTTAAGACACGAGTTGCCTGCGTCCGACCGCAATTAAGTCCTCGCCTTCTGGACCGATGGCATCGCGGTGGTGCGAAGCGTCGAACCGGTCGGTCATGCTTGAAACATTCCCCCACGGGCACGAGGTCTCTCGGTTGTTACTGGCCCCGATGTAGACCCTCAGGCACTGCTGAGTCGCCACGAACGTCCGCCGAGTTGGGGCCACCCATTTGCGGTGCGCCGAACAGAGGGAGGCAACGGAACCCTCATCCACCAGCATGAGGGCGTATTGCTCGGAGCTTGGACCAGTGTGCTTTCTTATGTTGATGAGCCAACGCTCCGCTACAGCGAGTTGGCGGCACGATGCCGTTGCAAGGATCATGGGATTGGCACCCATGGTGCCCCGTTCAACCCGCTCTCGTCTGACCAGCGTTTTTGGTCGGCCTTGCCAGCTGTCGATTCCGTGGGTGACCGCTGGCAGGCTGACCTGTCACCCGTGGGCGGGCCACTGTTGGGGCCATATCAACGTCGCAGTGAGGCACTGGCCACCGAGGGGGAATGGCTTACCGAGCATCTGGCCCAACTTGCGTTGGGCCGGCTTGGCGCCGCCCACTGGTTGGCGATTCGTTGCCGCGTGAAGGCCCGACCTGCTGCGTTGGTCAGCACCAGATCGCTGGAGGTCGTTGAATATTGGCGCCACCAGGCGAGCGCAGCCTGGGTCTCCGGCCAGAGGGCAAACTCGCCATAGACCCCCGACTTGCCGCGAATGCGTTTGATGGTCTGGGTCGCCGATTCCACTTCATCGTCCGCAGGCTGGTGATCTCCGCGTGCGACATCGCCGCGTTAAGGCCAAGCCAGAACAAAGAGTCGATCGGTGTCGGTGGCATGCCGCCAGAGGGCAGTGAGTTGCTCCACGGTGAAGACCAAGGCACCGCTGCGAAGCCGGGAGCCTCGACATCTGTGCGTGGTCGCTGCGATTAACTTTCAGAGCTTCGAGCCCGTGCGGGGCATCTCCCACGTGTAGGCATCCGAACCGTCCAGAATGCGGCGGGCTACGGTAAGATGATTATCCCACTGCGATCAACAAAGCGGAGCGGGTGGGATTCGAACCCACGGTAGAGTTACCCCTACACACGATTTCCAATCGAGTTCCTTCAGCCACTCGGACACCGCTCCAGGTGCACGCCGGCGCGAGCCGGTGTAATAGTCTAGAGATTGCCGCGCGGAGTCTCAAACGCCAGTTGGCCTGACAGGCTGGGGCATGGAGTTGAAATGACCGGCCTGATCGTTGTTGACAAGCCCCTGCACTGGAGTTCGATGACGGTGGTGCGTTACGTTCGTCGTGCTGCGGGGGGCGTTAAGACGGGCCATGCCGGGACGCTTGATCCGCTGGCGACAGGGGTGGTGATCTGCTGCCTGGGCAAAGCCACGCGCTGGGTGCCTCGGCTCATGGACTTGGGCAAGGAATACGAGGCGGCCGTCGATCTTTCCGCCTTCACCGCCACGGATGACCGCGAAGGTGAGCGTCAGGAGGTCGCCGTCGCCGAGCCTCCCGATGAGGCACGCTTGCGAGCGGCTTTGGCCACGTTCGTCGGCCACATTCAGCAGACGCCGCCTAATTTCAGTGCCGTGCATGTCGGGGGCAAGCGTGCCTACAAACTCGCGCGGGCAGGTAAACCTGTGGTCATTGCACCGCGCACCGTTCGCATTGATGCCATCGATCTGCTTGATTTCGCCTGGCCGCTGGTGTCGTTGCGCATCACCTGCGGCAAGGGCACTTACATCCGCAGTTTGGCGCGCGATCTAGGCGTCGTTCTGGGCACGGGTGGACACTTGGCAGCGTTACGCCGGACACGCACCGGGCCGTTTACGCTTGAAAATGCTGCGAATGAGGAACGCGTGCGCCAGCCGATCACGCAGGCTGACCTCATCGACCTTGATACGCTTGAAGCGTTGCTGGCGGGTCAAGCCGAGTAACAGCGCCCGGTAATCGCGCCGCGGTCGCGATGCCACGACCGCCTCAGTCCTTAAGCCACTCCACAAGATCAGGGGCGAAGTACGTCACGATCAAATCCGCACCCGCACGGCGAATGGCCCAAGTCGTCTCCAGTGCCGCTGCCTTGAGATCCACCCAGCCCCGCTGGGCCGCTGCGTGGAGCATCGCATACTCGCCGCTGACGTGATAGGCCACCACCGGAACATCGCACGCTTGCCGCACTTGGTGAACGATGTCCAAATAGGTCGCAGCGGGTTTGACCATGACCATGTCCGCCCCCTGCTTCAGGTCAGCCCGCAACTCGCTGCGCCACTCACGTGATCGGCGGTAGTCCATCTGATACCCGCGACGATCGCCAAAGGTCATGCCGCCCTGCCCCGCTTCGCGGAACGGGCCGTAGAGACTCGACGCGTACTTCACGCTGTAGCTCATGATCGCCGTGTGGCCAAAGCCCGCCTGATCCAACGCGGCGCGGACGGCTGCGACCTGCCCGTCCATCATGCCCGAGGGTGCCACCACATCCGCACCACAACGAGCCTGCATCGTGGCCACCTGCCCCAATAGCGCAAGCGTTGCATCATTGTCCACCAAGCCCCCCCTCCCTCCCGGGGGCTGCCCCGACGTATCGCCGACCGCCGCTTGCCCGTGGGCTTCCAACATCCCGCAGTGGCCGTGGTCCGTGTACTCGCAGAGGCACAGGTCGGCGTAGAGCACCACGTCCAGGCCCGCCTTTCGCACCTGAGTCATGAGGTCATTGACCGGCGCCATCGCGTCGGCGGCGAAGGAGCCCCGGGCGTCTTTTCGATCCGGCGGCGTGACACCGAAGAGCAGAAACTGCCGCAGACCCGCCTGATGCCATCGACCGATGGCCTCTAGCGCCGCCGACACCGGCCACTGTCGCACGCCCGGCATGGACGCCACCTCACGAATTGCAGCGTCAGCCGTGACAAACACGGGCTGAATCAACATGCCCGCATCAAGCCGCACATCCGCCACCGCATCGCGAATGGCCTCAGACCGTCGCAGTCGCCGCAACCGTTGGGTGGGGAAGTCAGCCATGTTGGGATCATACCCGCAGCCGCTTGACGAGCTTCGCCCCGGAGGGATTGAGCGACTCACCCCGTCCCCGTAGCGCCCCGCGTGCCTCCCTGTCAAATCCCCCAGATTAACATTGGCGCCGCCAAGCCCGACGTGCAAAACTTGTGAATGTCGCCTCTGTAAGGTTTACCCCTCTTGACATCAGATGGAATCCTTGTAGAATATGGATGCCGTCAAAGAAACGGCGGGGCAGCGACCCCAGTGCCTGGCAGGCCGGATTATCACGGTATTATCGGCTTCTATTAACGAATCATTCGATTCGCCCGCCAGACCCCGAGTCGCCCACCCATCTGCCCGCCAGCTAGGGGCTGTCTCTTCTGGCCAAGTAAGGGTGGATCTGATGAGATTAGAATTAGAACTATTTCTTCTCCACTTTGATAACTACACCAGCGACTTGAGGTGAAAAGTTCACCTCGGCTGTATGTGTCGTAACCCGCGTAAGGCCCAAATTTTCGCCTCGACTGACCGCTTCGACCGCAATCGGCATCTTTTATCCGACTTGTCGCCGCACTTCGATGGGACGTTCCCTCGATCCTGCGGAATTATCCTGGGGCGATCTCGGCGGAACCAGCGATTGCGAAAACCCAAGCCTACGCAAATGTCTCGCAACCCCCGTTAGGAGTTTCTGCCATGACTCGCAAACAAGCGTTCACTCTGATCGAACTTCTGGTCGTTATCTCGATCATCGCCCTGTTGATCGGCATTCTGCTGCCGGCACTTGGCGCTGCTCGTCGCACCGCCCGCCAGATGCAAAACAGCACCCAGGTCCGCGGTATCATCCAAGGTGCCATCCTGTATGCCCAGGGCAACAACGAGTACTACCCCGGTCTGTCCAGCTCCGGCGGCAGCGGCATCGCGTCCGTGGCTGCAAGCACAACCAACAACACCTACTCTGTGTCGTCAGCATCGGGTACTGCGCAGGACCCGGCCAACCGATTCGCCATCCTGCTCAACGGCAACTTCTTTACGCCGGAATACATGCGCAGCCCGTCGGAAACTAAGAACAAGACCGCTCCCGCCACCACCGGCGCAGTAACCACGGCTCACTTCTCCTACGCCATGCTTCAGATCAGCGGCACGACCACAGACTCCGGCCGTGACTCTGAGTGGAAGGCCACGACCAACACTCAGGCCGCTGTGATGGGCGACCGCCGCAAGGAAGGCGATCTCAACGAGTCGAGCATCCACGTCAGCACCACGACCGACCCTGACGGCAACCCCAGCGATTGGCGCGGCAGCGTGGGCTGGAACGACAACCACGTGGAGTTCATGACCAGCGCAACCATGCCCTCGACTAAATACGGCTCGACGGTTAACACCAATGACAACCTGTTCGCCGTCGCCGCTGGCGGCTCCACCGGTTCCACTTTGGTCGCGACGTCCAGCGCTATGTTCGAATACCTACCCTAATCAAGATCCCAACCGGCTTACCACCGGCTAAGTCTTGGGTATGAACTGTAGTAAAAGAACCAGTCGCTTAACGGCGACTGGTTCTTTTTTTGGTTAAGCAAATCATAGCTTATCTGCCATGGTTTCATCCTCCGCTCATGGTCCCGGTCCTGCACAACAAGCTGCGTATTGCCCTGGCGCAATCGGGCCGAATGGACGCGGCTGTCGGGGGCTGCCCATTTCCCCGGGCGTTCCTGCCCTCTCCCACGTCGCCAGCCCGGGGAAGGCTGGGCGGGGGCATGGCTGCAAGGGCGATCCATTGATGAAGCACCCCCACCCCAACCCCGACCCTGCCCTCCGCCGCGAGTCGCGGGAGTGGGAGTCAAGGGCCTCATCTATCAGTCCAAAGCGATGGGCGCGCCGTTAGGCGCGCCCATCGGTTAATGCAAACCTATCACGCCGCCTGGGCCAGACCGCCAGCGATGGCCGTCTCCACAGGCTGGCACGCCGGGCCAGACTGCGCTTTGGCGTTGTACCAAGCCGCAGCCAACCACACCTTAGACCCGCCGGGCACCGTCACCGGAATTGTCAGGTCAAACGTCGTGACCGAGACGTTGCCCTTAAACATCCAGCCCTCGATCTCCTGCGGGAAGCTTTCGCCCACCGCGTAGTAGACCGTCGCGCCCGCGACGCCAGCGGGCCGTCCCCGACCCTCGCTGGAAGTGGAACGAAGCTTGATCCTGATCGTCCGACTCATCACCGCCACCACTGTCAACTCGGGATGCTCCGAGGGCACCGGCACCGGCGTCGGCTCACGATCACGAATGGGAATACCCAGCATCCCACGCTTCTCGTCGGTCATCACAGGCGAAGCCTGCAGAAAGGCCACCAACGGCCGGGTGGCATCGATCAACGCCTTTTTCGTGTTGTTCTTGGCCACGAGATTCGCTTTGATCCGCGTCGTCGGATCATGGGCCACAGCGTAGGCACTGGCAAACGCGACCTGCACCTCGTCATAAGCGTTCGCCTGTAGGGCCGTAACCCCATAGTACTCTGGCGACGCTAACAACTTGGTAGACAGCTCCTTGCTCCAGGTCAACAAATCCAACTCGCGAACCGGCAAATAGCCATTTGGCATGGCTTGTTCTCCTGGGGACGCCAAGTGGTGCCCCCGGTTTTCAGCGATGTGCCACTCGGAACACCCGGATAGTCGCATCGCCCATTGATCCATCGCCAATTTCAAACCGCAAGATTAGCGCAATCGCTACAAATCTCACGACCGCCCCAAAGCGCACAGGCATGCCGTCCCGATAACCCACGACATCACCGCGTAAGTAAAGGACTTCTCGCAGAAGGTAAGGGACTAAGCCGCGAAGGTAAGGGGCGGACTGGCAAAGGTTTCGACACGTGGCGCGGCTACCTGACTTCGGACTCCACTTCCTGCAGCGCCTTGCGTGCCGTGTCATCGGCGGGATTCAACCGCAGCGCTTCCGACAGGTGAATTGCAGCCTGTCCGGGCTGCTTGAGGCGTTGATAGGCCAGGCCCAACTCACGCTGGTAGTCGAAATTGGTCGGCCAGAGTTCCACCGCTTTTGCCAAGGCGTCGCGCGCCGCCTGATCGCGTCCCATTTTCATGAGGGCGACGCCCCGGCCGTAGTAGCCCTTGGCGTCGCGCGGCGTTAGCTCGATGACCATCCCAAAGGCTTCCAGGGCACCGGGGAAATTTTCCAGGTGCAGCAGTACGATGCCCAGACCGTAGTACGGGCCGGTCTTGTCGGGGTTGAACTTCGCGGCCTGTTGATACCAGCGCACCGCGCCCCTGTAGTCGCCGGCGTCGATGTACATGCTCGCCAGGTTCATGGAGGCTTCGTAGACGCCCGGACGCGTTCGCAGCGCCTCTTCGAAATGGTAGATGGCTTTGTGGCGATCACCGGCCTGAAGGTAGGCGAGGCCAAGGTTGCTCTGCCCCGTGGCGTTGGCGGGATCGACATCCAGGGCGTGGGTCCAGAGCGTGATGCTGTTGTACCAGTAGCTCGTCTGGAGCCAACTGATGGCCACGAGCACCAGCAGCGATGCAGCGGTGATGGTGATGAGGATGCGTCGCTTGATTTCGACATTTCGCGACAACTCGGCGAGACCCCAGACCAGGATGATCAACAGGCCGATGTGGGACACGTAGCTGTAGCGGTCGGCATAGGACTGGGAGCCCGCCTGAACTAGACCGATGACGGGCACGAGCACACCGAGGAACCACAGCCAACCGACTGCGAGGTAGGGCTTGACCGGCAATAATCGCAGCACCAGCCAGGTGACGAAGACCAGTCCCGCCAGGCAACTCAGCACCAGACCCAGAGGCCAATCCCAACGCCAGAGGTAGAGAATGGTGAGGTCGGTCGGGGCAAAAAGCTTCCAGATGTACCAGCAGTAAGCCACCGCGGCGCTGCTGAGGCGAAGGGGCCATTCCGGGGGATTGGCCATGGCACCGTGGCGCAGCACGACCTGCAACGTGGCGTAGACGGCAAAGAGAACCATGGGCACGAACACCGCCTTCTCAGCGATGAGGCGCATGAGTTTGGGCAACTGCGTTCGCCAGCGCGTCACATCGATGCGGCCCAGCGGCCAGACGTCCATGAGCAGCATGACGCCCGGCAGGGTGACGAGCATGGGCTTACTCAGGAGCGTCAAGGCATACGCCAGCACCACCAGCAGATAACGTCCGAAACCGGGGCGGCGGGCGTAACCGACATAGGCCAGCAACGTCAGAAGGCCGAAGAATGTGCTGAGCAATTCTTTTCGTTCCGCGACCCATGCGACGACTTCCACCCGCAAGGGATGGACGGTAAAGAGGGCTGCGAGCACAAAGGCGCGGGTGGTCATGCCCGTCGCACGGCGAAAGAGGGTGAAGAGCAGCAGCGTGATGCCGACGTGCAGCGCCAGGTTGTGGAGTTTGTGGCCGCCTGCCCAGAGGCCAAAGAGCGACACATCGAGCATGTGGCTCATCCACATCAGGGGATGCCACTGGCTGTCGCCGACGAACCCGAAGGACCAGACGATGCCGTCCCAGTTGAGGCCGTTGCGCACGATGGGGTTCTGATAGACAAAGAGGTCATCGTCGAAGTTGACGAAGTCCTGGTGGACCACGCCGTAGTAGGGCAGGACCGCCAGCAGCGTCAGGAGCAGCATGGCCAGCAGCAGCATTCGCCGTGGATATTGGTCCAGTGCTTCAGGGGGCTGGGCCAGTGCCGGGGTTTGCGGCGTGCGCGCCGTCGGCTGGGCGGGCGCTGCCGACCCGGGGGTTGCTGACTTGGCGGCGCCTTGTTGCGGTGGCGATTTTTTTTCTTGACGTTGTCGCATCATGGTTTTGACGCCCGTATCAGGACTGAGCCGCTGAACCAGCGCAGGCCCGGGATGCGTTCGATGATCGACCCGCAGCCAGCGACCAGCGGGATCAGTGGCGGCGGAGTTCGAGGGTGGAGCCAATCAAAGGGGGTGATGCTGATCTTTTCAAAGCCCGCCTCGCTGAGCCATCGTCGCATGCGTGAGGCCAGCACCGCGGACTCATCAGGCGAATCGCCGAGGCGGCGTTTGATCCAGCCGACGTTTTTCTGAATGGCGATCTGAGGATTGAGCATGTTGGGCTCAGCGAAAGCCAGCACGCCCCCGGGCTTGAGCATGGCGAATATCCGTTTGACGGCGACGTCCATCTCCAAGTGATGCAGCACTGACGAGCCGATGACGGCATCGAACGGGCCACGCTCTGCGCAGTGTTCGTAGGAGAGTGCGGCGAAGGTGACATACCCCGCATCCGCACAGCGTTGACGGGCGATGGCGATGAGTTCGGGTGAGAGGTCGGTGGCGATCAGCTCCGCGCCGGAGGGGGCCCATTGTTCGGTGAACGTGCCGGTTCCGCAGCCGACTTCCAGCACCCGCTTGCCCGGTGCCAGACCCGCAGCCTGCGCCACGAGGCGGGCGCGTCGCGCAGCCCTGATGCGG